>CAJYHS010000060.1 GCA_913774715.1 uncultured Siphonobacter sp. | reverse complement strand
GAGTTTATCCCGCCATGCTTACGCCTTTTACCTCAGAAGATACATTAGACCTACCTTTATTTCAGAAGAACCTGCAGGCCCAGATGAAGGCCGGTATAACCGGGGCTATCATTGGTGGTTCGTTAGGCGAAGCCAGTACCCTTACGCCCGAAGAAAAGCTTGAGTTACTCGCGGCGGCCCTGGAAGTAAGTCAGGGAGAAATTCCTATTATTGTTAATATAGCCGAACAGGCCACTCGTGAAGCCGTAGCCCGGGCTAAAGAAGCGGAGGCCAATGGAGCAGATGGCTTGATGCTATTACCTCCGATGCGTTATTATTCCGACGCAAGAGAAACCGTTGAATACTTTAAAGCCGTAGCTGAGGCAACTTCATTACCCATCATGATTTATAATAATCCCGTGGATTATAAGATCATGACGACGATTGCGATGTTCCAGGAGTTATCCGAATATCCGAACATCCAGGCCGTAAAAGAATCAACCCGTGACTTGACCAATATCGTTCGGATGCGGAATGCCTTTGGTGACCGCTTCAAGATTATGGGTGGTGTAGATACACTGATTATGGAAGCGGTAGTATTGGGAGCTGATGGGTTAGTGGGTGGTTTAGTGGATGCCTTCCCCGAAGAAACCGTCGTTTTATTTAATCTGACAAAACAGGGACAACTGGCCGAAGCTCTGGAAATTTACCAGTGGTTTATGCCTTTACTGGAGCTGGACATCCATCCTAAACTAGTGCAGAACATCAAATTAGCCGCTACTGCAACGGGTATTGCCTCAGAATACGTTCGGGCCCCACGTTTACCTCTGATTGGTGAAGAACGAGCTCACGTACAGGCAATTATCGACAAAGCGTTGGCAACCCGTCCAGTATTAATTCCCGCTTAGTTTCTTTTTTGAGTGTATTAATCGAGTGAATGCATGTCTTCAGCGTATCATTTTTTTTGTATTGATGCTCACACCTGCGGTAATCCGGTACGGGTGGTGACGGGGGGAAGTATCCCTTTTCTACAGGGAAACTCCATGAGTGAAAAGCGGCAGCATTTTCTGCGGGAATACGACTGGATTCGCAAAGGACTCATGTTTGAACCCCGTGGTCATGATATGATGTCGGGGAGTATTCTCTATCCGCCCATTGATCCGGCGAATGATGCGGGGGTACTTTTTATCGAGACATCGGGCTGCCTTCCTATGTGCGGTCACGGAACCATTGGTACGGTAACCGTCGCCATCGAACAGAATCTGATTACGCCGAAAACACCCGGTGTATTGAATCTGGAAGTACCCGCTGGACTCGTTCGGGCCGAGTACGTCATGGACGGCCGCAAGGTAACTTCAGTGAAAATTACCAACATTAAGTCTTATCTGGCGGCTGAAAACCTGACCGTTGAGTGCCCGGATTTAGGGGAATTAACCGTCGATGTAGCCTATGGAGGTAATTTCTACGCTATTGTAGACGTACAGGAAAATTTCCCCGGTCTCGAACACTTTAGTGCGGATCAGCTCGTAAGCTGGTCACGGGTACTGCGGAAACAGCTGAACGAAAAATACAGCTTCGTTCACCCGGAAAATGATACCATTCGCGGATTGAGCCATTTACTCTGGACGGGAAAAACGATTCAGGAAAGCTCTACGGCCCGCAATGCAGTTTTCTACGGAGATAAAGCCATTGACCGTTCTCCCTGCGGTACGGGTACCTCCGCCCGGATGGCCCAATGGTACGCGAAGGGAAAATTGAAGCCCGGCGATGTGTTCGTACATGAAAGCATCATTGGCTCCATATTTAACGGACGCATTGAAGCCGAAACCCAGTTGGGCGATCATCCGGCCATCGTGCCAAGCATTGAAGGCTGGGCGAGAATTCACGGATATAATCACCTCATCATTGACGAAGACGATCCCTACGGATTTGGTTTTCAGGTTATTTAAGCAACATCAGGCCATACGCGTATGAAACACGTTGGAATTGTGGGAGGTGGCATCATTGGCCTAAGCTCGGCCTATTACCTGCAACAGGCAGGTTATCAGGTAACGATTTTCGATCAGACGGTCATTG
>CAJYHS010000059.1 GCA_913774715.1 uncultured Siphonobacter sp. | reverse complement strand
GGGAGCCATCGAGATTGGTCACGGAGGTGATCTGAGCCCGGGTGGCGGGCAGGGAAATGAGCGGTCTGACGCGGTTGGCATCCAGGGAGAGGAAGGTGATGTCGTTGTTACAGAGGGTAAAACGAATGCTTCCCGTCCCCCCCTGAACCACCGCGAGCTCTGGGTTGAGGATGTTAATGCCTACTTCCTGAGCTAGCAGCGGTGTGCTGAGAGCCAGCGAAAGCACAGATAGTAAAGTTTTTTTCATGAGTTGTTAGTTGATACTGTCTTTATTGAGCAAATCAGAGATGGCTTGCAAAATAAAAGGATTATTTAGCGTAAATCGAAGTAATGAAGAGGTTATTTACTTCGAAAGCTTAACTATTATACGTTTTTCAGCATTAGGGTCGAATAATGGGGTAAAATCTTCTTCATTCTGTTGGCGGATACTATCGAGATCTATCAAAATAAAATGACCGATTCATTAATAAATCTATAGTGATGTTAGAAACAGAGCGTAGGATAATCCTATCTAATTACACAATCCTGCATACCGATAAGCATTACCAAAGGAAGATATAAAGAGAGTCGTGATACCTCACGACTCTCTTTTCTTTTAGGCTGATGTTGTCAGCTAATGACAAGATTTGATCCGGAACTAAAAACCTGTTTGGAAACCCGATCAAATGTAAAATCAAGACGACCCAGGTTGATACCTCCAAAACCTACCTGATTAACGATGACGGGTTGGCCATCCAGGTTTTTATAGGTCTTGGGCTCGGGTAAAAACGTGTGAGTGTGTCCGCCAATAATGAAATCAATGTGACGGGATTGGGCAGCCAGGATCGGATCAACAACCTCCGAAGCATCTCCTTTGAAGCCCAGATGCGAAAGACAAACGACGAGACTGCACTTTTCTTCATTCCGCAAAAAAGCAGCTATTTCATTAGCCTTTTTAAGTGGATCAAGGTATACCGTGTCACCAAATAACTTGGGTGGAATCAGGCCTTTAGGTTGAATACCCAAACCAAACACGCCAATGCGTAAGCCTTTTACTTTGAATACTTTATAAGGGTTGACTAAATCTTTTAAGGGCGTATTCGTGAAATCGTAGTTGGCTACCAGAACTGGAAACGTAGCGTGATTACGAATCTGACGAGCGAATAGTTCTATGCCTCCATCAAAGTCGTGGTTACCCATCGTGATGGCATCGTATCCCAGCATACTCAGGCTTTGAACTTCGGGTTCGCCGTGAAAGAGGTTGAAGTATGGAGTACCCTGGAAAATATCTCCGGCATCAAAAAGAAGAACATTCTCTTCCTGCTGTCGGATCTGACTGAGAAGTCGAGCCCGATTGACTACGCCACCCTTACCCGCATTGCGATCACCTGCTGGAAAGGGGTCGAGGTGACTGTGCGTATCATTGGTATGTAAAATGGTTAACTTAATGGAAGATGCCTCCGTTTGAGCCCAACTGTCAAAGGCGGTGCCGCTCAGCATCATGGCTCCGCCAAGGCCCGTAAGCTGGCGAAAAAAATGGCGACGATTTGAGATCATGAAAGTGTGTTTGGAGAGTTGAGGTATGAGTTGAGAAGGAATGAACCCACCCAAACACCAAACCCTAAGCTCATAACTTATTGTAAAACCACCCGTCCGTCAAGTTGCGGATTCAGGGTTTCATGGACTTTGCCTTTTTGTTCGAAATAATTACGAATGGCATCCCGCATGAGGTAACTGAGCGGCTCAGATTTCAGGCAATTTTTCAGAAAGGAAGCACTATCGCCACCCGTAGCTACATAATCGCTAACAAGAATGCGGTAAGTTTTCGTCGGATCGAAAGGTTTTCCCTGAATCAGAATATCAATCGGCTTTTTCGTTTCTTTATCAATTACCAATCTCATACCGGATTCCGCATCCTGACGGGCCGCGGTATATTCAATAAATTGACGCATGGTTTCACCCGACAGGGTAAGTACCACCAGGTCATTATCGAAAGGCATGATCTCATAAACGTTACTCAGCGTAACATTACCCTGAGGAATTTCAGCTCTGATGCCGCCATTATTCATCTGGGCTACATCAATCGGAGCACCGTAGCGTTTTTGCCCTTCTTCGAGAAACAGGTCTGCTAAGAGATTACCTAACTCTGATTCGGGACCCCCTTTTTTCAGACGTCTGGCGGAAGTAACTAATACCTGATTCATGGAACGTCCCAGGCTATCCTGATAAGGTTTCAGATAATCAGCCAGTGGACTGGCTGAGCGTACAGACGTTACCAGAGCAGTAGTGTCGGTAACGGGAATGAGGGCCGAATGGATAGAATGAGCCGAGTAATACCTGGTGCCTGAACAGGCGGATAATAAGGATAACCCTAAAAGGAAACCCCAGGAATGTTTAGCCATACGAGTTACTTGATGAAGTATGGATTTAGAATAAAACCCAAGAAAGGATTATTCTACCAATGAAATTTACTGACAAAGGTACGCAGCTTTTGGTCTGGGAAGATTAAAGTATGTTTAAGCTTTCTCAAAATTGATCTGCCAAACGGTTTATAATCAAACCGCCAGCTTCTGCTGGCAGTAACTCTATTAAGCTTACTTTAAACCTTTCCACTTTTGAATCAAACGATCGGTGATGATTTCATACCCCTGATCAGAGGGGTGCAGGCCATCGTAAGTTAAAGCAATAGATTCGATGGGGTAAGGATAATCATCCGTTTTAGGATTGAATGGGATATTGAGATAAGCCGGATACGTGTAGTCCTGATATTGTCCGGTTTCTGGGTTCTTTAATCGCTTGAAGCGAACCATGTTCTCAAGGGTTAATGCCGAATCATGGTATAAATCAACCACAGGTAACTTCTCGGACTTTCCTATTTGTATAAGAGCATCCACCACCTGTTCCAGCGTCTGGTCCATATTGGGTTTATACGACCCATAGGCATTATTGGAAGGATTATTAATGTACACAAAATCACCGCGTTGCATCGGAGTAATCAGAATGATTCGGGCTTTTTTATTAAGGCTATGAAATTTATCAATGATCGTTCGGAACGAGCCGTAGATTGTACCGTTCCCCGTAGCCTGCTGGTAATCGGTCAATGAGCCAATTCGTTTGCCCTGCCACCAGTCATTCGTTCCCAGAAAAACGGTATACACATCTGCTTTTACCAGTCCCAGCGACTCAATACTTTCGGCGATTTTCACGGCTGTCCAGCCATTGTGTCCTTGATTAATGTATTCAACCTGTGGATAGCGTTCCTTGATCAATGTTAAATATCCCTTTGTAATCCGGTTGCCAGTTTCATCAGTATGATCATTCAAATAGGTAATGGAATCACCAAGGGCCAGCCAGGTAATCTTGCGGGGAGCCGAACCTAAGCACAGGAAAAGTACACAAAGCAGAAGTAGGAAGCGTTTCATCGTGAGGTATAAAAAGGTTTTGATAAAGACGGTACAGGTTATGATTTACACCCATTTGTCCCGGAAGATCGCTTCTAGCTGGCTTACTTCCTGAGCATACATCGTCTTTTTGCGGGTACCAAAATACAAGGTGTTTTCCAGTAATGAATCGCCTTCCCAAACGAGTTTGATTTTGCCTTCCGCAATGGCTTCCCGACAAAGAAAATCGGGCACAATGGAGAATCCTTTTCCATCGCTTAAGCAACGAATGATCGAACTGATATTGGGAACGATATAATTGGGTTTAAAATCAGGATGCTCGCCGAAGTTCTTTACCCAGAAATTCTTCAAATGTTCCATATCCGCAGCCGTGCTGTACCAAATCTGATGCTTCAACCACTCCCTGGCTTCAGTCAGTTTTGGGGAAGACAGTAAAGATTCCAGCGTTTCTGACTCCGTTTGATTGCCAGCTATAAGTACAATTCGCTCCTTCGAAAAGGGACGGTATTCCAGATTTTTCTGCTGACCCTTTTGCGGCGTAATGATCAGGTCCAGCAGGCCATTATCCAGGTCGTGTTGCATACGTGGGTATTCGCCAAACTGTATAATCAGATTAAAGGGTAGATGGGCGATGTGTTCTTCAAGGGTATACTGGAACGTTTCAAAACACATCCCTACACTAATAGTAGGTCGGTCAGTTTTAGAGCTTTTATGAAACACCTGTTCAGCGGTTTCCAGTTTGGATAGGGGTTCGAGGATAAAGTTGTAAAGCACCTTTCCGCGTTCGGTAGGGACCATCCGACGAGCCGACCGATCAAATAATTTATGACCGGTGTAGGCTTCCAATGAGTTCAGGTGCAGACTGACTCCGGGTTGAGAAATGAATAAACTCTGAGCGGCAGCAGACAGAGTGCCCGTCTCATAAATCGCTTTGAACGTGCGAAACCATTCCAGATTCAGTATCATATTTATCTATAATAATTATGATACAAAGATATGATTTAAATTATTTTGATGAATATAAGGCAAGCTATTGTTTTGTTCTGTCATCAATAATCATTGCCATGAAAAAAGAAAAGAATGGGTCTATAAAGACGGCCTTAGTCGTGGGGGCCAGCGGAGTAATTGGCCAGAACCTGATTCAATATCTATCCAGTCTTCCAGACTGGAAGGTAATTGGACTGGCTCGAAAAAGATTATCGGGAAGCAGTGCCACCTATCTTTCTGTTGATTTACTGGATAAAGAAGATACCTATGAAAAATTTAAAGGGCTTCCTGAGGTTACTCACGTTTTTTATACAGCTTATCAGGATAGACCCACCTGGGCGGCGTTAGTAGAGCCTAATTTAACCATGCTGAAAAATGTAGTAGAGACCATAGAAAAAGTTAGCCCTCATTTTCAACATATTAGTTTCATGCAGGGGTTTAAAGTATACGGAGCTCATTTAGGACCCTTCAAAACACCAGCAAAAGAAAGCGACAGACCTATTATGACGCCGGAGTTCATGACTGAACAACAGAGGTACATAGAGCAGCAGCAACAGGGAAAATCATGGAGCTGGTCGGCCATTCGGCCTTCGGTAGTGGGAGGTGCCGCGTTAGGAAATCCGATGAATCTAGCTCTGGTACTGGCAGTGTATGCTGCCCTTTGTAAGGAACTAAATCTGCCCTTTCGCTTTCCCGGAAAACCAGGAGCGTATGATAAATTAATGGAGCTTACGGACGCGGATCTACTGGCGAAAGCAACCGTCTGGGCTGCCACTGATTCGCAAACTTCCAATCAGGCTTTCAATATCACCAATGGCGACCTGTTTCGCTGGTCTGAGTTATGGCCTAAACTAGCCCGTTACTTTGGCCTGGAATGGGCTCCAGGCGTTCCTCTTCCGTTGAAGGATGTAATGGAGGATCAAGAGAAGGTCTGGGAAACTATGCGGGAGAAATATAATCTGAACGCTGACTATAAGTCGGTATCTTCCTGGGCTTTTGGCGACTTTGTTTTGTCGTGGGATTACGATTTTTTATCGGATAGCTCAAAAGCCCGCCGTTTGGGATTTCACGAATATGTCAATACAGAAGAAATGTTTTATCGGATATTTGATCAATTTCAAAGAGACAGAATTATACCGTCGTTCAAGTAATGGAAGAGCAGGCATCAGAATAAGGACTTTACTTTGGATGGGTGATGAGGAACCTTCCTCATCACCCATTGATCAGGCGGTTACCTGCTGATTTTTGAAGATACCTTCCACAACGCAGGAAGAAGCTTCTTCGCAGAAATCAAGTCCGGAATAATCGGGATTGTAGCCGCCAATGTAAGGGACGGCCATGATATTAATCCGTTCATTGTAAGCTCCGTACGCATCTACTACTTGGAAATAATCATTAATGGTAATTCCGTGGACTTTCAGATAATAGTCGCCGTCGGAAGCTTTATAGATATTTTCCCTATCCTTTTCAATCGCCTCCTGAGCCTTCTGTTCCGATTTGAATTTTAGACGGGCTGGACTTATCACGTGGGCCTCTTTCAGACTTTCAAAAGGAAAAGCGGCATAAGGTAAATGTGGTTGGCCGACGCAGTTAACGAAGGTTTGGTAGTACACACATTGCTCCTGACCAGCTTCGTCAGTATAGGTATAGTTCGCTCCACCCTG
>CAJYHS010000058.1 GCA_913774715.1 uncultured Siphonobacter sp. | reverse complement strand
ATCGACACAATCGCCATCGTCAGACTTCCGGCCTGAGCGAACAGTAAAATGCCCAAACCTTCCAGTACTAATAAACCAGCCAGCAATACACCTTTGCCCCGCATACCGTAGGTTTTACCCACTTTATCCGCCAGAACGCCGCCCATGGCCCGGGCAAAGAGATTCATAAAGCCAAACAGCATGGCCCAGAATCCGGCTTCGGTTTCGGGAAGTTTATAGTTATCAAAGAAATACAGAGCCGCTACGCCGTCAAAGGTAATCTCCATGCCAAAGCAGCAGGCATAGGCCAGAGCCAGTGCCCAGACCCGAACATCCGCACTGGCTTCACCCCAGCTTACGGTGGATTTAACTTTCTGACGATTAATGTCCTCGAAGTTACCTTCGGGCGTATCGGTCGTGTAACGGTAGTACAGAAAAGCCATCACCAGCATCATCAAACCGGGCACGATCATGGCTAACCGCCAGGCGTCTGATTTAATGAAACCGAAACCCATAATAAGAGTCATAATCAGAGGCATCGCCATCTGGGTAACGCCGCCGCCGAGGTTACCCCAGCCACCCGCTACGGCATTGGCCGTTCCTTTAATTTGCGGAGCAAACATCATGGAGGTGTGAAACTGAGTAATCACAAACGAAGCCCCAATTACACCGATGGCTAATCGAAAGAGGAGAAAGGTAAGGTAATCGTGAGCCAGACCTACCAACATAACGGGTAAGGAACCAATGACGAGTAAGGCCGTATAGGTTTTACGTGGCCCCCAGGTATCGCAAAGTTTACCGATGATTAATCGGGCAAGAATGGTGGCCGAAACCGCCGCAATAATCGTGTTACCAACCTGAGCTTTACTTAGGCCCAGATCGGCCCGAATGGCGGGCATCAGAGGAGCCAGACCGAACCAGCCGAAGAAACACACAAAGAAAGTCATCCAGGTCAGGTGGAACGTACGCATCTGCACGCCACGGAACTGAAACAAAGGCAGGGATTGTAAAGGCGTATTTGGCATGGGATTAAGGTTTAGCCGATTTCGCCAGGAAATCGGGACGAATGTTTAACATCAGATAGCCCCACTGACCCAACTTCTCTTTTTGATTAAGCGTATTTTGTTTAGCGTATTCCAGCTGATTAGTGCCCTGCATAATGCTATAGCCTAATTCGATGGCAGTGAACTTATTAAGGGCATAACTCGCCATGAAATCATACTCATTACCCAGATGACCCCGGAAGGTACCGGGTACCGCCGTACTCGGCACCTCCGACAGACGATTCACGATGGGGGATTCCAGAGCGAAGTAGTGTACATCGAGTCCGGCCGTGAATCGTTTGGCAGTGTATTTTACTTTCAGAAAAGCGTCCTGAAGACCTCCCACGGGGGAACCCGTTCCGACGTAGAAGTAATCCATGGTACCCCAGTATTTATGAGGAGTACCGTACAGCGGATCAAATCGACGAGTGGTGCCCGTAGACTGATCGGGTTTGTTACCCGTAAGATTTTCGTATCCAGCCGTTAGGGTGAAACGATTTTGAAGGTAAGCCAGGTTAACGCCATAATAATGAGCTCCGTTGATGGCCAGTCCATCGCGGTCGCGGCCACTTTGGGCGTAAGCAAAAGCCAGGTAACTAAATTTACCCTGGGCCGTTTTTGCCAGTAACCCGGTCAACATAACTCCGTAGGTAACCCGCGAGTTCAGCCCTCTGACATCGTATCTACGACCATACACATAGCCATTAGAAATGCTACCGGTGCTGTCTATACGATATTTAGAAAAATCATCCTTAAAGAAAAGTCCGGTAAGCGTATGCCCTTTGATTACTTTCGTCAGGTGAGCCATTTGAAAGGCCTTAAACTGCTGATTCTGTCCGTTGGTGCTGACGGTATTTACTAAAATCGGGGCCCCGTTTTTCCCGGAAGTTGGAATAAAACCAGCGGGAATCGAAAGGATCTCATTCTTGGTAGACATAGCCGTGGTAGCGACGTTACCCGGCGTATAAGCGGTTCCGGTTAAGCCAAAGGCATCCGAATTCTGATTAAAGCCGCCGCCCAGATCCAGGGCCCAACCCCGATGACGGGCTTTGACTAAGGCTGCATCAAAACGCCGTCCCTGTTGCAGCCAGTCCAGATTGCCCAGCAGGCGACTTCCATCGTAATCCAGCTCCTGCCGTCCAACCTTTAAGCTTAACTGATCGAGTCCTTTCAGGTGAATACTGGTGTCGGCTTTGTTGAGTAACTGTAGTTCAGCCCAGGCTTCGTGTACGGAAAAGCGATTGCCATCGGCTACCGTAATCGTAGAAGCATCCTGACCCCAGACACGAACGTCCTGAGCGGTAAAACCGAAGCTTAACCGATCCACTTTATACCCCAGGGATAACCGGGTTCGCTGAGAAGTACAGGCCGCCGCGGATGCATCTTTCGGAAGTAAGTTACCATAACCGTCCCGCAGTTCGGTACGGGTTCGCAGTTGCCCGGTCAGGGTTAGCTGGGCCTGAGAAGGGAATGCTCCCGCCAGTCCGCCTACCATTCCAAGCAGTCGGAATATGTACTTATTTTTCATATAAAATGGAAAGACAAACAATTGAAAAACAGGCAATACCAATGAAGGCTGATCTGCGGTAGGATCAGAACGAAGAACGGTGTTCGCCGGAGCGAACGCAGGAAGATTTGCTGGAGCGGTAGTTTTACATTTTCTTTGATATGTTTATGTGCAACATGAACAAGCCAGGCCGATCCACCAGGTGCCCCCACACCGGATCGGCTTTTTTATGATACGCTTACACTTTGTACATACTGCTGAATGTAGTCTGGATGAAGCGTAACCACTTCTCCAATAATTAGAATGGCCGGAGCCCCGACACCGTTTTCAGCTACCAATTGAGGCATTTCGCTCACCGTACCGAGCAGACACCGTTCATCCGGGCGGGTTCCGTTTTGAATCACCGCCATGGGTAAATCTCCGCGATCGTAGTATTCGTACAACTCACATAATTCGCTGATTTTGTGTAGACCCATCAACACGACTACGGTGGCTTTGGACTGAGCAGCCAGTTTCAGGTCATCCGAAAGTTCACCGTGGCGGGTGGTTCCGGTAATAACCCAGAAGCTTTCACTCACCCCGCGACGCGTCACGGGAATATTCTGAGAAGCAGGAACCGCAATGCAACTCGAAACACCCGGAATAACCTGGCAGGGAATACCCTTTTCCTGAGCGTAGGTCGATTCCTCATGTCCCCGGCCAAACACGTACGAATCACCACCCTTCAAGCGAACCACGTGACCGTATTCGTGAGCCATCGCCACAATCATCGCATTAATCTCTTCCTGCGTATGCGAGGCTTTACCGATTCGTTTGCCTACGTAATAGGTAGGCACCTCCGTTGGGGCGTATTCCAGTAACTCCTGGTTAGCTAGATCATCGTATAATACGACGTCTGCTTGCTTTAATGCCCGAATACCTTTTAACGTAATTAGTTCGGCATCTCCGGGGCCAGCTCCTATCAAAGTTAATCTTGCTCGCATACTCATAAAGAGAATATAGATGTTATGACTAATGTACTATAAATAATAAAATGTAACTATTTGTAATATGTAGTTCAAAAGTAGAGGCATAATTTTAAAAAACAATAAAAAACTATAAAAATATGTTTTGAAAAATGACATTTGACGAATAAAATATTAGGAAATGTGTTTTTGAGGTTTTATTTTTGAATCGATCAATTCAAGAAGAATGGGGGTTTTTCTTGAATAAGTCATAGATCAACATAGGCTTGTACTAGTTAAATAGTTAAAATCAACTATGAGCACATCCACAGAAACCCGAGTTGTTGTCATTGGTAATGGCATGGTAGGTTATAAGTTTTGTGAAAAACTAATAGCTAAAGAAAAAGAACACTTTCGTCTGACCGTTTTTGGCGAAGAGTCTCAGGTAGCCTACGACCGCGTACATTTAAGTGAATACTTTGCCGGAAAGTCAGCCGATGACTTATTAATGGCTCCCCGTGACTGGTATTCTGAACATGGTATTGAGTTGTACACGGGTGATCCCGTCGTAGATATTGACCGTGAACGCAAGCAGGTTCGCTCACACCACGGATTGGTTGTGGCGTATGACTACCTGATTCTGGCTACGGGATCGGGGGCCTTTGTACCGCCAGTGGATGGCGTAGAGAAAGACGGCGTTTTCGTCTATCGAACGCTGGAAGATCTGGATTTGATCCAGTCCTACGCCCGCAAAGCCCGTAAGGGAGCCGTGATTGGGGGCGGATTGCTGGGCCTTGAAGCGGCCAAAGCTTTACTTGATTTAGGATTAGAAGAAGCACACGTCGTTGAATTTGCTTCCCGGCTCATGCCCCGACAGATTGATGAGGCGGGTTCGGGAATTCTGCAACGGCAACTGGAAGCACTGGGGTTACAAATTCATTTGAATAAATCCACTCAGCTTATTCAGGGAACGGATCATATCGAAGGCCTGCAATTTGCCGATGGCACCGAGCTTCCGGTGGATATGCTTATTATTTCGGCGGGTATTCGTCCCCGGGATGAACTGGCCAAAATCGCCGGACTGGAAACGCACCCTCGCGGCGGAATTCTGGTCAACGATCAATTACAAACGTCTGATCCATCCATTTTTGCCATTGGCGAGTGTGCTCTTGTCCATCAGATGATTTACGGGCTAGTGGCTCCGGGTTATGAAATGGCGGAAGTGGTAGCCAGTCAGTTAATCGGGAATGTCAAGAGCTTCAGGCCTTTTGATATGTCTACCAAACTCAAACTGATTGGTGTAGATGTAGCCAGCTTTGGTAATCCCTTCGCTCAGGAACCGGATTGCCGGACGATTACTTACGATAATAAAGCTAAAGGTGTTTATAAACGTATCAACGTTAGCTCCGATGGAAAGACGCTTCTGGGCGGAATTTTGGTGGGCGATGCCGAGCAGTATAACATGCTGTTGCAAACCTGCAAGAACCTTACCATTCTGCCGCCGAATCCTGAAGATCTGATTTTAGGAAGTAGGGGAGGGGAGGAGGCCGGAGCTGGGGTGATGGGCTTACCGGATGAAGCACTGATCTGTTCCTGCGAAGCCTTAACCAAAGGCCAGTTATGCCACGAAATTTCCGAAAATGGGCAAACTACCGTAGAGGCTCTCAAAAAATCTACCAAGGCCTGTACGGGTTGCGGGGGATGTACGCCGCTGGTGAAAGACCTGATTCAGGGCGTCATGAAGCAGCAGGGTTTATACGTTCGCAATACCATCTGCGAACACTTTGATTATACCCGTCAGGAAATACTGGATTTGATTAAAATTAATCAGCTAACGACCTATAACGAAGTACTGAATGAGTTGGGCAAAGGCGATGGCTGTGAAACCTGTAAACCGCTGGTAGGTTCCGTTCTGGCGAGTTTATGGAATGAAAACATTTTGCAGAAAGACCGGGCTGTGATTCAGGATTCGAATGATCGGTATCTGGCCAATATTCAGAAAGGGGGTACGTATTCGGTCGTTCCACGCATTCCGGGTGGCGAAATTACGCCGGATAAACTTATTACCATCGGTCAGGTAGCCAAGCGCTACGGGCTGTATACGAAAATCACGGGTGGCCAGCGAATTGATATGTTCGGAGCTCACGTAGGGGATTTACCCTTCATTTGGGAAGAACTCATTGAGGCGGGTTTTGAAAGCGGTCATGCCTACGGGAAAGCCCTGAGAACGGTGAAAAGCTGCGTGGGTTCCACCTGGTGCCGCTTTGGCGTGCAGGATTCGGTCAGTTTTGCCATCGAACTTGAGGAACGCTATAAAGGCATTCGGGCACCGCACAAGTTCAAGTCCGGCGTGTCGGGGTGCATCCGCGAATGTGCCGAAGCTCAGAGTAAAGATTTTGGAGTTATTGCTACGGAAAAAGGCTGGAATTTGTACGTGGGCGGTAATGGCGGCTCCAAACCTCAGCATGCCCAGTTATTAGCGGCTGACGTCGATAAAGAAACCTGTACGCGGCTGATTGATCGTTTCCTGATGTTTTACATCAAAACAGCCGATCCTTTGACTCGTACGGCCACATGGTTAAATAAACTGGAAGGCGGCATGAGTTATCTCAAAGCGGTAGTCGTAGACGATGTATTAGGAATTGTGGCGGATCTGGAAAAAGAAATGCAGTTACTGGTAGATACCTATCACTGCGAATGGAAGGAAGTCGTGGAAAATCCGGAATTGCGGAAACGCTTCTCGCACTTTGTGAACGTCCCTGAGCAGAAAGATCCAACGGTTCAGTTTGACTCGATGCGAAATCAAACCAAAGCCCGCGACTGGAAAACGGTTAGCTGATATTCTAAATCATTGAGGTTCAATCAATCCTTTTAAATCATTTCTTTCCATGGAAATTCTCCAATCTACCACCACTACCTGGCATCAGGCCTGTACTGTCGAAGATATTCCGGCCGATGGCGGAGCCTGCGTTTTGATCAAAGGCCGTCAGATCGCTATTTTTAACTTTTCCCGTCGTAACGAATGGTTTGCTACGGATAATCAGTGCCCACACCGCCATCAGATGGTGTTATCCCGGGGCATTATCGGCAGCCAGGGCCAAGAGCCCAAAGTAGCCTGTCCGTTTCATAAAAAGACCTTTTCACTTCGCGATGGTTCCTGTCTCAATGACGAGCATTATAGCATCGCTACGTATCCCATCGAGATCAGGGGCGGGATCGTTTACGTTGAAGTATAGCCTATGAACCCACTGGATCGGCAGGTAGCCAGCCGACTTACCCGTTATTACCTCGTGGCTTTGCACGTGATTGCCTTGCTTAGTCTGGGTGGGTTATGGCTCATTCGTGATACCATTCATAATCACGAAGCCGATAGCCGGGTTTTGAACGTAGCCGGAAGGCAACGAATGCTCAGCCAGCGACTCACGAAGCTGGCTTTGCTGCGTTTGGAACAGTTACCCAGCCGCGACACGGTTTTATTCGATTCCTTATTACAGAGCTGGCAAAATACGCACCAGCAGTTACGAGCGGGTTTGCTTTCCATGGAGCAGGAATATGCGGTTCGGAAAAGTCCCGAACTGGTTGAAAAATTTCAGCGAATAGAACCCGTTTTTAAAGCCATGTCCGCCAGTTTTCTAAAGCTGGATGATTCCCAACTTTCCAGATCTGACCAGAAAGAATCGTTATTGAATCTGCTGGCTACCGAATCCATTTTCGTGGATCAGATGAATGACATCGTCTTTCAGTTCGATGCCGAAAGCCGGGCCCGTGTAAAGGAGCTGGAACGCATGGAAACCTTATTGACGGCCGCAACCTTGTTAACCCTATTACTCGAAGGCTTCTTTGTGTTCCGTCCGGTCGTGCGTTATACTAGGCAGACGGTTCGTAAACTGGTAGAATCCGAAGAAGCCTTGCAGGAATCAAACCAACAGCTGGCCGTTGCTAATGAAGCCTTAACCCAAAGTCAACAGGAAGTATTAAGGCTTCAGGAAGAGCGGTATCAACGGGAACGCATGGAAGCTCAGATCCGCTCAGCGGCTTTAATGGAAGGACAGGAAGAAGAACGCCGCCGCTTTGCCCGGGAGTTACACGACGGCATCGGGCAAATGCTAACGGGTTTACACCTGCACGCAGCTAAGCTGAAAAAAATACCTTTCACGGAAGTCAGGCAAAAGCAGCGGGTAGAAGAATTAAGTGAATACATTCAGCAGATAATCCAGTCTACGCGGCAGATTTCGCATAATCTCATGCCATCTTTACTGGAGGATTATGGTCTGGCGGCGGCCTTGCAGTTACTGGCCAGTCAGGTACAGCCAACGGCGGCATCCGAGGTTAACTTTCAGTGTTTTGGTGAAGCCAGACGCTTAACTCCGGCTCAGGAAATTGGCCTGTATCGCATTGCTCAGGAAGCTTTAACCAATGCTTTAAAACACGCCAAAGCCGCCGAGATTCAGATTATTCTCCATTTTCAACCGAAAAAAGTTATCCTGAAAGTCAGCGATGATGGACAGGGCTTTGATCTGGAAAAGGCTCGAAGCTGGCAAAGTGCCGGACTCGAAAACATGCAAACGCGGGCTCAGCTGATTCGGGCGACGCTTAATGTGCAGTCGGTGAGTGAGGGCGGAACCCAAATTGAAGTCATACTGCCGATTAATTCTTAAAGACGATGCCGATACGGATATTAATTGCGGATGATCATTCCATGGTGCGGAAAGGCATTCGGACTCTGCTGGAAGACGAAGAAGATCTGGAAATTGTGGGTGAAGCCGCCGACGGTCAGGAAGTATTGGACATTATTGCCAGTCTTTCACCCCATGTATTATTATTGGATATTACCATGCCCCGACTTTCCGGAATTGAAGTAACTCGTCAGATTACGCTGCAATATCCAGAGGTGAAGGTGTTAATTTTTAGTATGCACAGTCACCCCGACTACATCCTGAATGCGGTACAGTTGGGAGCGTCGGGCTATTTATTGAAAGAAACGGATGATGACGAAATCATTGATGCTATTCGAACCGTGGCGGCGGGAGATTTATACTATCCACCCAATGCCTCCAGCGTAATTATCCGTCAATTAGTGCTATCCAAACCTCGTCCGAAATCTGATCCCGTTTCTTCTACGGGTTCCGTCTGGAATAAACTAACAAGCCGAGAAGTACAGGTATTACATTGTTTGACGGAAGGGCTGAGTAACGTAGACATTGCCCGAAGATTTGATACCAGTCCCAATACTGTAGCCAATCAGCGAGCCAGCATCATGCGGAAAGCCGGGGTAAAAAACACGGCTGAGTTGATCAGTGTGGCGATGAAAGAACAGCCGGATTAAAGTTGTTTGAAAAGGGTTGATTGAAGTTTAATTTTGTTTGAAAGGGGCTATTCAGGGAACTTGTGATGCGATCAAAAGAAGCATTAAACGCTGAAAAAAGCCTGAGCATCTTATTACAGGCTTATAATAAAAAACGTCCCGGAAGAAAACCTTCCGGGACGTTGAGGTAAACGAATACCTATTCAAACACGGTCAAACAAAAATCAAACGTTCAAACCCATAACGTTACTTCACCGGAGAAGCCTTTTCCAGCGTTTCGTAACGATCGCGGTGCTGATCTGTGATCTGCTTGGTGTTTGCGTCAATCACTAATACCGCTTCTTTATCGGAAGTAATAGGAGACCAGTTGGGCAAACCAGCCCCGTTAGGGTTACCTGTTTTAATGAAATTCGCAAAGTACTCCTGCATCACTTTCGACACTTTGTAATCCTCTTCCGTCCAGGCGTACACTTTATTACTACCCAAGTTACCCATGGCGTATTCAATTTCGGCCGAGTGAACAGCACCCTTGTTGGCAGGTTTGGGAGCAGCTGTTGCCGGACCCGCACTTTTCACAACTCCTCCCGCAAGTCCGGGCGTAGCATTCCCCATTTCAGGACGCATCGCTGGACGGGGCTGAGCGTAATAGTACCGATACACGGGTTTTTTACCCGTTTTAACTTGGTAATCAATCCACTTCCAGGTGCTGAACCCAATGAACATATCCCCCGCTAGAGCCGTGGCTACGTCTTCTACTTCCGCGTCACTGGTAGGGTTGTAGGCTTTCAAAATGGCATCTGCCGAAGCCCCGAAGCGTTTAGTAACGGCCTGGGTATAGTTTTCAACCGTCGGTTGCTGTCCTCCCAGGAACGCTCTGAAATTCATCTCTTCGGAGTTCCAGCCTGCCATTAGGGGAACCTGAGCCTGTTCTCCAGCCGCAAAAATATCATG
>CAJYHS010000057.1 GCA_913774715.1 uncultured Siphonobacter sp. | reverse complement strand
GTACGGAAATAACTCCGCTCTTAATCAAGTAATTCGCATCAGCAGTTCCAATGGAGATCTGGATTTTAAAATCACGGGTGTATTTCGTTCCGTTGGCCCCTCCCATATTGATAGCCGCTACATTATGTCCTTAAGCAGTGGCAATATTGGCGAGTTTGTTCGCAGCACGCAGGATTTTGCGAGTAACAACATGTTCTTTACTTACCTCAAACTTCGTCCCGGATCAGAGGCTAAAAGCCTGGAAGCTAAATTCCCGGCTTTCATCGACAAGTACATGGGTAAAGATTTAAAGCGGGTTGCCTTTAAGAAAAATCAGTACCTCGAGTCAGTGCCCAGCATCCATTTATACACCGACGCGGAAACGATTTTTAATAAAAAAGGAAATATTCAGTTTGTCTATATTCTGATTACCGTTGCCTTGTTTACACTGGTGATTGCCTGCATTAACTTCATGAATCTCAGTACGGCCCGTTCTGGTAAGCGGGCAGCTGAAGTGGGAATTCGTAAAGTGATGGGAGCCGAAAAAGAAACCCTGATCGGTCAGTTTCTGGGCGAATCCATGATCATCAGTTTGCTGGCTCTGGTCATTGCTATTTTTCTGGTTGAAGTAAGTTTACCCCTTTTCAACGGCATTGCCGAAACTGATTTAAGTATCTCTTTTACCAAAGATTATACTAAACTTCTACTCTTTCTGGGGCTGGCTTTGGTTACAGGTGTACTGGCGGGTAGTTACCCGGCTTTTTACCTTTCTTCCTTTAATCCGGCTCAGGTTCTGAAAAGCAAAGCCAGCAACAGTTTGGCTGCGATTAACCTTCGCAAGGCTCTGGTTGTATTTCAGTTCGCTTTGTCCATTATACTCATCCTGGGCTCGCTCGTAATCTGGCGGCAAATGGATTTTCTGCAACACCAGGATCTCGGTTTTGTGAAAGATCAGCAGCTCGTCATTCCCCTTCGCACCAATCTAGCCAAGGAGCACTATGCGACCTTCAAACAGGCTATTGAGAAGAATTCGGAGGTAGTTTCGGCAGCAGCAGCCACGAGTTACCCCGGTATTTTCGTAGCGGGCGATCAGACCTTCTACCGGGAAGGAAAAACGGTAGAAAACGGCGTTACCCTCCGCATGAATCACGTGAATTATGATTTTATGGAAACGATGGGTTTTCAAAAAATCAGCGGACGATTCTTCTCGCCTCAGTTTCCCGCTGATACTGCCCAGCGAATCATTGTCAATGAACACGCCGTGGCAAAACTCGGTTACACACCGCAGACGGTCCTCGGAAAAACGCTACACTGGAACGGCTCGGAAGGTCGGCTGGATTATCAGGTAGTGGGCGTGGTAAAAGATTTCAATTTCGCGGGCTTGCAAAAACCCATCGATAATTTTGGCTTCATCCTGGCTCCCTGGGGCTTGAATTACATGATCGTTCGAACGAATACCGCTCAGGTAAGCCGCCTGCTAAGCTCCCTGGAAAATACCTGGAAAACGTTCAATCCGGAAGAGCCGTTCGAGTACAGTTTTCTGGATCAGGATTTCCAGCGAAACTATGAAACTGAGCAGAAAATGGGCACCCTTATCAGTTACTTTACCACCGTTGCCATCCTCATTGCCTGCCTAGGCTTATACGGGCTAGCGGCGTTCACGGCCGAACAGAAAATCAAGGAAATTGGGATACGTAAAGTGCTCGGGGCCAGCATTACCAGCATTGTGAGCTTACTCTCCCGTGACTTCATGAAACTCGTCCTGATTGCCTACCTCATTGCCGTTCCCGCCAGCTGGTTTTTAATGGATAAATGGCTTGAAGAATTTGCTTATCGAACCGAGTTAAGCTGGTGGCTCTTCGCCGGGGCCGGATTTATCGCTTTTCTGATTGCTCTCGCTACCGTTAGTAGCCAGACCATCCGGGCAGCCATGGTTAACCCTGTCAAAAGCCTGAAAAGCGAATAAAAGCTATTCTCAAAACGTAGAGATGTCCGAAATTGTACATATAACGTTCAATTTCGGACATTTATATTTCCATATTATATTGAAAATCAGACCTTTAACAACCTACCAATGAAGCTGGCATACTTTTAAAATGTATATATTAACCTGATACAGTTACTTCATAAACTGCCAAGAGTATGTCCTACATCGCTATACCTATACCTTCGTTACCAGGAAAACATGAAATTGAAATTTCGGTGGTCATTAACGGACAAAAGCAGGATTTGCATTACCGGGTCGAGCTGTTTCGCTGGGATGACTGCTCCACGCCTGCGTTCAATCGCGTGGAATGCCTGCGGGAAATGCTGACGACGTACGATCAGGACTGGTCACTGTATTACATCGGGGCACCTACGGACGATTTTGTTCCGATCACCTTCGTTAAAAAAGAAGATTTAAGCCAGATGCGGGCCGTTACCCAACTCGCCTAATGCTCTCCATCGTATGCTAAAAAATTATTTCAAGATAGCCCTTCGTAGCCTGCTGAAACATCGGCTCTTCACTATCATTAACCTCGCCGGATTATCCGTTGGGTTAGTGGCATGTCTGCTTATTAGCCTCTACGTTCGACATGAACTGAGTTACGATACTTTTCATGAAAAAGGCAATCAGATTTACCGACTGGTCACTGACATCAAAACGCCCACCGAAACCATCCGTTCCAATGTTACTTCTGCTCCGATGGCCCCGCAGTTGGGCGAACGACTACCAGAAATAGAGGCGTATACACGTCTTTGGAAGCGAAATGCGGTTTTTACGTACAAGGATCAGAAATTTCAGGAAAATGATCTTTACCTGGCCGATTCCACCGTTTTTAATGTCTTCACATTTCCGCTTCTGAAGGGCGATGCCCGCACTGCGTTGAAAGCTCCTTTTAGCGTAGTATTAACTCAGAAGACGGCAAAAAAATACTTCGGCGAACAGGACCCGATGGGCCAGACGCTACGGATGGAAGGGCAATTTCCAGTAAAAGTAACGGGTGTATTAAAAGACATTCCTGAAGCCAGCCATATTCCTTTTGACCTGCTCCTATCTATGTCCACGCTGACTAAACATATGCAGCCGGGTCTGGACGAACAATGGGGTAATTTTGGATTTTATTCTTATTTTGTACTCAAAGGAAATACCAATCCTCAGGCCCTGGAAACCAAAATCCGAGGCGAAATAGATCGCTTGATTGGCAAGGCAATGTCGAAAGATCAGATGTGGTATATCCTGCACCTGGAACCTTTGCAGGATCTTTACCTGAAATCGGATCGCGGGGCACCCCAACAGGGAAGTTTGAAAAACGTCTATATTTTTTCGGTTATCGCCGGATTTATCCTGATTCTGGCCTGCATCAATTTCATTAACCTGACCATCGCCCGAGCCAGCGAGCGGGCCAAAGAAGTCGGCGTAAGAAAAGTGGTAGGAGCCGGCCGGCAACAGCTTACCTTCCAGTTTCTGAGTGAATACGTATTACTAAGTACGTTCGCGTTCGGGCTTGCTGTATTACTCTGCGAGTTACTTCTTCCTTCCTTCAATGCGTTTTCCGGAAAAACGGTCCTTGGCAGCACGTTCAGTAATCCAACCTTCTGGCTGATCCTGCTCGGTCTGGCCTTGCTGGTAGGAGTTATGGCAGGTCTATACCCCGCCCTGGTTTTATCGGGAATGAAAGCGATAACCGTTTTAAAAGGACGTTTTGCGACCAGCCGACAGGGCCTGATTCTTCGAAAATCGCTGGTGGTTTTTCAGTTTGTTATTTCGGTAAGTCTGATGGTCTGCACCTTTGTGGTGTATCATCAACTGGCCTATATGCGTCAGCAGTCCCTGGGCTTTTCGAAAGATCAGATGCTCATTTTAAACCTGAATGATCCGCAATACATGGCTCGGCACGGAGCTACGCTTAAAGCTCAGTTTTCTAAAATTCCGGGCGTGGAATCCGTAACTGAATCTTCTACCGTTCCCGGTAGCGGATCTATGGGAGCTTATACTCATTTGGAAAACCAGAAGGGTGAGTTACAGGCTTCCAACATTAGTCTCTACTCGATTGATTATAACTTCTTCGATCAGTATCAGATTCCGATCATCGCTGGAAGAAGCTTTTCTACAAAATTTTCCACCGATTCTACGCAGGCTTTATTGGTGAATGAAGCCGCAGTACGCAGCTTGGGCTATACGGCCCCGGAACAAATCGTAGGTAAAAAGTTTGATCAATGGGGTCGAAAAGGGATAATCATTGGTGTAGTCAAAAACTTCCATGATGCTTCTTTACGGGAAGAAATCAGCCCGGCTACTTTCCGTATTAACCCACACGAATTTCAACAGATTTCGATAAAAATTAAGGCTCAGCACATTCCTAAAACGCTGGCGGCGGTTGAGCAACTCTGGAAACAGGCCGTTCCCGAACGACCCTTTGATTATTTCTTCATTGACCAGTCTTTCAATGATAAATACAAAGGCGAAGAGCAATTCGGCAAGCTGTTCACTTACTTCGCCAGCATTGCCATTTTCATTGCCTGCCTGGGCTTGATCGGGTTAACATCTTATGCTACTTTTCAGCGAACCAAGGAAATTGGCGTTCGGAAAGTACTCGGAGCCAGTGCCTGGCAGGTGACGACGTTACTTTCCAAAGAATTTCTAAAACTGGTCTTCATTGCCGTGGTGATTGCCAGCCCCATCGCCTGGTACGTCATGACCCGCTGGTTGGAAGACTTTCACTATCGAACGTCCATGCCGATCTGGGTATTCCCGCTGGCGGGCGTGCTGGCCCTGGGAATCGCCTTGGTAACGGTAAGTTCGCTCACGATTAAAGCCGCCACGGCGAATCCGGTCAAGAGTTTAAAAACGGAATAACACCAAACGCTGGCCCAAGGGACCAGCGTTTTTTTCTTTGGCATCTTCATTTATCTGGAAAAGGTACCGTTGCATTTCCGTCTTCGGGTAAAAATCGGCATCTTTCGAAAGCACTCGTAACTAACGCTTTATAGACCTCAAGACCCATGGATCAGCGGATCATTAACCTCTTTGACGAATATACCCACAAGCCTTTGACCCGACAGGATTTTCTGGGAAAACTGGCTAAACTGACCGGTAGCATGACGGCGGCCATGGCCGTATTACCCCTGCTGGAAGTAAATTACGCCCACGCCACCACCATCGCCGAAGACGACCCGGATTTACTGCTTGAAGACGTAACCTACCCCGGCGACGGACTGGATATGAAAGCTTACGTCGCTCAGCCCAAAGCGGCAGGCAAGCGAGGCATAGTGCTCGTCATTCACGAAAACCGGGGACTGAATCCTCACATTCGCGACGTGGCCCGACGCGTAGCGAAGGCGGGTTATATCGCCATTGCTCCCGATGCCTTGTCACCCTTTGGCGGCACACCAGCCAATGAAGACGAAGCTCGCGGGCTCTTTGCGAAACTGGACAAACAACAGAATCTCAATAACTTTCTGAAAGGCTTTGCTTACGGTAAATCACTCAAGAACAGTAATGGAAAAACGGGTTGCGTTGGGTTCTGCTGGGGCGGTGCCTTGTCAAATCAGTTAGCAGTCAATGACCCTGACCTGAAGGCAGCCGTGGCTTTTTATGGTCGTCAGCCCGAAGTTGCTGATGTTCCAAAAATTAAAGCGGCTATTCAGTTACACTATGGCGGTCTGGATGAAGGCGTGAATAAAGGGATTCCTGCTTACGAAGAAGCCCTGAAAGCCAACCAAGTGAAGTACGAACTGTACGTCTACGAAGGTGCTCAGCACGCTTTTAATAACGATACAGCTCCGACCCGTTACAACGAAGCCGCCGCCAAACTAGCCTGGGAACGGACACTGAAGTTCTTTAAAGAGAATTTATCCTAATTTGTAACTTCCCGAAACTTATAAACTTTCGGGAAGTTCATTATATACTATTAATGATGAAAAGACTATTACTCTTCCTTCCTCTGTTGGCCTTCTTATTAACCGCTTCAAAACCCGAAAAAACGTATCCGATTGGGCAGATCAAGACGGATAAAGGCGAAATTCTTTTCTGGTTATACGATGAAACGCCTAAGCACAAAGCCAGCTTCATGAAAATGGCTAAACAGGGGTATTGGGATTCGTATACATTCAACCGGGTGATTCCTAATTTCGTAGCTCAGGGCGGTTGCCCCGATACACCCGAGGGCTTTTCAGGCTCGCCTTATCTTCTTAAACCGGAGTTTGTAAAAAGCATTCGTCACGTGTATGGAGCAGTTGGAGCCGGTAGGGACGATAACCCCGGCATGCTCTCGGCGGGCTGTCAGTTTTACATCGTACAAAACAAAAACGGCCTCGCCCGGCTGGACGATAAATACACGGTCTACGGTCAGGTCTTCAAAGGCATGGACGTAGTCGACGCCATCGTAAACGTCGAAAGAGACAAAACCGACACGCCGCTAACGCCCATTAAGCTGGATGTGAATGTAATTAATTTGAGTGCTTCGGAGTTGAAGAAGTTGGGGTATGAAGTGAAGTAATAATAGTAGGGAGTTCTGAACTTTAACAGCATCAAAACTCCCTACTACTTTAGTTACCTTTTCTCGCTATAGCTTTAGCAATTAATTCTGGATATTTTGCTTCGAGTTCCTCCCCATAAGCAGGTTCATCTTCCATTTCATTATCCATAGAATCAAAGTGTATTACGTCGGGATAAAGTTCTTCTACAGCATCCTGAATTGCATACAGATCCTCATTTTCATGATGAAGTGCATAAGCTTTATCACTAATGTATAATAAACCTTCGGCCCAAATTTCTTCAATGGGAAATGGGTATCGCTCACTTATGGCCAGATTTATATCTCTCGTTATTTCTTCGAAGAAATCTTTCCCTTTTAATAATAGCCAACACCGAAAGTAAATAAAACCATCTTCGGAAAGGTATCCGTCAAAATTTATTGTATTTCTGATTCCATCTAGAATAAAATACAACTCGGCAATTTCTTTGGTATAGAGAACATTTAACTTCTCCTGTAAGGTTTTCTCAAATTGAATTAGTGATTCTTTATCACTCGTAGACAATAGATTCGTTAAACTTTTGATATGCTCATTAGGGTCGTATTCTTTCCAATTTTCGCCCGTCCATTGATTTGATTTTTCAATGCTTTCCCAGAAAAAATTTTCCATTGTTTTAGTGTTAGGTAGATTTAGGTCAAAGATGTAAACTTTATTCGATTGATCTGTAAAATCCACCTACACAGCATTTAAATAAATGATCATAAAATGAGCTCTACCCAGTTATTCGAATGATTGCTTTACGCGTAAAAACATTGATTTTCTCTAATATCAGCGACAATCTCTTCTACCGTTGGTTGCACTTCGGGAGTTATGCGTAGTTTAAGGTTACCTTCAACGTGATTGGTCAGCAACGAAGAGCATACTATAGAAATATATATTTTTCTCGTAATAATTGCCCCTTCGCTTGCAGGTAGTATTCTTATGCCCCCTATGTCTTCGATAATTTGCGGACGAGGATAGTAACAGTTACCAGTAGCTGTATTCCCTATAATGATCTTCAGCTTTTGCCAAGCTGTATTCTTTTTTAACAATATTTTTATTGTCACACTATTTTGACAACAAAATAGTTGTCAAATATTTAGAGATAATGGATTCTACAAGCCATAATCAAGAATAACCCCTCCTTCATCCCACTCAGATTCCTAAATCTTTCCCCTACCTTACACATCAGTTACTAAAAAGCCGCTTACTTTTGCATCCCTTCTTGTAAAAGTCTTATTAATCGATCTATGAATCCAATTCTTGATCCTCACACTCAGAAAATAAAATTTGCCTTCGCCGATATCGACGGTATCATGCGGGGAAAAATCATTAGTCGCGAAAAATTTGAAAAGGGTTGGAAAGAAGGATACGGCTTTTGTAACGTCGTTTTTGGCTGGGATAGTAACGATACGGCTTACGACAACGCAACCTTAACAGGCTGGCATTCAGGCTATCCTGACACACCCGTCCGAATTGATACCGACACGCTTCGTACCATTCCCTGGGAGAATAACATACCATTTTTCCTGGCGGATTTCAGCAATCCCAACGGAGAAGATTTGCCCGCCTGCCCCCGTAGTTTGCTCCGTCGAATCAAACGCCAATGTGAAGAAATGGGCTTTCATGCGGAGTTTGCACAGGAATTCGAATGGTTTAATTTTCGCGAAACGCCCCAAAGTCTGCAACAAAAAGGCTTTCGCAATCTGGAACCGCTGACACCCGGCATGTTTGGGTATTCCATCTTGAGACCCTCACTCGAAAGTGCCTTTAATACTGATCTCTTCGATTTATTAACGGCTTTCGACATTCCGCTGGAAGGGCTGCACACTGAAACCGGACCGGGCGTTTACGAAGCTGCCATTAAGCACGACGAAGTATTAAGAGCCGCTGATAAAGCAGCCTTATTCAAAACAGCAGTCAAGGAAATTGGATATCGACACGGCATTATCGCTACGTTCATGGCGAAATGGAATGCGGAGTTACCCGGTTGCAGCGGCCACATTCACCAGAGCTTATGGAACCCAGACCAGACCAAAAATCTGTTTTATGACGAATCGGCAGCGGATCGCATGAGTCCGTTAATGAAGCATTACCTGGCCGGGCAACTGCACTGCCTGCCGCACGTATTACCGATGTACGCTCCAACCATCAACAGCTATAAACGGCTCGTGGAAGGAGCCTGGGCCCCCACTACCCTTACCTGGGCGATTGATAACCGGACGACGGCTTTGCGGGTCCTGAACAACGGAGAAGCCTACACCCGACTCGAGAACCGGGTTCCGGGTTCGGATTCCAATCCATATCTGGCCATTGCGGCTTCGCTGGCTTCGGGTTTATACGGCATCAAACATCAGCTCTCACTCGACGTTCCACCCACGGTTGGCAATGGGTATGTCAATAAGGAAAACGGCGTTATCCCCGCCAATCTGCGTCAGGCTACGGAGATCATGAAAGATTCTTCGATTGCGAAAGAATTATTTGGCGAAAGCTTCGTTGAACATTTCACCCAAACCCGCGACTGGGAATGGCGGCAGTACGCCCGACAAGTCAGCGAATGGGAATTAAAACGTTATTTCGAAATTATTTAATTTTAGTTGTTGGTTGCTAGTTAGGGGTTGTTAGTAAACAATAATCAATAACTATTAACCAACAACCATCAACTAAAAGGTTACCATGAAAATAGTAGATTATCCAGCTATTATTAAACAGGCTCTGGCTGGATTTGACGATACCAAAGTCATCGCTAAAGTCGAAGATATCAGTGCCCGCGTTTCAACCAATCACGTCTTCCGGGTTACCTTCGACGATGACGATATTATCATCGCCAAGCTATCTTATTTTGGTTCTTACGAACAGTTTAAAGAAGATCATAAAATCATCCATACGCTTTCGAATAATTTACTTTACCCCTTCGAAAATGTATTGGCTCGCTCCCTGGTTAAAAATAATGAAGTATATACCTACCGGTACAGCGACGGCTTCATTGATGCCTGGGTTGTATTTTATAACCCCATCCGGGCCATGCAGAAAATGCCCCGTCGGCTGGATGAAGAGCACATTCGCAAGTTAGGCCGGGAAATTGCCCGCTTCCATAAAGCCTGTGCGAAAGTAAGTCCGGTATTACCCAAATCGTCTAAAACACTTCGCTCGGACGTGAATGATTTGCTGCGAATTCTGGAAACAGAAACGGGTAAATTTGAACACCGCATGCACATCAATGACCTCCGGAAACAGTGTGAAATTTTCCTGGAGAATCGCCAGCAATTAGTCGAACAATCCGTAGAAACCATGCCCGTTTTCGTGGACTGGAATATTGGTAATTTTTCGGTAAACGATAACCTCGAATTATTTTCCCGCTGGGATTACGACTGGTTCCGGATTAGTTACCGGGTAATGGATTTTTACTTCTTCAGTCGCGTCGTTTCTGACATTGGTGACCGAACCGTCTTCAGTTACGTGATCGGTCCGCTCATGGAAGATCGTTTCATCCTGTTTCTTCAGGAATATCATAAAGTATATCCCTTAACTGAGCCGGAAGTTCGTTTTATGAAGGAAGCCTACCGATTCTTTATTCTGACGTACGTGATTAAATACGGCCGGTATTTCTTTCACCGCACCTACGCTACGAAATTGCAGAAAGAAGCCTACGAAACGTATTTCCCATCGATTGATAAACAATTCGATGCAGACAAAATTCTACGGGCTTTGAATCTGTAACGTATGCTGAGACGAAAGAATGACATTCTGCTGAAAAGTGCCTTTGAAGAAGCCTTTCCTGATTTATTACGTTTCTTTTTCAAAGATGCTGATCAGCTTTTTGATATGGAACGGGGTTTTGAGTTCATGGATAAGGAGTTAATGGAGCTCTTTCCGGAACTTGAAAAGAAAGGCGGCAATCGGCTGGTAGATATGCTGGTAAAAGTATATTCCAGTGAGGGGCAGGAAGAATGGTTGCTGATTCATCTGGAAATTCAGGCTCAGCACGACCGGCAGTTTTCCCGACGTATGTTTCAGTATTTCTACCGGATTTATGATCGATACGATGTTCCCATCACGGCTATTGCAGTTTTTACGGGTTCTCAGAAACCTGTGAAAAGCGATGGGTTCGAGTATCAGTTTTTAGGCACTGAAATCCAGTATACCTACAACGCTTATCATATCCTGGAGCATTCTGAAGAACAGCTACTGAACATGAATAATCCCTTTGGGTTCATTGTTCTGGCTGCTCAGAAAGCTTTGCTCATGAACAAAATTCCTGAGCAGGCATTAGCTGAACACAGACTAACCATTGCCAAGGCTCTGATCGCTAGTAAACAATATGATAGTGAACGAATTAAGCGATTCTTGTATTTCCTAAAGACGTTTATTTACATTGGTAATTCTGAAATAAACGATACCTTTGATTATGAAATCGATTTATTAACAGGTAATCATCATACCATGGGAATCATCGAAACCATCCAAATGCTGGCTAAGGAAGAATGGCGGGAAAAAGGCCTTGAAGAGGGCATTGAAAAAGGGATTGAGCAAGGGATTGAAAAGGGATTGAAAAGGGAATCGAGCAAGGAATTGAACAAGGGATTGAGCAAGGAATTGAACTAGGGAAGACCACCTTTGTAAAAAACCTTTTGCAAAATACCGACTTTACTCTACCCAAAATTGCTGCTCTTGCGGATGTGTCTGTTTCTTTTGTAGAAAAAATACAGCAAGAAATCAATGAATAGTAGGTGGCTTCGGTCACTTTTTTCCTGCTCATGTGTTCGGTTTACTAACTGGAGCATGAGCAGAACTTTTATAAGCCTATGTATCGCCTGATTTTTCAGGAAATCTTAATTTCCCATGAACCTCGACGAATTTCGCAGTATCATTTCTACGTATAAAGTAATCTTTTTTGACGCTTATGGCGTACTTAAAAACCATAAAGGACTCATTCCGGGCATTGAAAATACGTTTCAGTATCTCAAGGAAGAAAGTATTGACTACTATATCTTAACCAACGATGCTTCCCGAAGTCCATTTCAACTGGCAGAATCGTATCATCGTCTGGGAGTTCCGGAGATCAAGGCTGAACACATCATTTCCTCAGGACTGCTGGCTCAGGAATTCCTGACTCAGAAAGTTCGTCGCGGTACGGTTGCGTATCTGGGCACGCCTGATTCGGCTTCCTACCTTGATACAGGGACCTTAATTCCCCTACCCATCAGCGAGCTTGACATTGATGACTGCGATCACGTAGAGGCCCTTGTTTTTCTGGATGACGAAGGTTTTGACTGGAAAACCGATCTTAATAAAACGGTCAACTTACTTCGCAAACGTAATATTCCTGTTATTGTCTCCAATACCGATGCCACGTATCCGGTTTCTAAAAATCAGGTAGCCATGGCGATTGGCGGCATTGCCAAGATGATTGAAAATTCGGTTGGTAAACAATTCATTCGTTTCGGAAAACCGGAAACTCAGCTTTTCATCTACGCCTATGATTACATCCGTACTATTCAACCCGTCATGAAGCATGAAATCCTGATGGTAGGCGATACCCTTCATACGGATATTCTGGGTGGTAATAAATTCGGACTGGACACGGCTCTGGTGCTTACGGGCAACACTCGGGCGGAAGATGCCTCAGCCCGTATTTCCTCTTCGGGGATTATTCCAACGTATATCTGCGAGTCTGCGGTTGTGATGTAATGATTTTTCAGGTTATTGCAGCTCATTGCCGTGCAGCAATAACCTTTTTCTTGAATAACCTTCTCTATGTCTATTAGCACCGTTGCCGGAATGGTAACGATTTATCATTCTGAGAAAACTGTCCTTAGTAACGTATCTTCTTACGTGAATCAGGTCGGTAAGCTTTACGTGATTGATAACTCCGAAACGCCTGATCTGGAATTACTCCGTGAACTTCAGGCTATTTCCCCTTCTGTTGTTTGTTTACTCGGTCGGGGTAATGAAGGCCTAGCGGTGGCTTTGAATCGGGCGGCTCAGCAGGCCATCAGTGACGGATTTACTCATTTGCTGACAATGGATGATGATTCTTCATTACCGGCGGGAGCTGTTGAACAATTATTAGCTACTATAAACGCAGCCGATAACATCGGCATGGTGGCCGGGGGCATTGTTGATCCGAACTCGAAGAAAGCCAAACGTCCTCCTAAACGTCCCGATATTCGGCAGGAATTGACCTTGATTACAGCCGGTAGTATTCTTAAACTTGAAGCTTACCAAAAAGCCGGACCTTTTCAGGATGAACTCTTTATTGACTGGGTAGATCTTGAGTACAGTTTCCGATTGTCCCGTCATGGGTATATTCTTCTGACTAACCCTCAAATTCGGGTTTTCCACCGTTTGGGTATTAAGAAAAAAACGTATTTACTGGGCTTTATTCCTTACCGCTGGCGTTCGCATAACCCCATCCGTTTGTACTATAAATTCAGAAATGGCACGTACATTCTAAATCGAGATGCTGACATTATTCCTGAACGGTATAAGCAACGTTTCTATAAAGAATTACGTAGTAATATCTTTAAAATTATCCTGGCAGAAACAGACAAAAAACGGTTTTTTAGTTTAATCCGAAGGGCTCTTCGGGATGGAAAAGCAGGGCATCTGGGAAAGCTGGTGGAGTAATAGCAGGCGATTTTCATTGCTATCATCTTACCTTTAAGTAATGTCCGTAATTGAACAGAACCTGTCCGATTACGGACATTACCATTTACACAAAACATTCACTATCAGACCATTATATAATCAGCCTTCATTTGGCATAACTTTCTAAATCTTAGCCTCATTACTTTCGCTATCCTGTTATGCTCCAGAATTACCTAAAAATCGCCCTTCGGAATCTGATCAAAAACCCCGGCTACAGCTTCATTAATATCATGGGTCTGGCCGTAGGCATGGCCGCCAGTATTATGATCATGCTGTGGGTACTGGATGAATTCAGTTATGATACCTTTCACGAAAAGAAAGATTGGGTCTACCGTGTGATGCGGAATTTTAAAGAATCCGAAACTAAAACCTGGACCTCTTCCAGCCAGGGCGGGTTACTGGGCGATTACCTCCGAAAAAATATTCCTGAAATCAAGCGGGTTACCATGACCGATTGGGAATCGCCCATTGCTCTGGCGTATCAGGATAAAGCGTTGAAAAAGCAGGTCATGGGCGTAGAGCCTGATTTTCTAAATATTTTCTCTTTTGAAGCTGCGAAGGGTTCCTTAAAGACTGCTTTTAAAGATCCGAAATCCATTATTCTTACGGAATCAACGGCTAAAGCTTTATTTGGAGATGAAGACCCAATTAATAAAGTCATTCGGTATTATGGCAAGTACGACCTGAAGGTATCTGCAGTTCTGAAAGACTATCCTAAGCATTCACGTTTTGCGTTTGAAGCTTTGGTTCCAATGAAGTTTCTCGACAGCATTGGCTGGGCCTTTTACGGCTGGAGTGCGAATAACTTTCAGATTTACGTAGAACTCGACCCCAAAGCTGATCTGGCGGCAGTTAATGCCAAAATCAAAAATATTTATACCACTCAGGAAAAGAAAGATAGTAACGGAGCCATTTTTCTGTATCCCCTTACTAAATCACGCCTGTACGGTCGCTTCGAAAACGGCGTTCCCGTGGGCGGTCGCATCGAAAATGTGCAGTTATTCAGCATTATTGCTGGTTTTGTGTTACTGATTGCCTGCATCAACTTCATGAATTTGAGCACCGCTCGCAGCGAAAAACGAGCCCGCGAAGTAGGCATCCGCAAAACTTCAGGAGCGATGCGAAGTGGGTTAATCAGTCAGTTTCTTGGCGAATCTTTATTACTGGCTTTCTTCGGTTTTCTCGTGGCGATTGGTCTGGTTGAGTTAAGCTTACCCTGGTTTAATAATCTGGTGGAAAAGCAGTTAGATCTCGACTTGACGCAACCACTTTATTGGACTGCCGCCCTGGCCATTGTAATCATCACGGGTATATTGGCAGGAAGTTACCCTGCTTTTTACCTGTCTGCTTTCAATCCGGTTACCGTGCTGAAAGGAACTATGCAAGTGGGGCGTTCGGCTTCCCTTCCCCGTAAGGTGCTCGTTATTCTTCAGTTTTCGTTTTCCATCGCCCTCATTATTTCTACGATTCTGGTGTATCAGCAGGTGCAATTCGCAAAAAACCAGCCGTTGGGTTACGATCAGGAAAATCTAATGTACTTCTCGATGGAAGGTGATGCCGCCAACCACTGGCAGACGCTTCGGAATGAAATCATGTCTACCGGAGTCGCCGAAAATGTCTATTGTACCAGTTCCGTTCCCGGTGGTTCAGACGGTAGCAATGGCTGGGGTTTCAACTGGCGGGGTCGCCGCCCGGAACAGGCCAATCAGGTCTTTGAATTCATGCGGGTGAGTTACGACTTTCTGAAAACAACGGGCGTACAACTCGTGGCCGGTCGGGATTTCTCCCCGGCCTTTCCCGGAGATACTTCACGGGCGGTGATCATCAATGAATCTGCCGTCAAAACGCTGGGATTTAAAAATCCAATTGGAGAGACCATCACTCGGGGTGAGGCTGATAGTCCTTACTACGAACGCTTTACGGTCGTGGGAGTGGTGAAAAACTTCGCTTACGGTTCGCCTTACGAAGTGACCGATCCAATGTTTATTAATCTGACTGTTCAGGGCGGAAATATGTCTACAATGGTCGTTCGTCTCAAAGGCAATCAGGCGGCTTCAGCGAGTCTTGAAAAAATCCAGACTATTTACCAGAAATACGGTCGCGATGTACCCTTTGACCATCATTTCATGGATACGGATTTTGAGCGTCGTTTTCAGGCCGAGCAACAGTTAGGAACCCTGGCTTTCACCTTCGGCGGACTGGCCATTTTCATCTCCTGCCTGGGTCTTTTCGGACTGGCTTCTTTCATGGCCGAACAGCGTCGCAAGGAAATTGGCGTGCGTAAAGTTTTGGGGGCCAGTGTCACGAATCTCTGGGGATTATTATCCAAAGACTTCATTGTACTCGTGGTTATTTCATTCCTGATCGCCTCGCCGCTGGCTTATTATTACATGAATCAGTGGCTTCAGAAATATACCATTCGTATTGAAATTGGCTGGATCGTGTTCGCTTCGGCTGGGTTCATTGCTTTGACAGTAACGCTCATCACCGTTAGTTATCAAGCCATTCGGGCGGCTCAGGCCGATCCGGTGCGGAGTTTGAAAAGTGAGTAAAACAGAATTAGCCCTTCCTCTGCCATGTTACTCAATTACTTCAAAATTGCCCTGCGAAATCTCATTCGGAGTAAGGTTTTTTCGATCATCAACATTGCTGGTCTGAGCATTGGTCTGGCTTGTTGTATGCTTATTATTCTGTATACCAAAGACGAGGTTTCTTTCGATGCCTTTCAGGCGAAGAAAGATCAGTTGTATCGCATTACCTGCACTATTCAGGAAAATAATGGGAATACTAAGAAGTTGGGGATTGCAGCTATGGTTCAGGGTCCCCTTCTAAAGGCTAACGTTCCTGAAATTCAGGATTTTTCACGCGTTCAGGAACGTAACTTTATCGTACGTTCAGGCAGTGAAACTTTCAACGAAAAAGCCTCATGGGCCGATAAAAACTTCTTTTCCCTCTTTTCTTTTCCCTTGCTGCAAGGTAACCCCAAAACGGTTCTTTCTGACCTGCATTCGCTGGTATTAACGGAAGAAACGGCTCAAAAATACTTCGGCACGACACAGGCTTTGGGAAAGAAGCTGGAGTTCGAAATCAATAACAAATTCGAAACGTTTGTGGTAACGGGCGTTGCTAAAAATGCCCCGCAAAACTCAACGATTCAGTTCAAAATTCTGCTTCCTTTTATCTACCAGGAAGTTCATGAAAAAGATGACGGCTGGCTATGGTTATCCTATCCTACGTACTTCTTACTACACCCTTCGGCCAACCTTCAGGCCGTAGAAAAAAAGTTGAATCAAGTCTATTTGCGTTACTCCCAGAAAGAACGCGACGAAGCAAGAAAACACGGCTTCAGAGATAATTTTCACTGGAGTTTACAGCCCTTCATGGCCATGCACCTGGATACCGGAACGGAATATACGCCTCGGGCCGGTAACCCCATCTATTCTTACATTTTGCTGGGAATCGCGGCTTTCGTTCTGATCATTGCCTGCATCAATTTTGTAAATCTGACGGTAGCTCAATCCTTACGTCGTCGCAAGGAAATTGGCATTCGGAAAGTAGTCGGTGGGCAACGATCACAGCTGATCCGTCAGTTTCTGGGCGAATCTTTTCTGCTGTGTTTTCTGGCCTTTGTCATCGCCATTATTATGGCCGAAGCCAGTTTACCTTTTTTCAATGAACTAGCAAATAAACAGCTAAGTCTGAGCTACCTTTTTGATTACAAGCTGGTTCTTGGAATTATCGCCCTATTTATCATCACCGGTTTTGCCGCTGGCTTTTATCCAGCTCTGGTATTATCCGGCTTTGATCCGCTCAAAACGCTGAATAATCGCTTTCGACTTTCAGGTAATAATTTCATGGCGAAAGGACTGGTTGTCTTGCAGTTTTCGCTAGCCACTTTCCTCATTATCACTACCCTATTCATTTATTCTCAATTCAATTACCTGACTCACAAAGACCTGGGTTATAATGATAAAAACCTGCTCTCACTTACCGTGGGCTGGAGTCATAAGGAAGATAGTCCGACGGCTCTCCGGCAGAAAACATTTACGAATGAATTCAGTCACGCTCCCGGAGTTACGCACGTGGCTCCGATCATGGATGGGGAATGGGTAACGATCTCGAAAGCCAATGGAGTAGATCTGGATGTAGCTTATCGACACATTGACGAGCATTTTCTATCCACCATGCAGATTCCGCTGGTAGAAGGACGGAATTTTTCACCTGCTTTTCCTGCCGATTCTACCCAGTCGGTTATCGTGAACGAAGCCTTTATAAAGAAAGCGGGCTGGAAAGGCTCAGCCATTGGTAAAACGGTGGATTTTCTGAACGGTAATGATACCCAATTAACCATTGTCGGCGTTGTGAAGGATTATCACTATGGTTCGCTGAAAGCAAAAATTGGCCCGATGTTATTCAGTACGAATCCTGATTTACCCTTTGGCAGATTTCTCATTCGCATTCAGCCCGATCAAGTACCGCAGGCCTTGGCATCTATCGAAACAACCTACCGAAAACTCAATCCGTACCGGCCCTTTCAATATGATTTCATGGATCAGTTGAACTATAAAAACTACGAGGAAGAAGCCAAATGGAAGCAGATCATCACCTTTGGAGCCGCACTGACCATCTTCATCTCGTGCATCGGACTGTTTGGTCTGGCGAGTCTTTCCATGCAACAACGCACCAAGGAAATCGGTATCCGGAAAGTCTTGGGAGCTTCAGTACTTCAACTCTCTCAGCTACTATCGCAGCACTTCCTGACGCTGGTGCTGGTCGCTTTTATCATTGCCATTCCGGCAGCCTGGTATGCCACGAATCTCTGGCTTGAAAACTTTGCCTATCGCATTGACATTAGCTGGCAGGTCTTTGCAGTAGCGGCTTTAGTTACCACGGCCATTGCCTTAGCAACGATCAGTTTCAACACCATTCGAACGGCTCTGGCCAATCCGGTTAAATCGCTCCGTTCCGAATAAGTACTTCAACTCCAATACTTTAGTACTCCATGAAAAAGCTAATCCTATTCGCAAGTTTGCTGAGCGTTCCGGCTCTGGCTCAGCAACGCATTCACTCATCCATTCACGATGATGGGAAAAAACTAAGCATTGATATTCAAGGCAAAGTAGAAGGTAAAACGGTCGAGTTTCAGCATACGTATGAAGTCACTAATCTCAGTAAGGCTGAGCGTGATCAGCTGGTAGCCGATGCCTATCATTCCATTGGGCTGGATGCCCCCAAACCGCCAACAACCCCTACGCCTCCGACACCGCCAGTCCCACCATCGGGACCATCCCTGCCGCCACCCCCTCCACCTACACTCAACTACAAGATCCCTCAAGACGCCTCTTTAACGGTTGATGAAGATGGTAAAAGTATGACGGTTAAGGTAGAACGCGTAGAAAAAGGAAAGCGAAAAGTGGTTCAGCAATCCATGAATACGGAAGGAAAGAGCGAGTCTGAAAAGCGGAAAATGGTAGATCGGGTTATTAAAGAATTTGAACAGTCGAATAAATAATTACTCTTGAGTCAAAATCCCGTAGGCGTAAAGCTTTCGGGATTTTTTTTAGGAATTAAAGTAAACCGTAGAATTGCCCGTCTTCCCAATCAGAAACGAACCATCGGAGTACGTTTCTGATCATTACTAACGCCATTGAAGACGATGTCAAAAGTACTTTTTTTAGGAATGCCTTCTCATGGGCATATGAACCCCACGCTGGGTTTGGTACATGAGTTAATCCGACACGGCGAGGCCGTAACTTACTTCTCCTCCGAAGAGTTTCGGGAAAAAGTCGAAGCGACCGGAGCAACCTTCAGAAGCTACGCTGCCGATCTCAATATTTTTAAAGCTCAGCCTGATGCAGGCGAATCTCCCTTCTTCAGCATTTTCCGTTCTGCCGAAACTATTATTAACCCTATTTTATCTGAAAACCAGGCTATTCACTTTGATTATATGATCCATTCCGCCGCCTTTCCCTTCACCCGCATCATTTCCCAGATTCTCCGAATTCCAGCCATTTCCTCACTGGCCGTCTTTGCGGGACTACGTACATTTTTCAAGAAAAAACAACAGGTACTTCTGAACAAACAGAACTCATACACGGAGTTCATAAAATCTATTGGCGAGAAATACGGCGTATCCTTACCCGATCATCCGCTTCAGCTATTGTTCAATAAAAGTGACCTTAACCTGATCTATACGTCTACCTATTTTATTTCACCCGACGATTTGGCAACCTACGACGGCAGTTATCGCTTTGTGGGTCCGCCCGTATATGATCGCAAAGAAAATTTGGATTTCCCCTTCGAACGCCTGCATAATAAACGCGTGATTTATATTTCACTGGGAACTGTCTTCGGCAGTTTCAACCCGAATTTATACCCTATTTTTTTTGAAGCTTTTGCCAATACCGATGCGATAGTAGTGATGGCGGCTCATCAGGTTAATCTCTCGGGTTTAACTATTCCGCACAATTTCATTATCCGTGATTACGTACCGCAAAACGCACTTTTGAACTATACGGATGTAGCCATCACCCACGCCGGAATGAATAGCATCAGCGATCTGGTTTCGCACATGGTTCCTTTTGTGGCCATTCCGCTCGGTGCCGACCAACCCTTACTGGCTCAGCGTGCTGAAGAGCTGGGAGCAACCATCTCGCTGGATGCCCAAACCCTAACTTCAGAAAGTTTACTCGCAGCTGTGAAACGGGTGACGGACGATCCATCTTATCTGGAAAATATGCAGAAGATCAACCAGTCTTTCAAAGAAGCGGGGGGGTATCCCAAGGCCGTAGAAGCGATTACTGAATGGAAAGCGATGAAAGGGATTTCGGCTTAGTTTTTACTGAATACATACTTTACTAGTATTATGGAACTTTCCGAAAGTTTACAACTTTCGGAAAGTTCATCCTATTAAACTGCCTGTTTCTTAGCCATTTCCTTCCGCACGACCGGAGCTACTTCAGTACCAAACAACTCAATGGCCCGAAGCACTTTCGTGTGCGGGATCATGTGCCCGCCTACCAGCTGAGCCAGGTAACGCGTTTGCTGGAATAACTCGTAGAAATACATGATCTTATCAATGATCTGCTGCGGACTTCCCACCATCAGCGGCCCGCTTTTCTGCATAAACTCCACGTAATCCCGGCCAATGGGCGACCAGCCCCGCTCCTTGCCTACCCGGTTCATGGTTAATTCATAGGGTGGGAAGAATTCGTTCATTGCCTGTTCGTAGGTATCAGACGTATAGAAGTGAGAGTTAATCGCCAAAGGTAACTTGGCTATATCGTGACCGGCTTTCTCGGCTGATTGCCGGAATAATTGAATGAATGGCACAAACCGTTCAGGTGTACCACCGATGATGGCTACCGTCATGGGAATATTCAAAGCCCCCGCCCGGGCGGCTGAAGCAGGTGTACCACCTACCGCCAGCCAAATGGGTAACTTCTCCTGTAAGGGCCGCGGATACACACCCCGATTATCAATCGAAGGCCGGAAATGGCCCTGCCAGTTTATTTTTTCGCTTTCGTTCAGTTGTAAAAGTAAATCCAGCTTTTCCGAAAACAGAGCGTCATAGTCGTTGAGATCATACCCGAAAAGAGGAAATGACTCAATGAACGAACCGCGGCCCGCCATGATTTCAGCCCGACCATTCGAGACCAGATCCAGGGAAGAAAAGTTTTGGAACACCCGCACCGGATCTGCCGAACTTAGGACGGTCACGGCACTCGATAACTTAATATCTTTGGTAACTGCCGCAGCGGCAGATAAAATCACTTCTGGAGCCGAAACGACGTAATCCGGCCGGTGGTGTTCACCCAAAGCAAACACGTCCAGTCCCACTTCATCGGCTAGTTTTATCTCTTCCAGCAGTTGCTGAACCCGCACATGGGCATTCTTCGCACCGCCTGATACCTGATCTGGATTTATTTCACCAAAACTTGAAATACCAAGTTCCATAGGTCTATACGTTTAATAATATATGTATCAACAGATAATTTAATTAGGGAATGGAATTTAGTCTGAAATGATTCATTCCTTTGAATTTTTCTGCGGCACCGGGTTTATTTTTTTGATGCTACCCGTTTCAGGTTTACTTTTAATGGCATTATTAACGGCACCTATCCTTCATGAATTCCACTACCAGTACCTCAGAAAACAATCCTTTCCCCTATCCCTCTCCCGTAGAAGAACAGTACAATATCAGCGTCGGAAAATTTATCTTCTTAAGCTTCATCACCTTTGGGCTTTACCAACTCTGGTGGACCTACAAAGCCTGGCGTTTTTTCAAACAGAAACAAGACCTGGACATTACCCCTCCGTTAAGAGCACTTTTCGGACTGTTTTTTCTTTGGCCATTGTTTACCAGAATTAAAAATTTTGCGGAAGAACAAGGCTATGACCAACCATTCTACCCACTCTTCCTCTTTCTTGGATCCTTACTTTTTGAAGTATTTTCTTTGTTACCGGGGCCTTTTTTTATCGTATCACTTTTAAGTATAGTATTCTTTATCCCACCTTTCAATGCTCTGAATTACGCGAAGCTTCAGTGCAATGAATTTGTTACTATTGAAAAGCAATCTTTCAATACACGCCAAATTGTTCTCATCTGTATGGGTACTATTTTCTGGCTTTTGGTACTACTTGGCATGTTCCTGTAATTTCATGTATTAATCAAAAGTAATTAGAGCCATTACCTGAGGCAATGGCTCTAATAAAAACAATTGTCGGTAACTTCCTCCTAGACAAATTACTTGCGAGCGATAAGCCGCGGAAGGTACTGCATCTCACTAATTTTAGAACAGCTAAATCATCCCTAAAAGGCAGTTTCATCAAACCGTTTTCTGAAACCAAGCCGCGTTATTATACCGCAGAGGTCAGAATAAAGGATAGAATTATATAACATTTGAAATGAGGAGCTGATTAATTCTTAAAATCACCAAACAAGTACATGCTCAAGATTAAAATTAGAGGTCAGCGTTTTTTCTTTTAATGAATATTGCATGTAACGCTTTTGATCTGGCTACTCATCATCCGGAGCAAGTAAAAGAACCGGAGGAGTTATGGCAAAAATGGGCGAATACGCATCAGGTTTTTCCTAAGCCGGGTAATGATAAAGGTTATAAGGTATTCTGGGATTCGTCTCATTCCAACTTTATTGCGGGCTTTTGGGTCATAGGAAGGAACCCAGCAATCCCCTTATTCCATGCGAATCTTTTACATCATTCTCCTATCTATCATGACTTCTGGATTAACCTGGAGTCAAGCACCAGCAGGTAGCGGTCGGTTTAAATTAGGCTTAATTGCGGGAACCCAGATTCAGGGAAAGGTATTGAACAAGCAAAGCTATACCTCCGTTTCTGGACTCATAGGGGGATTAAGTCTGGAATACCAGCTCAGTAAATCGAACAATCTGTTTTCGTTAGTGGCTCAACCTCAATGGACCCAACTCAAAAGAACAGATTCTTTTGCTCCTGAATACTACCGCGAATTCTATCCTTCGGTATGGATTGAAGAAGAAAGCTTCACTCAACAATCATTAATCATCCCTTTATTAGTTCGTTATAAATTAACCTCTGGCTGGTGTCGTCCTTTTGTTGAAGCAGGTCCTTATGTAAAATTCAGGACTGGATTCCTGTTAGAACAAAACCGCAACTCACTTTTGATATTCACTGGGAACGTATCGCAGGATATGCAATCCGAATTTTATCAGGACCGTTTTGGAGTACAGGCAGGTGTAGGGGTAGAATTTAATTTAGGAAAAGTAACTCTTCCGCTGGCTCTTCGATTAAATGAAGGTTTTGGAACCTATCAAATGAAAAATCCAGGACTTGATGGTTTTAATGCCAGTGATTTAAAAACTTCACACATCCAGTTTGTTATGGGTATTAGTCTTGAGATTCCCTAGTTCATATACATTCCACAAGTAAAGAAACCCATAACTCTTTTCTAAAGAGTATCTTCATCAAACGCTCCACTCTTACTCAACATACTACTATTTCATTCAGAGAATGGGCCATCTATTCTTCCCAAAATCACTAGGCTACTACTTATATTTGTCTGAACTCCGATGAGTTGAGATTTTTTTGACTAATGCCATGACTGATATTGTAGTAACCCCCGTCACACTTGATGACCTGAGTAAGCTTCAGCAAATTGGTAAACAAACATTCCATGAGACGTTTGCTGAAACCAATACGGAAGAAGATATGCAGGAATACCTGCGTAAAAGTTTCAGTGATGAACAAGTAACCAGCGAGTTAACCAATTCTGAATCAGCCTTTTATTTCGCTACCCTGGATAATCGAGTGATTGGCTATCTTAAGCTTAATTTCGGTCAGGCACAAACGGAGATAAATGATCCAAATTCTCTTGAAATTGAACGGATTTACGTTTTGAAAGAATTTCAGGGGAGAAAAGTAGGTCAGCTTTTATACAACAAAGCTCTTTCTGTTGCTCGCGAACGTAACTTCGAATACCTCTGGCTGGGGGTTTGGGAGAAGAATGAAAAGGCCATTCACTTTTATAAGAAAAATGGCTTCGAAACCTTTGATCAACACGTCTTCGTTCTCGGAACTGACGAGCAAATTGACTTGATGATGCGATTGAAGCTTCAGTAATCGATCTTTCAAGTAACTGATGTGAATTCCTTTCGGCATGTAGAATCGATTTGATCACTTCTGGCCGAAACCTGAGAATACGCATGAGGATACCTAGAACCTACTTTTATCCAGATGCTTTGCGTCTCTGCGGACTATGTCCGAAAGCGAACGAAACACTGTTCGTTTTCGGACATTTTGTTTTTACATAATCGTTGATTATCAACATATTACCTATTATTCCTTTCCAACGGCATAACTTTGGAATTAGCTTTTGCAACAGATCGCTGAACTCATGCTTCGTAACTACTTTCTTGTTGCTTACCGCACCTTATTGCGTTATAAAGGGTATACCCTGCTCAATGTTATTGGTCTTACGTTGGGACTTACGTGTGGTATTCTGATTTTTCAGACCCTTAAGTTTCAGACCAGTTTTGATGCCTATCACGCTAAAAAGGACCGGATTTACCGGGTAATGACTGAATTCCACGTAGATGAAGTCTTTCATACCCCCGGCGTGCCCATGCCTATGAGCAAAGCCCTGCGGTCTGACTTTTCTTTCCTGGAAAAGGCAGCCCTGATTTACGACCAAAACGAGCAGCTCGTGACGATACCCCAGTCAAAAGGGCTTCCGCAGAAAAAGTTCAACGAAGAAAACACCGTTGCCTACGTTGAACCCGACCTTTTTGACATTCTTGATTATCAGTGGGTAACGGGAAATGCGAAACTATCGCTTACTTCACCTAATAGCGTGGTATTGACCCGCAAAATGGCGGAGAAATTCTTTGGTTCTGAAGACCCCATTGGCAAACGACTCCGCATTAACAATGAACTGGATGTAAAAGTCACAGGAATACTTGCCGACTTACCCGAAAATACGGGCATACGGCAGGAAATACTGATTTCATGGTCTACGCTTAAAAACTACCAAAACGGTCCGGGAAGAAACCTTGAAGAATGGGGCAGCATTAATTCCAGCACCCATTGTTTTATTCTGCTAAGAGAAGGAACGGCCCGATCAACCGTTGACCAGGCTATGAAAGGATTTCTGAAGAAATACAAGCCTGACGATTATAAAGAGATGGCTCACCCTATTATTCCCTTGCGTGAGATTCATTTCAATACCGATTATGATGCTGAAATTGGTTATGCCCAGCTCTATGCTCTGGGAGTAATTGGCTTATTCCTCGTAGTAACAGCTTGTATTAATTTCATCAATCTGGCAACGGCACAGGCCCTGAAACGTTCAAAAGAAGTGGGTGTACGGAAAGTCATCGGTGGAACGAAACTACAGCTTTTCTGGCAGTTCATTTCTGAAACAGGCTTAATTACGCTCATTTCCATTCTTTTGTCCGTCCTGCTGGTGGAACTGATTATGCCCACCGCCAACCACTGGGTTCATGAATCAACCGGCCTCAACCTGTTCGGTAATCTGAATCTCTTTACCGATCCCTTCATGCTATTATTCCTGGCTTTGCTTCTGATATTGGTTACCCTGCTGTCAGGCTCTTATCCAGGAATTGTTCTGGCTGGTTTCCAGCCCGTAGCGGCCCTTAAAGGTAAAATACATACTCAACAGGTGGGTGGGTTATCCGTTCGGCGTAGTCTGGTTATTGTACAATTTGTGCTCACGCAGTTACTCATCATTGGAGCCATTGTGGTTACGCAGCAGATGGATTTTTTCCGGGGAAAAGACATTGGTTATAATCCTTCGGCCATTGTTCTGATTGATATTCCTTTATCGGAAAAAGCAACGGAAGCCTTCCGATCCCAATTACTCCGGGTTCCGGGAGTCAGCCAGGTCACCTTTCAGTCGCATGCCCCCAGTAGCAGTTCGAATAATGAAACCAGTCACCGTTTTGATACCCGGCAGGAAAATGAAAAATGGTCGGTCAATACCAAGCTTGGTGATACCCATTACCTTGAAACGTATGGTCTGAAGCTGGTAGCCGGTAAAAATCTGCCCGAAAGCGACAGTACCCGCGGTTATCTGGTCAATGAAACCTATGTTAAACGATTGGGTAAAGACCTGCGGCCTGCCGATGTCATTGGCAGAAACATAAAGCTCTGGAATATCACTGCTCCCATCTATGGCGTGATTAAAGACTGGAATAATCTGTCTTTACACAGTCAGATTCAGCCCATAGCCGTTTTCTCTGATCACCGACGGTATCACAATGCTGGCGTAAAAATCAGTACCGCCCATTTGCCTCAAACTCTGGCTGGCGTTGAGCAAGTCTGGAACGAAACCTTCCCGGATTTCCTCTATACTCAAAACTTTCTGGATGAACGAATCGCCCAGTTTTATCAAACAGAGAACCTGATTCTGCAATTCGTTCGTATTTTTTCTTTCATTGCCATCATTATTGGTTGTTTGGGTCTATACGGGCTCGTCAGCTTCATGGCGGCCCAGAAAACCAAGGAAATTGGCGTTCGGAAAGTCCTTGGAGCCAGCGTAGGTCAGATTCTTAGCCTGTTCGGAATGGAGTTTGGCAAACTGGTCTTAATCGCCTTTATCGTAGCGGCCCCGCTGAGCTGGTGGGTTATGACGCAGTGGCTGCAAGATTACACGTACCGCATTAGCATCGGCTGGACGGTCTTCGTACTTGCCATCGTCATCACGGCCATGATCGCTATTCTTACAGTGGGGTATCAATCCTTCAGAGCTGCAACAGCCAATCCGGCCAAAAGCCTGAAAAGCGAGTAATTCTTCAGGGGTTGGGTGATTGTTATCAGTTGTCTTGATAACGATCACCCAACCCCTGATCACCAATAACTCAAAAGCCATGCTGAGAAATCACTTCAAAATCGCTTTTCGTAATCTACTGAAAAACCAGACGTTTTCAGTGATTAACCTGCTCGGTCTGGCGGTGGGATTAGCTGCCTTCTGGATGATTGGTCTGTACATTCTGGATGAGTTAAATTATGACCGATTCCACGAAAAATCCGACCGCATTTACCGGGTAGTGCATTCGGCTAACTGGGATAACGAGCGTTTCGATCTGGCTCCAACCTCCGCTCCTTTCGCCCCGACGCTCAAGAAAGATTACCCCGAAATTCAGCAAACGGTTCGTTTTACTACGGAAGGCGGCGGTCCGATTCGCGTGGGCGACACGCAGCTCAACGAAAAAGGAATTTACTTTACTGAACCCAGCGTTTTTGAAATTTTTAACTTCCCTTTTCTATACGGAAACCCTAAAACGGCTCTGTCCAAACCAAAATCCATCGTTCTGACGGAAAGTTTGGCCCGACGATTATTCGGCGACCCTCAGCGGGCTATAAACCAACCCATTTACTTCGAAAATCATTTTGAAAACCTGGTGACGGGTGTCATTAAAGACGTTCCCGACCATTCCCATCTCAAATTCACAGCTCTCCGATCCTTTCCTTCCGACTTTACCGATGGCTGGCAGAACTTCTACGTATATACCTACCTGTTACTTAAACCGAACACCGACGCGGCTTCGCTGGAAAAGAAGTTGACCCGCTTTTTTCCCGATCATTTGAAGCAGGAAATGGGGAACGTAAATTATAAACTCACCCTTCAGCCCTTAACGGCTATTCACCTGCATTCTCATCTGGGTTATGAAATCAGTGCGAACGGTGAAGTGAAATACATCGCGGTTTTCAGCATCGTAGCAGCATTAATTTTACTCATCGCGGTGATTAACTACATGAACCTTTCCACGGCTCGTTCGGCTCTGCGGGTGCGGGAGGTGGGTGTTCGCAAAGCCATTGGTTCCGATCGAAACCAGCTGATGAGTCTGTTTCTGTCCGAATCTGTTTTAGTAACGGTTATTGCTTCTTTGTTGGGCATCTTATTACTCGAACTCCTCTTACCTTTTTTCAACGAGTTCTCAGGAAAAGAGTTATCTCTCTGGCAATTAGGGGTGCTGCCCACGCTAGCCTTACTCCTGATCTTTTGCGTCATCACGGGCAGTTTGAGCGGCAGTTACCCAGCCTTTTTTCTTTCCGGTTTCCGCACGATTCCGGCCTTGAAAGGGCAGCTAGGCCATACCGCTACCAACAAACGGTTTCGTCAGTCCCTGGTAGTTTTCCAGTTTATGATTACCATCAGCATGCTGATTGGCTCGGCGGTGATTTACCAGCAGATGCATTATACCTCAACCAAAGATCTGGGCTTTAACCGCAATCAGGTATTAACCTTCCACGTCCATAAAACTGAAGTCCGCAAACAGATTCCTCAGATTAAAGATGAGTTATTGAAAAATCCACTGATCGAAGGCGTTTCAGCGGCAGGTAATCCGATTGGAAATAATGATCTGGGCGGTAAAGGGTTTTACTTCGAGGTGAATGGGCAAATTTCCGAATCCAGTATGATTATCAAGCGAATTGATGTGGACGAAGACTTCCTCAATACCCTGGACATGAAGCTCGTATCGGGTCGTAATTTTGATAAAAACCGTAAAACAGACCTGTATGAATCCGTTCTGGTCAATGAAACGCTGGTCAAAAAACTAGGCTGGAAAAGTCCCATTGGCAAGCGAGTAGAATTTAACGCGGGACAGAATAACGAAATTCGCGGACATTCGCAGGTTGTGGGTGTAGTAAAAGACTTTCACATCTATTCGCTTCAGCACAAAATCGAACCGCTGGTGATGCAAATGCCGCTTGATTTTCAGCAGGATAATCTCTACATAAAAATCCGTCCTGAACACACCCAGGCTGCCCTGGCTTACATCGAAAAGGTTTATCAGAAATTTGATTCTGAACACGCTTTTGAATACAGCTTTTTAGACCAGAATTTTACTCATCAATATGAATCAGAAATCAAGCAGGGACAGTTATTAGTCACCTTTACCTGCCTGACTATTTTCATTGCCTGCCTCGGGCTTTTTGGACTGGTAACCTTTACTGCGGAACAGCGAACGAAGGAAATTGGCATTCGTAAAGTCCTCGGAGCCAGCGTAACAAACATCGTAGGTATGATCTCGAAGGATTTTATCATCCTGATTGCCATCGCCTCGCTGATTGCGTTCCCTATGGCCTTGTACGCCATGAATAGCTGGCTTGAAGACTTCGCCTATCGCATTGATTTACAATGGTGGGTATTTCTGGCAGCAGGTTGTCTGGCCTTACTTATTGCGTTAATGACCATCAGCACCCAAGCCATCCGGGCGGCTATGGCGAACCCGGTAAAGAGCTTAAAATCAGAGTAATGGTTTATAGTCGCGACTGTTGCAGGCCAACTTTCCGAAAGTTCTAAGCTTTCGGAAAGTTGGCCTGCAACAAACATTTTCAAAAACCATGCAACGAAAAATACGGCTTTTTCATCTTTGAATCATACGTTATCAAACCTCTTCCTTATGCTGCGTAATTACTTTAAAGTAGCCATTCGGGCCTTACTCAAAAATAAGGTTTATTCCCTCATTAATATCGTCGGGCTGGCATTAGGCATGGCCGTAACGATGCTGATTGGTCTCTGGATTTGGGATGAACTGACCTATGACCGCTATCATCAAAACTATGATCGCATTGCTCAGGTGATGCTCCATCAAACCTGGGATGGTCGCAAAGGCTCGCAGACGGCAGTTCCGGTTCCTCTGCATTATGAGTTAAAAGAAAAGTATTCGGATTTTAAATATGTAGTCCCCAGTTCCTGGAATTTTGGTCATATTCTAGCCTATAAGAACACAAAGTTTAACAAATCAGGCAATTACATGGGTGCAGATGGCCCTGAGATGTTATCGCTTGAGATGCTGAAAGGTTCCAGAAAAGGCTTAAAAGATCCTTATTCAATCATCATCGATGAATCGCTGGCAAAAGCTCTGTTTCGGGATGAAGACCCTATCAATAAAGTTGTTAAGCTTGATAATAAGTCGGAAGTAAAAGTAACGGGCGTTTATAAGGATTTACCTAAAAACACCGAACTAGCGGATGTACATTACCTTCTACCTTGGGAGCTATACCTGATTGTGGAACCCTGGGTGAAAGAAAGCCGGGATCAATGGGGGAATAACTCCTTTCAGACCTTCGTTCAGCTCCAGCCTACTGCCGACTTTGATAAGGTTTCTGCGAAAATCAAAAATACCGTTTTAAATCATAGTCCTAAAGATCCCGCCAAGCCGGAAGTTTTCCTGCACCCAATGTCGAAATGGCATCTGTATTCCGAATTTAAAAACGGAGTCATTACGGGTGGCCGCATTGAGTTTGTCTGGTTGTTTGGTTGTATTGGAGCTTTCGTGTTGTTACTGGCGTGCATTAACTTCATGAATCTCAGCACAGCTCGCAGTGAAAAACGGGCTAAAGAAGTAGGTATTCGTAAAGCCATCGGTTCGGTCCGGGCTCAGCTGATTGGTCAGTTTTTGAGTGAATCCTTACTGGTTTCATTTCTGGCTCTGGCCCTTAGCGTCTTGTTCGTGGAAGCTTCGTTACCTTTCTTTAACGATCTTTCCAGCAAGCATTTATCCTTACCCTGGCAAAGTCCGGTATTCTGGTTGATGGCCGTCGGGTTCACCTTATTCACGGGGGTAATTTCGGGTAGTTACCCCGCCTTTTACCTCTCTTCTTTCGAACCCGTAAAGGTTTTAAAAGGCACCTTCCGCGTAGGACGTTACGCTTCCTTACCTCGCAAGGTGATGGTCGTATTGCAGTTCACGGTTTCAGTAACGTTGATTATTGGCACGATTGCCGTATTCCGTCAGGTTCAGTTTGCCAAAGATCGGCCCGTTGGATTCAATCGCGAAGGTCTTATCTACCTGACCATGAATACGGAAGAAAGTTATAAAAACTACGAAACCTTCCGTACCGAGCTATTAGCCAGCGGTGTGGTAGCTAATGTGACCAAATCGTCAAGCCCCATCACCCAGCTTTATTCCAACCAGATTGGCTTCGACTGGAAAGGTAAAGATCCTAATAAACAGGCCCTGTTTGGAACAGTTGCCGTGAGTGAAGATTTCGGAAAAACGGTGGGTTTACAATTCGTAAACGGGCGTGATTTTTCTTCGAAATTCGCCACTGATTCTACGGCTATGATTCTGAATGAGTCGGCAGCTAAATACACTGAAATGAAAAACGTGGTGGGTGAAACCATCAAATGGAATGGCAAAGACTATACGGTCATCGGCGTGGTAAAAGATGTGATTATGGACTCGCCGTATCGACCTGCCCTGGCCACGATCTTCACCTATAACCCTGGCTGGTCGGGCATTATTACCATAAAAATTGCTCCGCAAACGGGCGTAAGCCGGGCCTTGAGTCGCATTGAAGAAATTCACCGCAAACACGATCCCGGTGCTCCCTTCGACTATAAATTCTCCAGCGAAGAGTATGCTCAGAAATTTGCTTCGGAAGTTCGCGTGGGTAAACTCGCCACCTTTTTTGCCTGTCTCGCCATTTTCATTTCCTGTTTAGGCTTATTCGGTTTAGCCTCTTTTGTAGCGGAACAACGTATCAAGGAAATTGGCGTTCGGAAAGTACTGGGAGCTTCCGTTTTCAACCTTTGGGGTTTGCTTTCCAAAGACTTCGTGGGACTGGTTATTATTTCCTTCTTCCTTTCCGTTCCCATTGCCTATTATTTCATGAATAACTGGCTGTCCCGTTACGAATATCACTCCGACCTCAGCTGGTGGATTTTCGCCGGTGCGGGTATTGGAGCTTTGGTTATTACCCTGGCGACGGTAAGCTATCAGGCCATTTCGGCAGCATTAATGAACCCGGTGAAGAGTTTAAAAACCGAGTAATGCTCTATTACCTGTGAACCTGCTTCCAGGCGGGTTCACAGGTAATAACCGATGCTTAACCGAAAACCATGCTTACACCAGAAACGAGTCCTACCCTCTTACCAACCAAGCAACACTTTGAAATTCTGGATGGCCTGCGTGGGGTGGCTGCCGTAGCGGTAGTCATTTTCCATTTTATGGAACTCATCACGCCCGATTACCACAATAATTTCATCGCCCACGCCTACTTTGCCGTTGACTTCTTCTTCTGCCTGTCTGGATTTGTGATGGCCTATGCCTACGATCAGAGAATCCGACAAATGGGGATACTTACCTTTTTGAAACTGCGACTCATTCGTCTGCATCCGCTTGTTGTTATTGGCTCGGTTATTGGATTGCTTGCTTTCATTTTTGACCCTTACAGTAACCTGTACCAGAAATTCAGCAGCCAGCTATTACCGATGTTTATTACCTCCTGTCTGATGATTCCGTATCCGCTGGTCAAGGAGCGTTACTTTAACCTTTTTCATTTAAATCCACCCACCTGGTCCTTATTCTGGGAGTATATTTCGAATATTCTCTACGCCCTTTTTCTGGTTAAAATTCGTAATAAAATTCTCTGGGTATTAACTGTTACCGCTGCCCTGGCCCTGGCTTATGAAGCTCATCATTCTACGTTCTTAGGAGTCGGTTTTGGTGGAGATAACGTCATAGGTGGCGGCTATCGAATGTTTTATTCTTTTCTGGCCGGAATTCTCGCATACCGATCCCAATGGATTATCAAATCAAAGCTAGGGTTTGTATCTCTGAGTATCTTACTGTTAGCTAGTTTCCTAATACCTTTTTCCAAGTCTGTTAACTGGCTGGTAGATCCACTAGTCGTTATCTTCTATTTACCTTTTCTGGTGGCTCTGGGGGCGGGTGCAACGCATCACCTAGCCTATCAGAAAACCTGCCGGTTTCTGGGCGATATCTCTTACCCGCTGTACATGACGCATTACCCCTTCATCTGGATCGTGCTGAGTTACATGGACGTTAAGAAGCCCTCTACCAGTCATATGGTTGTCGTCATGATCGTGGGTGTGATAGTGCTGACCGTCTTTGCCTATGGAATTATGGCATTACTGGATTTACCCCTGAGAAAGTACTTCACTAATCGTCTGAAAAGAGAGCTAACAAAGTCCTAGGCGAAAACTGACAACCCAGAATCATTTTCTCCTTAATAACTCTTTAAAATTTATAATTTCCAAGTGGTTGAACGTATGAACTCAGCTATTTATCATCTGGAATGGCATCAAGAGTTATAAAGCTTGTGCATAACTAACCTACGTTCGTCCCTATAATAAAATTCTTTGCTCTGGGGAACAGAGTTACGTTATAAGCTCTTCTTCCAGCTAATGCCCGAAGCAGAGAGATCCATTTACCTTTTATTCAAACCTCATTTTATACCGTCTGTTACTTATCCCGAAAAATTCGATTTTTCGGGATATTTTGTTTCTATTAATGTGTAATACACTAAGCACAATTACGCTGATTTAGCTACATTAGTAACACCAGTATCACTCATTGATTTTACCACATGAAACAACTCCTATGGGGGGCATTACTACTCTTTGCCCTCATCCCTTCCACCTCTCATGCTCAGAAAAAATACGAATGGAAAACTGCTTCCAGCGGGGGCTATTCGTACCGTTTCGTCACGAACGATCCGATGAAAACCCGCTTTTATACCCTCAAGAATGGGTTGACGGTAATTCTGACGGTGAATAAAAAAGAGCCCCGTATTTTCTCGTTTATGCCCACGCGGGCGGGTTCCAACACCGATCCCCGCACCAACACGGGTCTGGCTCACTACCTGGAACACATGCTTTTTAAAGGCACGGATCAGTATGGTACGCTCGACTGGGCGAAAGAAAAACCTTTACTGGATGAGATTAATGCCCTTTACGAAAAGTACCACAGCACGACGGATACCGCTCAGCGAAGAACCATTTATCGCCAGATTGACCAGAAATCAGGCGAAGCGGCGAAGTATGCCATTGCCAACGAATACGATAAAATGATTGCCAGCATGGGCGGCCAGAACTCGAATGCATTCACGAGTTACGAAGTCACGGCTTATATGGAAGATATTCCCTCCAATGCCCTGGATCGGTATTTGAGCCTGCAGGCCGAGCGTTTCCGCAAGCCCGTTTTTCGCATTTTCCACACCGAATTAGAAGCCGTTTACGAAGAGAAAAACCGTAGCCTCGACAACGATCCCTGGAAAGTGGAAGAAACGTTGATGGCCGCTTTGTTCCCCACTCATAATTACGGTCAGCAAACCACCATTGGTACGATCGAACACCTGAAAAACCCTTCACTGATCGAAATTCGGAAGTATTTCGATACTTATTATGTGCCGAATAACATGGCCGTCATTATGGCGGGCGATTTTAATCCCGATCAACTGGTGAAAATGATTGACCAGAAATTCAGTTTCTGGAAACCAAAACCTGTTAACCTGTATAACCCGCCCAAAGAAGCTCCGCTGACGAGTATTCAAACCAGGGAAGTGTACGGACCCACGCCGGAGTCCGTGAAAATTGGCTTCCGCCTACCCGGCGTATTGGATGCGAAGGCTTCTATTCTGGCTACGCTGATGGATGAAGTCATGTCTAACTCGGCGGCCGGTCTGATTGACCTGAACCTGAACAAAGGTCAGAAAATCCTGGGGGGTGGTTCAACGATTGAGAAATTGAAAGATTACTCGGTGTGGTCGATGGCGGGTCGTCCGAAAAAAGGGCAGTCGCTGGAAGAAGTGAAAGATTTATTAATGGGTCAGGTAGCGAAGTTGAAAAAGGGTGAATTTGACGAAAAAATCCTTCGTTCCATCGTCAATAACTACAAGCTCAACGCCATCAAAGAGCTGGAAAACAACTACAGCCGCGTCTATCCTTTGCTGGAATCCTTTACGAATGACAAAGGCGAGAGCTGGCTGGCTTATACGGATCGCCTGGACGCCATGTCGAACATTACGAAAGCGGAAGTGGTCGCATTTGCCAATGAATGGCTGAAGGATAACTACGTAATCGTGTACAAACGCAAGGGCGAAGACAAGAGCATTCAGAAAGTGGATAAACCCGCGATTACGCCCGTTGCCACGAACACCGATAAAGAATCTCCCTTCCTGAAAAAGATTGATAATATGCCGATGGCGTCCATCAAACCCGTATGGCTGGATTATCAGAAGGATGTCAAACAGGGTAAAGCTGGGATTGCCGACGTATTGTACGCAGCTAACACCGAAAACGAGATTTTCCGTCTGGGGTATCGTCTGAAGCTGGGAACGTATCACAGCAAATTATTAGGATTAGCCACGCAGTACATCGGTTTATTAAGCACCGACCGAATGACGGCCGATCAGATCAGCACGGAGTTCTTTAACCTGGCTTGCAGTTATAGCATCCAGCCCGGTAACGAATACACCACCATCCGCCTGACGGGCTTGCAAGGAAATTTCACCCCCGCTACCCAATTGCTCGAACAGTTACTTCGCACCTGTAAACCCGATGAGAAAGCTCTGGAAGAACTTAAAGGTCGTCTATTAAAGCAACGGGCCGATAACAAGCTCAACAAGGGTAGCATTATGCAGGGTTTGATGCAATACGCTGAATACGGAGCAAAAAATCCATTTAATAATCAGTTGAGTAACGAAGAACTGGAAAAGGTAACGGCTGCCGAGCTGGTAACCTTTATTCATTCACTGGTAACCCTGCCCCAGCAGATTATTTATTACGGTCCGCTGACGTTACCGCAGTTTGAGCAACAAATTGTCGGTCTGCACGCCTTACCAGCTTCGTTTGCAGCCGTTCCGGCCAAGCAGGAATTCAAGCAGTTAAAGCAGTCAGCGAATGAAGTATTATTTGCTGACTATGACATGGTTCAGTCGGAAATTTCCTGGATTCGTAATACAGAAACCTATAGCCCCTCTGAAACCCCAACGGTTGAGTTTTTCAATAACTATTTTGGTGGCGGCATGGCTTCGGTCGTTTTCCAGACGCTTCGCGAATCGAAGGCTCTGGCGTATTCAACGTATGCCTATTACAATACACCAGCCAAGAAAAACGACGATTATACACTGATTGCTTACATCGGCTGTCAGGCGGATAAGTTACCCGAAGCCATTGCAGGCATGAATGAGTTACTGAATCAATTACCTGAGTCGCCAGTCGCTTTGGAGTCAGCGAAAAAAGGAATGAAGAAGTCACTGGAAACGGAACGCATTCTGCAGGACGGGGTGATCTACAATTACCTCGCCGCTCAGGAAAAGGGTCTTAATTACGACGAACGTGAAAAGATATACGCCGCGTTAGACCAACTCACGTTTGCCGATCTGAAGAAATTCAGCGAGAAAGAACTGGCGAATAAACCGTATACCTATTGCATTGTAGCCTCGGAGAATAAAGTACCGCTGGCTTCCCTGAATAAATACGGTAAAGTGAAGAAGGTGACACTGGAAGAGATTTTTGGGTATTAACGAAAAAAAGGCCGGATGTAAAACCCGGCCTTTTTTAATATGGTACTGTATGCTGTTTCGGATCTGTGATCCGAAACCTGTCTGTTAAGGATCTGCGATCCGCCAGCGGGATTGCAGCCTAAGGTATTATTTATCCTTACGCATTTACCAACGTTTCAATATGCATTTTCCTCATCTTCATGAAAGCCGCTCCTACCCTCGGAGCCTTTTCCGGATCGGCCATGAGCTGGCCCAATATCGAAGGAACCACCTGCCAGGATACCCCAAAGGGATCTTTACACCAGCCACAAACGCCCTCCTGCCCCTTTTCAGTCAAGCGATTCCAGTAGTGATCGATTTCCTCCTGCGTATCGCAGCTAATGACCATCGAGATGGCTTCATTGAACGTAAAGGACTGAGGAACCGCACTATCCATTGCCATGAATAACTGACCGTTAAGCTTGAAGCGGGCATGAACCACGCTGGCTTCCAGCTTTACCTGACCAGGTTCATAGCGAGCAATAAACACTTCTTCCGAATCACTGAAGACTTCCGTATAAAAGGAAATGGCCTCCTCGGCTTTACCCTGCTGTTCGCCACAGAACATGAATAAAGGCACAATACTTTGCCCTACTTCGGCCACGTTTCCCAGCGATAACTGCCAGGTAACACCATACCGATCCTTCACCCAACCGTATACCTCACTCCAGTCATAACTACCCAGTGGAATAAATGCTTCGCCTTCTACCATCAGCTCGTTCCAGATGTTTTCCAGCTCTTCCGGGTCTTCCAGCGTTACGTAAAAAGAAATGGATGCATTCGGCTGATACTCCGGGCCTCCGTTCAAAGCCATGAAGGTATTTCCGTCCAGCTCGAAATAACTTACCATGGGGTTACTTGCCCTGATGGATGAATTTTTGAAAAGCGACACGTATAACTCAGCGGCTTCCTGGGCCTTGCCGTCGAACCAGAGGCAAGGATATTGGATTGGTTTCATTCTCTGTTAATTAGAGGCTTCACAAATGTCTTGCAACTTATTCAAAGCTCGCGGCCAGGTTTCGTCGAAGTAATCGAGGTATTTATCGTCGGTATCTACATCGACTGTTAGCGTAGTTACGCCGTCTTTTTCATCGAACGTGTAGTTTTCGTGGGATCCGGCCCAATCTTTTACGGCGGGGCCATCGGTTACTTCTTCTCCATCCGATAAAACTCCGTAATGCTCAATGGAAACAAATTTAGCCGGAATATTTTCCAGGATTCGGGCGACCATGCCTCCTTTCTTTCCAGCTTCGTCAACCGCTGTGAAAGTAATTTTTGCCCCTTTCGCCCAACTGCCTTCAAAGTCTGAGCTGGGTGAGAATTCTGCCGCCCAGAGTTTATAGCTTTCCTGATTAAGCATTAAATCATATACTCGCGTAGCACTGGCCTTAATGTCGATTTTATACTGTTGAGTTTTCATGGTAATTATTGTTTGAGGTTAATGATTCTACTACGATTCGCAGATCACGGTAGCAAATACGTACACTATTGCATGGAGAATAATCCAAATGCGTTACCCTCGGAATCGGTACAGATGGAACAAAACCCGAAATCGCCAATGGAAAATTTAGGTCTGACGACGTGTCCTCCCGCTTGCTGAACCCGGCTCTCTTCCTGGGTACACTCCTGCGTTGGGAAATACACCATGGTATTGAGGCTATGCCCATCGCCCTCCTTGGTTCCGGGCATTTCGATGAGGGCACCGCTTACGCCCTGATTCTCCATGGACGAAAAGAAAGCCATTTTCATTTCACCCGCATCGCCCGGAGCCGGAGCATCTGTAAATTCCGTGCCAATTACTTCACTATAAAACTTTTTAGCCCGCTCCATATCCTTCACGTAGATTTCGAACCAGCAAATAATGTTTTCGTTCATAGGATTTAAGGTGTTTTGACTGTTATAGGTTTGTTTGAAAATCAGGCTTTAGAAGTGTAATTAATGATCCAGCAGATACCGTACTGATCTTTGAAACTGCCGAAGTAATCCCCCCAGAACATATCAGCCAGGGGCATTTCTATCTCTCCACCCGCAGTAAGAGCAGCGAATAATCGATCTGCTTCTTCTCTACTTTCGGCATGCAGGGAAATGTAATGATTGGTTCCCTGCGTGAACGAATGACCGTAAGATTTAATGATATCTGACCCCATCAAAACCTGACCGTTGCTCAAGGGAAGGCTGGCGTGCATAATGAGATTCTTTTCTTCTTCCGTAAATCCCTCCGTTCCGGGAGCTTCCTTCATTTTTTGAATGTGCAATTCGCCCCCAAAAACAGATTGATAAAACTGGAATGCTTCTTCCGTCTGCCCGTCAAAGTTGAGATAAGGATTCAGTTGTAACATGGTCGATTGGTTTTGAATGGATGGGTGATACCGCCCGCTACCTTTTAAGCAGATTTTCTGATCTTTCAGCGACCTAATCCATTGTTATTAGACATTGCAAACTTACTTTGGTAGAAGAAAAGCAAAGGGGCTACAATTGACAATTTGCAGGGGTATTTGCGACAATTTACAGATTCAGGAAACATAGAATTCATGAAATTATCCATATTACTTACTCAAAATCACCGCCTGCTGAGCGTAGCGGCCATCCTTGATGTATTCGAAACGACGAATCGTTTTCTGGAAGAAGAAAATCTGGAAAAACTATTTGATATTCAGTTCATTGGCCTTGACCCGGACTTACCCTTTAATTTCAGCAAATACCCTTATCGTATTCTTTCCGAGATTAATGACAAAAGCGACCTGATCTTTATTCCCGCTTTTGGATCGGATAATATGGCCCGCACCATTCAGGAAAATGTTGAATTCATCGGCTTTCTGCATCAACAATTTCAGATGGGTGCTAATCTCATCAGCCTCTGCACGGGTTCATTTCTGTTAGCCGCTGGAGGTTTGCTCGACGGACGACAGGCTACCACGCACATTGAAGCCGTTGATAGGTTTGCTCAGTTATTTCCAGCCGTTCAGTTGCAGCCTCATGCCATCATTACCCAAAGCGAGAATATTTATACCAGCGGCGGAGCCACGAGCAGTTTTCACATGAAGTTGCTACTCATCCAGCAGCACTGCGGACGTGAAATGGCGGTACGAATTGCCAAGACGTTTGCCATTGACATGGATCGTAATAACCAGTTGTACTTCGAGCATTTCAAACCTACCATTACTAAAGAAGACGATCTGGTTCGTGCCGTTCAGCTGACGATTAACAAACGTTTCGGTGAAATTAAAAACGTGGAAGAAGCTCTGGACGAAGTCCCTTCAAGTCGTCGGAATATCATTCGCCGATTCAAACAGGCTACTGGTATGACGCCCATTCGTTACTTGCAAAAAACGAAAATAGAAGCAGCGAAAAGTATGCTTGAAACGACGAATAAAGACATGATTGAGGTAATGGTGGCGTCGGGGTATAATGACATGAAAAACTTCCGCTTACTTTTCAAAAACCTGACTGGGTTAACACCGAAAGAATACCGTGATAAATTTGGCACCGGCCCCGTGATGAGTACCCGAACGATGCCGATAGCTCATGATTAACTACGTAGAGACGTCCATTTATGGCGTCTTTGCTGGAAGATGGGAATCATGGCATGGTAACTGAAAACCGCCTCTACCCCAGACGCGATAAAGTCGCGTCTCTACAATGGATTGTCTCAATACGTAGAGACGTCCATTTATGGCGTCTTTGCTGGAAGATGAGAACCATGGCATGGTAACTGAAAACCGCCTCTACCCTAGACGCGATAAAGTCGCGTCTCTACAATAGATTGTCTCAATACGTAGAGACGTCCATTTATGGCGTCTTTGCTGGAAGATGAGAACCATGGGTTGGTAACAAAAACTCCTCTATCCCAGACGCGACAAATCGCGTCTCTACGTTATAAAACCTAGTTATTATTCTGATTTCAGGCTTTTGACCGGATCGGCTTTGGCCGCTCGGATGGCCTGACTGCTCACGGTAACGAAGGCAATGAGCAAGGCCAGTACTCCAGCCGTGGCAAAGGCTATCCAGCCTATTTCAATGCGGACGGCATAGTCTTTCAGCCAATCCTGCATGAAATACCAGGCCAAAGGAAAAGCCAGGGCACTGGCGATAAATACCAGTTTCATAAACTCTTTAGATAGCAAAAGAGTAATACTGGTCAGGCTTGCTCCCAGTACTTTCCTGATTCCAATCTCTTTCCGACGAGTTTCCACCGCAAAGGTTGCCAGACCAAATAAGCCCAGACAGGCAATGAGAATCGCAATGCTCGTAAAGGTCGTAAGCATGGTTCCCAGTTTAGATTCGGTTTTATAGAGAGCATCGTAAGCTTCATCTAAAAAATAATATGTAAAGGGATATTCATTCTCGTACGTTCTGAAAATGCTTTCTACGTTTTTCAGTTGCTTCTGCACGTCCGTTCCAGTGGCTAGTTTCAGGTAGAGACAGCCCCCATAATTCATTATTTCGCTGCTCGTATCAGCCACTACAGTAATACCTAACCCCTCCGTTTTTTCCTTACTTGAAAACAGATTAAAGTCCTCAATGACCCCGGCAATTTCAGTGGCATTGCTCCCTAAACCAATTTTTTCGCCAACTGGACTCTCGGTAAAGCCAAATTCTTTAACCGCTGATTCGTTCAGAATTAAAACCGAACCCTGATCCAGTCTCTGTGGCTTTTTCTTCCAACGCACGTGCATGGTTTCGAAGAAAGCGGCATCTACGTCCGTTACCTTGAAGGGCACATCTTTTTTCGTTACCGGCGATTGAGTATAATACATATTGACCCCTGATTTATACAAAGGCCAGCTCGCCGCCGCTACCGACTGAATTCCACTTTGCCGCCTTAATTCCTGCTTGAAAGCCGCGTAATGGGTATTCATATTTTTGGGAATTTCCAGAACGACAATGCCTTCTTTTTCGAGTCCGACGTTCTGCATCCGAAGAAAATCAAGCTGATTTTTTACGATTAAACTACAGACAATTAACCCTACCGAAATGGAGAACTGAAAAACGGTTAGCGTCCGGCGAAGATTAACTCCCCCCAGTTTGGAAAGCGTTCCCTTCAGGACTTCCGCCGGAGCAAAACTGGAAAGTAATAAGGCCGGGTAACTACCCGCCAGTAGCGTACAGATAACCAACAAGCCCAGTAATAGACTTAGAAACAGCGGAGTTGTCAGAAAAGAAGCATTGATTTGTAACTCCAGCAAGTCAAAGAAAAAAGGTCTTAATCCTTCTACCAGTAATAAACTCAGGGCGAAACCAATCAGCGTTACTAAAACCGATTCGGTATAAAACTGCATGGCCAGATTACTTCGCAGGCCGCCCAAAACTTTCCGAACGCCTACTTCTTTGGCCCGTTGCGTAGCTCGGGCGGTGGTAAGATTCATGTAGTTAATCAACGCCAGCAAAAGTATGGCGATGGCTATTCCGGCAAACAGATTCTGGTATTGCTGGGAATGGTTAACCATCAAACCTTTTAAATGCAAATCGGGGAAAGATTCCAGCAAAAACTCCTCGGTAGGCTGTCCTTTTTTGACTGGAGTATCTTTTGATTGAAGTTGCTTGATTAACTTTTCAACGTTGCCCTTATCGGCTGCTTTAGTCAGCAAAAAATACGTATTAAAAGCTCCCGCTCCGACGTGGCTATATCCCAATTGCATTTCTAAGCCTTTGTCGTAGGGAGTCAGGTTTTTCTGAGTGCTAAACGAAATTAATCCCTCAAACTGAAGCGTACTATTGGAAGGTACTTCTTCCAGTACTCCAGTTACTTCGAGGTTAATTTTATTGTCATACGTCAGCGTTTTGCCAAGCGGATTTTCATTACCAAAGTATTTTAACGCTAAGGCTTGTGAGAGTACAATGGTATTAACTCGAGTCAGAGCAGTCGCGGGGTTGCCTTTCTGTAAGGGATACGTAAAAACCTTAAAAAAAGCAGCATCGGCAAAATGCAGTTTATCTTCAAAGGAATGAATGTTGCTCACTGTTTTCAATACCGTCCGTCCGGCGTAACGCATCCGTACGTTCGCTTCGACTAAGTCCGGCCGGGACGCCTGCGTTCGTGGACCTAGCTGAGCCGACATAGCCTGCACCTGCATGGTACTCTCTCCGAACGGAATGCGGTCTAATACCTGAAAAATTCGGTTGCCGTTGCTCTGAAAGTTCTCGTAACTATACTCATGAACTACGTACAGTAAGATCAGAATACTAACCGACAGACCAACTGCCAGACCGCCAATATTCAGGAAACTATACAGGGGATTGCGGCTCAGGTTCCGAAGTGTGATTTGAATGTAGTTCTTGAGCATACGTTCAGAGGTTATTTCTACTATTCGTTCAATCTAGTCAATCAGACATGACAATCCCAGAGTTACTCTGCCTTTGACAAGCATAGCTCTGGGGTTATTGCTAGTATTACTCAGACTTCAAACTCTTCACCGGATTCATCAAAGCGGCACTAATCGCCTGATAGCTTACGGTAATTAAAGTAATGGCCAAAGCTCCCAGACCAGCAACGATGAATACCCACCACTGAATCGTGGTACGATACTCATATTTTTCAAGCCAGTCAGCCATGAAGTAATGAGCAATCGGAATGGCGATTCCGCAGGAAAGCAAGACCAGCACGACAAAATCTTTGGATAACAGCTGCCATAAACTCAGCACCGAAGCCCCCAGCACTTTTCTCACGCCGATTTCTTTGGTTCGCTGTTCGGCAACGAAGGATGCTAATCCGAATAACCCTAAACAGGAAATCAGAATGGCCAGCCCGGCAAACACGCCTGCAAGCGTTCCGATCTGCTCTTCAGCCGCAAACTTGCGACCGTAACTTTCATCCGCAAACTGATAATCGAAGGGAGCGGTGGGAATGATTCGCTTCAGGACAGACTCTAGTTTCGCCAGGGATTCATGCGTACTTATCCTGGGATTGAGCCGGAACACCATCCAGCTGAAGCTATCTATATGGGGCAGATAAACCGTAGGTTTCACGGGACCGTAAGGCGAGCCCATGATCATGTCTTTTACTACGCCAATGATGGTGTAATCCCGTGATTCTCCCTTGCTACCCCAGGTTATGACTTTACCAACCGGATCTTTAATACCAGCAAACCGGGCAGCAGATTCATTCAGAATAATAGCGGAGGAATCCGTGGCATGAGCAGTCGATAAATCCCGCCCCTCGCGAAATTGCCAGCCTACGGTTTTTCCATAATCATAGGTAACGAAAATTGTACCGAAATCCACATCCAGATTAGGATCTTTCCCCGCCCAGTTGAAGGCCGAACTACTCGACCATATCTCCGTCAAAGGACTTGAAGATTCCGTCATTTCTTCAATCGCTCCGACGCTTTTAAGCTCATTTCGCAAAACCTCATATTTACCAAAAAAATCGGGCGATTTCATCTGAATCATGACCAGTCCTTCCCGATTAAAACCCGCCGGACGGTTCTTGGAATACTGAATTTGCTGATAGACAACGACCGTTCCGATGATCAGTGTAATGGAAACGGTAAATTGTAAGACTACTAAAACCTTACGGGGTAATGCGGCCAACGGTCCCGCCATAAAGGTGCCTTTTAACACTTTCACGGGCTGGAACGAAGAGAGGTACAGAGCGGGATAACTTCCGGCCAGCAAACTGGTACTTAATACAAAAGCCAGACTGATCATCCAGAAGTTTACATTATTCCAGAGAAACATAATTCGCTTATCGGCAATCTGATTAAACCAGGGCAATGAAATTTCAACCAGCAGAATAGATAAAGCAAAAGCCACCAGAACGACCAGCAGGGATTCCGTGAAAAACTGAGCGATCAGCTGCTGACGTAACGAGCCAATGGCTTTTCGAATGCCTACTTCCTTTGCTCGTTTTTCGCTACGGGCCGTACTAAGATTCATAAAATTGATACAGGCCAGCAGTAATACAAACACACCAATGATGCCAAATAACCAGACGTATTCAATGGCTCCACCCGTTTGATACCCATTCTTATCCCAATTGGAGTGCAGGTGCCAATGGGCCATGGGATGTACGAAAATCGCAGCTTTATACTTTTGCTCGGCCTTGCTTAATTTGTTGAGCTTCGCATTTACAATGGCCCGGTTTACGGTCTCAAAATCAGTGTTATCCGCAATCTGAGCGAAGAGCTGAAAGGAGTTATTGCCCCACTGCGTTTTGGCTCGCTCAAACCAGCGTTCGGTTGTGATATATAAATCCCAGGGAGCAATGAACGTCACTTGGCGGAAACGGGAATTATTAGGCACATCTTCATAAACACCCGTTACCTTCACATCCAGCTTATTATCAATTCGAAGAATCTTATTGATGGGGTCTTTGTCCCCAAATAAGGATTGAGCGGTAGATTCGGAGAGGATGATCGAATGCGGATCTTTCAGTCCGTCCTGAGAACCACGTTTCATCCGCAGCGACAGCATTTTCGGAGCGTCCGCATCCATGTATAAACCCGGGTAGGACATTTTTTTGTCGCCGTAAGTCAGGATATGACTACCTTCCCAGGAAGCCAGTGCCAGGTATTTGAAATGTCCTCCATACGTAGTCTTTAGCTCATTCCCCAGCGGTAACGGAATGGACATTTCCGTACTTACCTCGCCGTTAGAAGTTTGCTGCTGCATGATCTGCCCTACCCGATCATAACTCTGATGATAGGTATTATACGAAATCTCATCATGAATCCAGAACCCAATCAATAGAGCAACGGCCATTCCTACGGCTAATCCCCCGACGTTAATGAAGGAATATACCTTGTTTTTCAACAAATTACGAATGGCGATCAGGAAATAGTTACGTAGCATAGTAGTGATTTTTAACCACAGATAGACACAAGGTTCAGCACAGAGTTACTCGGAGCAATTCCTTAAAAGAGCCGTATTCACTAGCACGTAGCGACGCTGAGTAACGCTGTGGTTCATTACGTTTATTCCGATTTCAGACTTTTCACCGGATTGACCAGAGCCGCTCTTACGCTCTGAAAACTTACCGTGATCAGGGCAATGGCAATAGCCAGTAAACCCGCCAAAGCAAACACCCACCATTCCAGCGAAATGCGGTAGGCAAAATCCTGAAGCCATTCATGCATGGCATACCAGGCCAGTGGAATAGCCATAAGAAAAGCTACCCCTACCAGTTTAAGAAAATCACGGGAGAGCAGAGCCAGAATACTGCCAGTTGAAGCTCCTAATACCTTACGAACGCCAATCTCTTTCGTCCGTTGCTGAGCGGTAAACGTCGCTAAGCCAAAGAGTCCCAGACAGGCTACGAAGATGGTTAACCCCGCAAAAATGCTCAGAATCGTTCCGGTTTTCTGTTCTTCCTCATACGTGTTTGAAAAACGATCATTCAGGAAAGAATAACTGAAAGGCACCTCCGACGGGTAACGCTTCCATTCATTCTGTATGGTTTGTAGTAAGCCCGCCACATCTTTGGTTCTGGTTTTGATAATCAGGTTTCCGGCCTGACTTTTCTGCGTCATTACCAAAGGCGTAATCAATTCGTGTAAAGACCGGAAATGGAAATCTTTTACCACGCCAATCACCTGATAGGTTTCAACGGTTCCATTATTTTCCCGGCTGGTCAGTGTACGGCCCAGCACATTGCCTTTCCAGCCTAGCGAACGAACAGCGGCTTCGTTAAGAATAATCCCTGAGGAATCCGTAGCGAATTTTTCCGAGAAATTCCGTCCTTCTTTCATCTGAATTCCCAGCGTTGGAATGTATTGAAGATCAACGTCATATCGCAGAGTTTTTACTAACAAATCAGGGTTATGATCGGGAGCTACAAAGAAGTTATTATTGTTACTCGGACCAGCGGGAACATAGTCCGAAGAACTGATGGATTGCACCCGGGAATCCCCCAGTAATCGCTGCCGAAAAGCGTGCTGATTTTGTTGCAAAGCCCAGGCTTCGGGTAGAATAATTACCTCGTCTTTCTGATAGCCCAGCTCTTTATGCTCAATAAACGAGAGCTGGCGATAGACTACGGTCGTGCAAATCATCAGGGCGATGGAAATGAAAAACTGGAAAACGACGAGTCCATTTCTGAAATTCAGACTTCCCTGTCCCATCTTAATCGTATTACTTCCGGCTTTCAAAACCGCTAAGGGTTTAAAGGAAGCAAGGAAAAAAGCGGGATAACTTCCAGCCAGCAAGCCCACCAGGGCTACCAGCAAAATCAGGCCGAATACTATAATGGGATTAGCCAGAAAAGGTAAGCCTAAATGTTTTCCTGACAAGTCGTTAAACGCAGGCAACGCCAGATCGACCATCCATAGGGCGAGGAATAAAGCGATGCCCGTTAATAACATCGACTCAACTAGAAACTGACGCATTAACTCGGACTGAGCTGACCCTAACACTTTACGAATGCCTACTTCCCGGGCCCGCTTGGAAGCCCCTGCTGAAGACAGATTCATGAAGTTAATGCAGGCAATCAGCAACATTAATAGGGCAATTGCTCCGGCGATGTAGACTGTTTGTGCGTTACCAGGAGCGGAAAGGTCATAGGGAAAATCAGAGTGCAGGTGAATATCGGTAATGGGTTGCAGAAACAGCCCCAGGGAGTTGCCCTTCTTCCAGAACTCCTCATAGCTCATGCCAAAGGCTTTTTCCAGTTGTGGCCCAAGCTTCGAAGCAACAACTTTAGGTAACTTGGCTTCCAGCTTTTTATAATCCGATCCTTCACGAAGGACGAGATAGGTAAAAAACTCAGACGTCATCCAGGAGTTAGACTGGGCTTCGGCCAAACCTGACATGGAGGCCAGCATATCAAAATGAAAGTGTGAGTTCTGGGGAAGGTCTTTCATGACACCAGTAACCTGAAAGGAACTTTTCCAGTCTCTGATCTCCAGCACTTTGCCAATGGGGTCAGTATCTCCAAAATATTTCTGAGCTACCGTTTCCGAAATGACCATTGATGAAGGCTTCATGAGAGCCGTTCTGGCGTCGCCTTTGAGAAGGGGTAAAGTAAAGACCTGGAAAATATTCGAATCGGCATACGCCAGTACACTTTCCCGCAGGCTTTTGTTACCATAACTCACGAAAGGGGTCCCGGCCATCCGAAAACGGGTCGCCTCTTCCACTTCAGGAAAGCTGCTTTTCAGGGTACGGGCCGTTGGAGGCATGACGTGAGCATCTTTAATCGCTCCGCCCTGCGTATTCCCCCTAAATACTACCCGAACGATGCGGTCAGCCTTTTCGTGAAAGCGATCATAGCTTAGCTCATCCGTTACGAAAAGCATAATCAGCAAACAGGTAGCCAGTCCTAAAGCCAGCCCCGTGATATTAATTAGCGTAAAGGCCCGATTCCGAACCAGATTTCGCCACGCAACGATGAAGTAGTTTCTAAGCATAACTCGCGATCCTTTTATCAGGAGTATTCAATTCTCATGCCGTAATCAGATAAATTTATACAAACAATTAATAATCAATGTATTAATAATTAAACAAACAGATATAATGTTCGATAATGGACAGTTGAGAGTACGATACCGGACAGCTGATTCGGTAGAGCCGTGACTTCATCGCGTCTGGGCAAGAGGCGGTTTTTTGTTAGCTTTCAAGTATTCCCATTCTCCAACCAGACACCATAAATGGACGTCTACACGTGATGAAAAAACAATTTCACTAACTACGCAATTGGCATATATTTTTCGATAATTTCAGTAATACTTTCACTGTCCTTTTGACATTTCGTCTAATGGACCGTTTTGTATTCAACCGAAAGAAAAAAGTACTATGGCCTTCATTGATTATTATCAGATTCTGGGTCTGGATAAATCTGCTTCCGACGATGCTATCAAGAAAGCATATCGAAAACTGGCCCGAAAATACCATCCTGACGTTAACCCCAACGACGCCGAAGCTACGCTCAAGTTCCAGCAGGTGAACGAAGCGAATGAGGTTTTGAGCGATCCGGAAAAGCGAAAAAAATACGATAAGTACGGCGAAAACTGGCAGCAGGCTGAACAATACGAAGCCTACGAACAGGCCCGCCGAGCTCAGGGATCCAACGCCGGGGCAGGAGGCGGTTTTGGAGGGGGCGGCAGTAGCTGGTTCGGTGGCGATGCTGGGGACTACTCGGAGTTCACAGGAGATAATTTTTCGGATTTCTTCCAGTCTATGTTTGGGAACCAGGGCGGCAGTGGCCGACGGACGCAGTCCCGTTTTCGGGGGCAGGATTATAACGCTGAACTTCAGCTGAACCTCCGTGATGTCTACGAAACGCACAAACAAACGCTGACCGTGAATGGCAAAAGTATCCGTATTACCATACCGGCGGGTGTTGCTCATGAACAGGTCATCAAGTTGAAAGGTTACGGAGCTCCCGGACAAAATGGCGGTCCGGATGGCGATCTGTACATCACCTTTAAAATTGCCGAAGATCCCGTTTTCAAACGTCAGGGAAATGACCTTCATGCTACATTTGATCTGGACTTATATACGGCCATTCTGGGCGGTGATGTCACGATTGAAACACTTAACGGAAAGGTTAAAATCCCAATCAAGGCGGAAACGCAGAATGGAACGAAAGTTCGGTTACGGGGCAAAGGCTTTCCAGTCTATAAAAAAGACGGTGAGTTTGGTGATCTTTTCATTACCTGGAACATCAAAATCCCTACCAATCTGACCGATCGGCACAAGGAACTGTTTAAGGAATTATCCCAATTGTAAGATGGCAACAACAGAATGGATTACCCTCCGCGACTGCTGCTCGCATTACGATATCGAAATCACTTTTGTAGAATCGTTACAGGATTATGGACTATTGGAATTATCTAATATTCAGGAAGTCACTTATATCCACGAGGATACTATTCCCCGATTGGAGAAGTTCATACGTCTACATTACGAACTGAATATTAATCTCGAAGGGCTCGATGTGATTGCCAATTTGATTGAAAAGGTAGAATCGCTTCAGCGGGAAGTTTCTTTGTTAAGAAATAACATCTACGTGCACTAGTCGGGTTTAATTATCGTTTAGTATATAAGTACACTTATCAAGTACTTGTTTATTACCTTAATTACTTCATACCATGAAAACGTTAGAAAATAAAGTCGCTTTAGTGACGGGTGCTGGTTCTGGCATTGGTCGTGCCATTGCTCTCTCCTACGCAAACGAAGGAGCCAAGGTTGTCGTTTCAGACATTAATGAAAAGGGTGGTAACGAAACCGTTTCACTCATTCAGCAAGCCGGTGGCGATGCTTTTTTTGTGAAAGCCGATACATCCAGTTCTGAAGAGAATGAAGCTTTGGTAAAGCAAACGCTGGATCACTACGGTGCTCTTCATATCAGTTGCAATAACGCTGGAGTCGGTGGGCCTTCTGCTCCCGTAGGTGAATATGATATTGCCGCCTGGGACAAGGTCATCAGCATTAACCTGTCAGGCGTTTTTTACGGCATGCATTACCAGATTCCGGCCATTCTGCAATCAGGCGGCGGATCGGTAGTGAATATTGCCTCCATTCTGGGTCAGGTAGGTTTTGCCAATTCTTCTGCTTACGTAGCCGCCAAACACGGCGTGGTAGGTCTGACCAAAAATGCGGGTCTGGAATACGGTACGAAAGGAGTTCGGGTGAATGCCGTAGGTCCAGCGTTTATCAGCACTCCCCTGATTTCCCAGAATATGAATCAGGAAGCCATTGATGCTTTATCAGCCAAACACGCGATGAATCGCCTGGGTACGCCCGAAGAAGTAGCCGAGATCGTTCTCTGGCTGAGCTCGGATAAAGCTTCCTTTGTAACGGGTGCTTATTATGCCGTAGATGGTGGATATCTGGCTCAGTAAGGTTTGAAAGTTTAAGAAGCGGTTAGTAAGCAAAATAAGCTTACTAACCGCTTCTTGATTTTATGCTACTCCTTCCACTGCTCTCACCGTGACCGCTACCAGCCTTTTTGCTGGTAGCAACCAGTTAGATACCGAGTAAATCTGTAAATCCTGATTCCTGCTGCCAGCGGAAAAGCTGGCAGTGGCCATGATACAATGACTTGAGTAGAGAAATTTCTATTTTAAAAGCTAAACCCCACCGCTGGCAGCAACCATGATAACAGCGACTGGGCTAGAAACATTTTTTGCCTTAAAACCGGCCTGCCTTCAGATACCTTTTCAGAATAGCAATCAGTGGTTTCAGCGATTCAGGTAAGGTTTGATCGGTGTACTCAGCCGAATAAGTTTGCTGCTGATCTTCCACCAGCAAATAATAATGATAGCCGTCGCGACTCCTTCCAGAATTCTGGTCAGCCTGATTCCAGTCCGTTCTGTTGACCGAGTCCCGAATGGTGTCCGCTTCTTCCGGTTCAAGTGCGTGCGTGTCCAGCGTGCATTCTTTCAGCATTCCCATAAATCCCCCAGACTGTTTGAGCTGAACTTTCATAGCGTTAACCCTACCGTTTTCCAGGCATTCTGCACCACTTTTTTCTCAGCTTCGCCAAAGAGGCTTCCGGCATTCTGAATTGTCAATCGGGCACAATCATTAAACTGGCTGGAGTTAGTTAACTGCAATAGCGTATCGTACCAGATGCGACCCGCTACTTCCCAGGCATTTCCGCCTAACTCCGTAGCCACCAGTGCAAATACCCGATTTGGAATGCCGGAGTTAATATGAACGCCATTATTATCGTAAGGTCCGGTGTATAAATCATTCATATGGCCGGGCTGCGGATCGGTACCTAAATCGGGGTCATCCACGTACGCTTTTCCCGGATTCAACATATCCCGGATGCCGCGACGCGTTTCCGCCGGAACTAAAACTTCCGACCCAATGGTCCAGTTGGCCGTTTCGGCACGTTCCTGCGTTTTCCACTGACGAATCAATATTCCGAAAACGTCCGAGAAGTGTTCATTCAAGGCTCCCGGTTGACCGTAATAATTCAGGTTACTTGTAAACGACTGAACGCCGTGGGTTAACTCATGGCCTACGACATCCAGTGATTGCGTAAAACGGTTAAATATGATTCCATCGCCATCCCCGTACGCCATTAACTCGCCATTCCAAAAAGCATTGCTCATGGGAACATAGCCTCCGCGATAATCCGACTCAGCGACGTGAACGGTAGAAATCAGCGTCATGCCCTTATCATCAAGCGAGTTTCGCTGAAACAGTTTTTCAAAAAAATCATAGGTATCGCCGGAATACTCGTAAGCCTCGTTAACGGCCTCGTCATCACCTGCGGGCTCACCTTCTTTCCGAACGATGGCCTTCATTAGATTATCCGTCTGGCGAGCATCGTATATCACCCGATTTTTACCCTGCTCAGCGGATAAAGCATAGACCATCAGGCTGGGAAACGACTGGGCAAACTTACGCTCCGCCCGAAAAGCCGCCGAAATTTTCAACGTTGCCAGAGCCCGGTCCCGAATGTCAGGGTTGGAAGACCGAACCAGTTGGTCAGTCATGTATGGCGGAACAATGCAATGAATGGAGTGACGATGAGCTTGGTTACACATACGAGCCAGGTCAAAGATTGGTAGAGATTTAGGAAGTATTCCCTACCCTAATTTATAAAAAAACCAGACCTCAGTCGTGTACAAACACTTATGATCCCGCCTCTGCAGCGGCTCAAGTTTGGGCGTAAAAAAATCTGGGTGTCGGAACTAGTCCAGCCACCCAGATTGTAAAGCCACTCTTATTACTATTACTTAGTTAATCATCCGCTACGCCGCGTTTCCGTAGTCCGGGGCGGTAGGCTAGATAGAAGACCTGGGGTAATACAATAAGCGACAGAATCATACAAATGATTAATCCCCCTACAATCATAATCGCCAGTGGTTTCTGAATTTCAGAACCCATCCCGCTGGACATGGCGGCAGGTAACAGACCCGCTGAACCCATGACAGCAATCATAAAGACCGGACGAATCCGCGAGAAAACGCCTTCTTTGATAGCCTTTTTCAAGGTATAACCCCTTCGCAGTAAATCTTTCATGACCCCAATCAGGATAATTCCGTCGATGGTTCCTACACCGAAGAGGATAATGAAACCGATACCCGCCGAGATGCCAAAGATGGTATTCGTCAAATAGAGCGACAGGAACCCACCAACAAACGCAAATGGAATGGTTACCAGTGAAATCAGCGTATCCTTGAGATTTCCAAAGTTGATGTACAACAGGAAGAAAATCATTAATAAAGAGATCGGAACGATAACCGCCAGACGGCTCGTGGCCCGTTGCTGACTTTCAAATTCACCCGCCCAGCTCATCTGGTACGAATCGGGTAAGGTAACTTTCTCTTTTACTTTCTGCTGAGCTTCCGAAATGGTACTTCCCAGATCGCGTCCGCGAACGGAGAAACCAATGGCAATGTACCGACTGCTGCCTTCGCGGTAAATAAAGGCGGGACCCGTGTGGAAGGAGATATCCGCGATTTCATATAGCGGCACCTTCGACGTTCCATTGGCCGGAACCAGAATGTTCGCAATCTCTTTCTCCGACTGCCGGAACGATTCCGCATACCGAATCCGAATATCAAACAGACGCTCGTTTTCGTAGAAGTGCGAAGCTCCTTTTCCGCCAATTGCCATTTCGATTACCGACTGGGCATCGGCCATGCTTACGCCGTAACGACCCATTCGTTTTTCATCGAACTTGACGCGTAATTCGGGCGAACCAATGTTTCGGAATACGTTCAGATCCTGTACACCGGGCACGTCTTTGATAGCTCCGGCAATCTCATCAGCCGTTTTTTCGAGCTGGAACAAATCATCTCCGAATACTTTCACGACCAGCGAACTCTTCACGCCTGCCACGTATTCTTCGACGTTATCCATAATTGGCTGACTGAAACTAAAGATCGTTCCGGGATAAACGCTGAGAGATTTTTCCATTTCCTCTAGTAACTCTTCCTTTGAAATTTTCCGTTTCCAGTCGTCTTTGGGGTGCAACTGCACGTGGAATTCAATATTGAAAAATCCGGTCGGATCGGTACCATCATTGGGCCGTCCCGTTTGCGTCAACACAAAGCGAACCTCTTCAAACGAGCGAAATTTTGCCTTCATTTCTTTCGTCAGTTTCACCGACTCCTGAAGGCTGACGCTGTTGGGTAAAGTCGCTCGAATGTATAAAGCTCCTTCGTTGAGTTTAGGAATAAATTCCGATCCCAGGCGGCCAAAGCTTAACACACAAATCACAAACGCTCCAATGAATATTGCGATGGTGGTTTTGGGCATTTTAAACGCTCCCGCGAAGAGTTTGTAAATACCATTGCGAAAGAAATTGGTAATCGGGTTTTCGGGATCTTTGATGTTTTTCGTCAACAATACCTTACACATGGCAGGTACGTAGGTCAGACTCAAAATGGCCGAACCAATCAGGGCATATCCCAGCGTGAACGCTAGCGGCGTAAACATCTTCCCTTCCACTTTCTGGAACGTGAAAATGGGCAACAGAGCCACGATCAGGATGATCTGAGCGAAGAAAATGGATTTGGCTACCGTACGGGCACTTTGCTTGATAATGCCCAGCTTGGAGATTTTATTAAAGCGTTCCATGCCCAATTCATGAGCCCGCCTGTCGAGCCCTACAAAGACGGTTTCCACAATCACCATCGTCCCTTCCAGCAACAGGCCAAAATCCACGGCTCCAATGGAAATCAGGTTGGCCGGAATGCCCTGCACGCGTAACATAATGATAGCAAAGAGGAAAGCCAGCGGAATAACCGAAGCCACGATCACCGTCGTTCGCCAGTTCACCAAGAAGATGAACACGAACACCGAAACCAGCACAATTCCTTCCACCAGGTTATGCGTAACGGTATCCACTGTCGTATTTACCAGTTCGGAACGGTCGTGGAACGCCTGAATTTTAACACCTTTGGGTAGTATCCGGGTGTTCAAATCTTCAATTTTCAATTTCAGGTTTTCAATGACCTTACTTGGGTTTTCGCCGCGTAACATAATCACGACGCCTTCCACCAGATCATCATCATCCTGTAAACCCACCTGCCCCAGACGCGGCTTGGCGTTGATAGAAACTTTAGCGACGTTGCCAACCGTCACGGGCGTACCATTTACGTTTTCAATCAGGATGTTTTCAATGTCCGCCGTACTTTCCAGCAAACCTACGCCCCGAACGGCATACGCCTGATCTCCTTTGGTAATGACATCGCCACCTACATTAATATTACTGTTGGAAACGGCCTCGAAAACATCGATTGACGTGAGGTTATAGTTAGCCAGTTCGACGGGATCAACCTGAATTTCATAGATCTTCTCTTCCCCGCCAAAACTCACCACCTGAGCTACCCCAGGCACGCCTACCAGCTCCCGCTCTACAACCCATTCCTGCAAAGCGGATAACTCCCGGATGGGTAGATCGCCTTTTAGTACATAGCGAAAAATCTCGCCCGTAGCACCGGCGGGCGGTTCAATTCCGGCGTCGGCTCCTTCGGGTAAATTGACGTTATTAATGCGATTGGAAGCGTATTGCTGGGCGTAAAAATCATCGACTTTTTCATCAAACAATACGGTAACCACCGATAACCCGAACAGCGAAACGGAACGGACTTCGGTCTTTTTGGGAATCGTGTTCATTTCCCGGGTAATGGGTAAAGTCACGAATTTTTCAACCTCCTCCGCACTCCGCCCGGACCATTGGGTAATGATCCGAACACGAGTATTGGTTACGTCGGGAAAGGCTTCAATGGGAGTATTCATGTAGCTGATTACCCCCGCTCCCACCAGCAAAAAGGTCATAAAAAAGACCAGAATGTGGTTTTTGAGGGAAAAGGCTACAATCTTTTCGACAAATTTGGACATAACGCTACGAGCCTCAATTTGCGGCTTTAGTTTGCTTCAATTGGTTATACACCAGCAGTTGATTCTTTACCAGGATTTTTTCTCCGACCTGAATGCCTCCGTGGAAATAGGTGGAATCGGCATTCTGGAAAAGTGGCGTCAGATTGACGAGTTTCAGGTGGCATTCATCCTGATACTGAACTACGAAGTAGCGATCATCGTCAAATACCACGGCTTTGGTCGGTACCGCCAGCGTTGTTTCTTTACCCGTTTTCTGTACGCGAATAATCACGAACATTTCAGGTTTCAGTAACAGGCCGGGATTGTCCAGGAAAATCTGAGCTTTCAGCACCCGTTCATTCGGATCGAAGACATTTGCAAAACGGCTTATTTTTCCGTGAAAAACCGTATTGGGATACGCCGTCGTCGTGATTTCTACGGGCATTCCTTCCTTCACCTGATCGAGTTGTCCAGCATAAATATTGGCCGTTACCCAAACCTGTTTCAAATCAGAAATAGTGAACAACGCTTCGGTTCCGGCTTCCACCTGTTGCCCAACGACGATGTTTTTTTCGACGATATATCCATTGCTCGCCGCCCGAACGACTAATACGCCTTTTTCCAGACTTCCGCCGTAGAGATTAAGCGTTTCCTGAGCTTTGATAATACTCTGCTTAGCTACGTCCACTTCACTTTCCGCCTGCACGAGTTCCTTTTCTGTAGCCAGTTTATCTTCATACATATCCTTGACCGAAGACAGATTTTTCTCGGCAATTCGTAACGTAGCCTGAGCGGTTTTCAGCTCTGAACTCAGATTGGTTAATTCCGAACTTCGCAGTTCCAGTAATACCTGGCCTTTCTTTACGTAATCGCCCAAGGCGAAATTTACTTTACTTACCACGCCGTCCAGCAAAGGCACAAACTTGACGACCCGGTCGGGGTTATAGTTGACTTTACCCGTAAGTGAAATCTTTTGAATCGGCGTTGAAGCGTTGACTTCCGTGGTTTGCGAGGTTACCTCTTTGGCAAAACAATTCGTAGAGTCCGCTTTCGCAGCCGCCGTTTGGGTCTGTGATTCTGGTTTTTGGTTACAACTCAGAACCAGCCCGCCTAACAGAGCTACCATCAGGCCATTAAGAGTGGAATGCATTAGCTTCATTATAGGTCAGTTCCAGCTAGATAATTAAGTTCTTCCAGTGAGTTTCGTACATTTTTATTCGCCTTCAGCAGCGTTTCGCGGTTAGCCCGGAAGGCTTCGAAGTAGTTGAGGAACTCCAGCAGACTAATGTTTTTCTTCTGGAAATTCCGACTGATGGATTCGCTCAAGTCGTTGAGCTCAGTGGCATACCGGGCATCCAGCCGCTCGTAGAAATCACTTGAGGCCAGGAAATTGGCGTAAGCTTTGAAAAGCTGATTCTGCCACTCATTGCGGGCATCCTGCAATTGATGATTCGTCTTTTCAATTTCAATTTTGCTGGAAAGAATATTGCCCTTATTCCGATCAAACACGGGAATGTCCGCCGATACGCCAAACCCTACAAAGTCTACCATTGTATTGCCATTTCGGTCATACCCAGCCTTTAAAGTTAGATCCGGTGTTTTTTTGGCTTGCTCGTACCGATGCTGAGCTTTCGCGTATTCAACTTCGCTCTGAGCCGCCCGTAAACGTGGGGGATCTTCACTTACTTTCTGTTTAAACAGCTGGAATCCACCCTGCTTTAATGCGGTGTAATTGGGTAGAGAAGAGCCATCATTAATAATCAGATACGTTTCTGCGGGTAAAGCCATCAGCGTTTTGAGCTGCTGTTGAGACTCCTGAATTTCGTTTTCTTTCTCCCGCAAATCGTCCAGTAATTCCAGCTCCAAAGACTTGATTCTGAAGTATTCAGCTTTGGATAAGTTCCCATTCTGATACTGTCGCTCCTGGGCCCGCAGTACTTCGGAAAGAATGGTCACCTGATCGTTAATCAGCTGTTTTTCCTGTTGATCAGCAGTCAGTTCCGTTAACAGATTACGGAATTCCGCTTTCAGCGAAACCAGTAAATCCAGAAAATACTGCTCGGAACGATCCCGGTTGACTTTTTCAATGGCCACCATCTTGCGACGTTTGCCCGCCGTCAGAATCAGTTGTTCCAGATCAAAAGCAAACTGCTGATTTCGCCCGAAGTTTTTTCCAAGTGCCAGTGGTGGAGATACTTCTTCACCACGCGTTTGTCGCTGCGTAGCCCAGAGGTTGACCTGATCAATTCCAAAATTGGGATTAGGCCAGGCTTTAGCCTGTAATATCTGAGCTTCGGCCTGCGAAATCGTCAGCTTCTCGGCGATGAGCCGCAGGTTTTTCGTCAGGAACAGCTGTTCGGCCTGAGTCCGAGACACCCGCATGGTATCCACCGGAACCGTCTGAGCCCAGCTACTGCTGCCTAACGTGAGTATAAAAAAGATAATGAAGAGGAAACGCATGTTGTACCGATTACAATTTCAATACAAAATTGCATCGGCAACATTAAGGCCAAATTAACGGGCTTGTTAGAAGTAGATTGGAAGTAGATTAGAGTTCTTTAATCTATTCCGAATAGCTGATCCTTACTGTCATCTCAGATCCCGTAAGACTTCTTTTGACAAATCTAGGTGAAATCAATGACAAAGGTAGACCCCTCATTCACTACGGATTGATAGCTTAAGTGGAAGCCGTGTAAGTCAAGAATACGTTTGGTTAAATGAAGACCCATGCCGTGTCCTGCAACGGAATTCACGTTAACTCCCCGGTAAAACAGATCAAAGATTCGGTCCTTATCTTCCGCTTCAATCCCCCGGCCTTGATCAATTATTTTAATTTGCAAATGTTCGCTGTAATCGAGCGATACGATAATCGGTTTAGCCTCGGAAAACTTAATGGCATTTTCAATCAGGTTGGTTAAGACCATCGAAAGTAATACTTCATTTCCTTTCACCAGTAACCAATCGGTATTCTCCTGTTCAGCTACTACTTCTACGTGAATGCTGGCATTGGGATGCGTTATTTTTATTTTACCCAGGACATCCCACAATACATCGTCGATCTGGATTTTATGAATCGAAAAATTCCGGCTTGACCCCAGGCCTGACAACGTTAATAGTCCTTCCATAATGGCTTTTAAATGCTGGGCATCTTCCAGTAAATGGACTAATAAGTGCTGATATTCTTCCTGCGTCCGTTTCTCCTGAAGATTTACTTCCAGTTCACCAATTAATGCAGCTAGTGGCGTTTTTAATTCGTGTGAAGCGTGTTTTAAAAAGTGTTTCTGACTTTTTACACTTACTTCCAAACGTTCCAGAAAATAATTAAACGTGCCGATTACTTTCTGCAGTTCATCATCCTTAGAACCCTTTTGCTGGGGTAACCTCGAGTGTAAGTTATCCGCAGAAATGCTATTGACCTGATCGATTACTTCGGTAAAAGGACGGAACGTTCGTTTGGAAAGCCAGGCGTTCAGAATCAGGTTAATAGCGATTCCACCGAAAAAAAAGCAGATCATGGTGATGCCCAGATTATTCAGACGCTCCTGACCGGTAGCATTAACTCCGGAGCAAACAATTACGAAATCACCCTGATTATCCTGGTAATAAATTCCGGCACATTGTCGGTCATTTTGATAAAAATCTACTTCTTTTTTCTTTAGTATTTCCTTAATTCGCTTATCACTAATCGGTAACTCCGGACCTCGTTCTACAAAAATTAATTTCCCCGTTGTATCATAGACCTGAACGATTTCGTCGACCAGTGGTACCCGATAAATCGACTCCTGTTTATTGTAATTCAATTTAGTTGCTTCATCCTTTTCAAAATAAACAAATCCAGCAATTAAAGCCCGATCCGTAAGTTTATTAAAAAAGATGTTAGTCGTATGCTGTTTAAAGATTACGTACGTACCTACAAAGACAATCGCCAGTGTTACGGCGAAGATCAGAGTAGATTGCAGGGTAAGTTTAAAACGAAGTCTCATGTATACTAAAACCGGATCACAACAGGCTTATTATAAAACATTCACAGGGCTGATTCGCTGTGTTTTTCAAACAGATACCCGCGTCCTTTGATCGTCTGAATAAATTTAGTTTCGTAGCCTTTATCTAGTTTATTTCTCAGATAATTGATGTATACATCTACGACGTTAGTATTTGTATCAAAGTTTAAGTCCCAGGCTGCTTCGGCTATTTCAGCCCGTGTAACCACGCGTTCTTTATTCTGCATAAAGAATAAAAGTAACTTGAATTCGCGGGGCGATAAGGTAATTTCCGTATCACCGCGTTTCACGATGTGTCGATCCAGATTGATGGTTAAATCATGATACACATACTGATCAAAGTTTCCCTTTTCGAATGATTTCCGGCGTAATTGAGCATTGATTCGGGCGATCAGCTCCAGAAAGTTGAAAGGCTTCCCTAAATAATCATCCGCACCCGCTTCGAGCCCCTGAATTTTTTCTTCGGGGGTGTTCAACGCACTCAGCATGATCACGGGAACGTTGATTTCGCGGCGGCGAATGGTCCGGCACACATCAAACCCATCCAGATCAGGTAACATAATATCCAGAATAATCGCATCGTATTCCTGATGCATGCACTCTTCAATGGCCTCATAACCTTTCTCCACGTGCTTGACCTGAAATAGTTTTTCCCGAAGTCCCTTCTCCACAAATGAAGCTACCCGGCTGTCATCCTCTACCAACAAAATTTTAGGCATATGAATTGAATATTTCTTCCGACGACTGATACTTGAAAGACAAATGTAGGTTTCTATTGTTCAAATCAGAACGCTAATCTTTACTACTTCATGGAGCGGGCTTCATTGGGAAGCTAATGCCTCCTTTATGCAACGTTTAATAGCATGCTTACGTCTTTAGCCTAAACGTAAAATCTTTACTATGAAACGTCATCTATCTCTTCCATTATTTTTACTTATGGCGGGCTCACTGGCCGCTCAGTCCAACCAGGACGAGCCCTATCAAACGAAGACCTTTACAGGTAACCTATCTGAAGTACGAGTGGATGTATCAGGAGGTAGTATTCAGGTACACGGCGGTAACGATAAGGACGTTAAAGTGGAAATGTATGTAACGCTAAATAACTGGCCTGCCAATAAACTGGACAAAGCAGAAATAGAAAAACGTCTGGCTGACTATGAGCTAGTCATGAAAACGGAAG
>CAJYHS010000056.1 GCA_913774715.1 uncultured Siphonobacter sp. | reverse complement strand
GCTATTGCGGTTCCTTCCGTCATTATGCCCGAATCATATAACCTTCTACTACACCCTCAACATGCAGCCTATTCGGAAGTGAAAGTCATCCGACAAAGATCGCTTCCGCTTGATGCGAGGTTGCGTTAATGTTTGAGAAGTAACCTAGTCAAACAAACGCCCGGCTAAAGACCGGGCGTTTGTTTATTAAATCTTATCGAAATAATGAGCGGCTAAATCTTCAAGCAACCCGATATGCGTAGGGTTCCAGCCTAATTCTGCTTTGGTTTTTGCACCGGAAGCGGGGTTATTAAATGTGATAAATCGACCCATCCAATCGAAATGGTTGGTGGCTTCATCGGGAGAAATCGAAACCACGGGTACATTTAAATATTTACCAATCATTTCCGCTATAGTTCTGACGGGAATTCCTTCGTCTCCAATGGCATTGTACCGATAACCGGTATTGCCTTTTTCCAGGGCTAACCTGAAAAGCTGAGCGGCATCGAGTCGATGCACGGCTGGCCACTGATTATCCCCCTGCCCAACGTAGGCAGAAACCCCAGTTTTCCTGGCAGTCTGAATAATGTAAGGAATAAATCCGTGATCTCCAGCGTCGTGCACGGAAGGAGGAAGACGAATAACCGAAGCCTTTACTCCCGCTGCGGCCAGCGACATAGCGGCGGCTTCCGAAGCACGGGGAAATCCTGGAGCGGGATCATACTCAGTGGTCGGCTGACCGTCTGTTCGCAAACCTAAAATTCCACCAGTAACGATAAGCGGACGGTCAGTACCTGCTAAAACGGAACCAATGGCTTCAATGGCCCGTTTATCGGTTTCGGCAGCTGCGATGTAGTTCGAAAAATCATGAATAAATGCCGTATGGATGACTCCGTCGGTTACAGAGGCTCCTTTTTTCAAACTGTCGAGGTCTTCGAGGCTTCCTACTAATACTTCGACGCCTGAATTACGTAAGGATTGAGCTGAGTTTTCAGAGCGTGCCAGTCCTAAAACCTGATGTCCTGCTCCTACTAATTCCTGAACGATGGCAGAGCCAATAAAACCCGAGGCTCCGGTGAGAAAAACCCGCATATGAAGTTTAGTTCGTGATTATTCGTTTATACTACTTTTTTCACCGGCAAATTTGCCGGAATCAGTAGCCCGAAAGCGAGGACATTTGACACAATTTTTGATTTGCGGAATCGATATGATCCGTTCGGAAAGTAATGGTACATTGCCCTTTCATATGATAAATCTATGATTCAGACCCTCGATGTTTTTGAAGAATACATACGCTCAAGCCAGCAGCTTCAAGAAGATGAAATTGAGAAAATTGTGACCGCAGGTCAGCTCCTTAGCCTCAAAAAGCGTCAGTTGCTATTAAGGGAGGGAGACGTGTGTCGTCACAAGACATTCGTGCTGAAAGGCCTGTTAAGAGCGTACAGGGTTCGGCCCGACGGCGTGGAATCGACCATGCGTTTTGCGGCAGAAAAAGGCTGGATTATTGATCACGAAAGTTACGTGAGCAGAACCCCTTCGAACTATCGAATCGAGGCTTTGGAAGACTCAAAAGTATTACTCTGGACGCGGGAAGTAATGGAAGAATTATTTGACACCATCCCTGTCTTCAGAGAAATTTCAGACCGATTGAGAGAACGCAGTTTAAACGATAGCCAACAGCGAATTTTCGTTACGATCAGTTATTCAGCCGAAGAGAAATACGAAGATTTCATCAAAAATCACCCTGACATTTTTCGACGAATTCCCTTACATATGGTAGGAACCTATCTGGGGGTATCCCGCGAAACGTTGAGCAGGATTCGACACAAACAACTGCGGAATAAGTAAGGTTTAGGCATTCAGGGTAGCAAAAGCCCACAAAGTAATTCAGTTATTCAAGCTCCCAAAATACCAATCATTTCTATAGCCAAAGTGCTTTTGGCTATAGAAATGATTGGTATTATTTACCCTTCTTCCAGAATTAACGTTCAGCATTCAGCAGCTTCCGATAGCCTACCCAACCTAATATTCCAATGATGACCATATAACTCAGGAAAGATTTCCAGACCTGGTCCCTATTGTAATTACGGTATTGTTTAGGCGAAAAGGTTGGAATAGCCTCGGCATCTTTCACGGTAAAGGTTCGGTACGTAGATTCATGAGCCATTTTAGGGTAATAAAACTGCTGCGTACGTTTACGAAACTCATCTACATCCCGACTGAAGGTATTGAACTGATGCCAGTGCGTTCCTGACAAGGCAGAAAGCTCTTCCTGCATCATCAACGCCGGACTGATTAGCTGAAAAGCTTTTATGGCCGATTGCTGTTTTTCAATTTGCCCATATAACTTTTGCTCGGCTACTTCAGTGGCCGCATCCTTGATTTCCTGGCTTTTGTAGACAATGACTCCGTACCCATACACCATGCCTGGGGTTACAATGGAAGCCTGACGAATCAGCGTTCTGGGACTGCTGAAGACTTCCCTGGTTAATAACTGTCCGTCCTTTTCAAAGTATTTGTTAACCGCTTTTCGTTCTTCGTTGGTTAGAGATACCCGGCTGGGGATTGGATAGGCTTGCGTTAATCCAATCTGTAGTACATTGGGAATCAGAATTCCGGTAAAGAGCCAGAGGAAAATCAGAACCATGGCATTTACGGTGGATGTCATCGAAAAGCTGTTCACCCAAAAAGAAAGGGCAAACCAGAATCCGAAATACATGGAAACCAATGAAAAGGTCCACCACCAGTTGGAAGTCCACAGAAAGTCAGAGCCCAGCAAACCCGTCATAATGGGGAGAACCAATAACCAGAAGACACTGGTAAACAGCAGGTAACGAATGAGTACCCGCAGTCGAATTACGGTAGCGATGGATTGATTACTGGTTTTGAGTAACACCCAGGTTCCCTGTTCTTTTTCGCTCGAAAGCACATTGTACGTAAAGACAATGATCAGCAGGGGAAACAGGTAAATCACGACAAAGGCAAAATCGAAGTTACCGATGAATTGCAGGAGACTATTATCAATTTCTCCTTCATAAGTCAGGTACTGCTTTTTATTAATATAAACTTTATAATAAAACGGTTGAATATCACTTTGACCTATGGTAAGAGCCTGTAAAACAAAGGGTTGTTTGACGGCGAATTTAGGTCCTTCGTTACGGGCGGTATTGTAGGCAAAGGTAGGATCGTCCCAGATGAAACCCGGATGTATCATGTGATTAGCTTCAATCCGACGAATGCGGGTCTTCAGACTATCCAGCATTTCGGCTTCGTGAACCTTAATTTTACCGATGGTTTGCTCCTGCTTTCGATACATGCTATTGCCAATCCAGAGGGCAGAAAGCAACATGGCCAGCATAATACCAAACAAGGCGATCAGTACTTTATTGCGGGATAATATTTTCAGTTCCAGGGCCAGTACGACCCGCGTAATGGATAAATTCATGCGTTTACCTTCCGTGTTCTTTAGAACCTAGACGGTCATTTTTCGATAAGAGAATAGCATCAGAAGAACGGCTATGAGCGTCCAGCCCAACAGAATAAACAAAGCGGGAAGGGCGGATGTCAATCTCCAGCCAATGCCGGGTGCGGTGTAGGCAAACTGCGGAACGGTTTTCCAGAAGTCATTCCCGGCAACGGTATTTTTCTGGTAAAACTCATCCACAATGACGCCTACTTTCCGGCGGTGTAACTCTGCTTTTTCAGCGAAATCATTGTGCGTGTTCATGTCGGTGGCCGTGATCCGCATGGAGAAATCGCGGAAGGCTAAAAAGGGCGATAAAG
>CAJYHS010000055.1 GCA_913774715.1 uncultured Siphonobacter sp. | reverse complement strand
TACGATTGAGATTTTGCTTCGTTCGGGCTAAATCCAGCATCAGAAAACCCTCGTAACAAAGTTCCTTCCGACGTTCCAGGTAAATCAGATTCAGTAATTCCTGCTGGTTACTACCTTGTAAAGCAGTAGCCGCAGTATCAGCCCGCTGGCGAATGGTATTCAAGTCCTGGTAGGCCTGTGTGAAGTTATTCAGATGAGCCGCCGCCTCAGCCCGGATGAGAACCATCTCGGATAAACGCAGTACTTTAATCCCCTTAGAGTTGGCTTCTCCCCGGTTGTATTTATTGCAAAACGAGTAGGGCGTTCCTGAAATCGTAACGGTAGTATAAAGATTCGATTTATTCCGGATATCTGTGGCCGAGTATAGCTCGAGTAAATCGTTAGTAGCGGCCATCTGAACATAACTGCTAGATAAGTCAATCGTTGACGCATCAAAGTAGCTTCCCAGGCTGGTACCGGTATAATTCGTGGGTACAGAAACCTCAAAAATGGATTCACTGGTATTTTTCTGCGTCCATGCCATGACATAATTCTGATTAGTATACAGGCTGAAGGCATTACTGGAAATGATGGTATTGGCAAACGTATAAGCCTGCTGCCAGTCGCCTTTGTTCAGATATACGCGTGCCAGTAAAGCCTGTACGACGGATGGATTCATGTAGTTTTTCGAACTGCCTGAAGTCCAGATGGCCGTGCTGTTTTCGAACAAAACCAGCGACTGATTCAGATCCTCAATAATCGCCTCGTAGCATTCCGCAACTGTCTGACGGGGGCGTTGGGATTCACTGACTAAAATGGGTTTCAGGTTGAGGATGATACCCGCATGGGACGCATCTGAAGTGTACGTATAGGGTTGAGCATACAACTGAACAAGGTCAAAATGAACCATAGCCCGCAGAGCCGTGGCTTCCGCCACCAGTCGTGTACGCGTGCGTTCGGTTCCGTTCGTAATGGAGGGAACCTTGGTAATGATATTGTTGAGGTTATTTAGTATGGAGTATAAATGGCTGTAGGTAGCGTTCATTTCCCCTTCCACTGGATCAGCAGCCAAACCGTAGACATCCAATATTCGGGTTTTGGTAAGTTTAGCATATTTAATATTGCCCCCTGCTACATCAGGATACAACAGGCGATTACCACTCAGATAATCAAGTTCGTATAAAGACCGGTACGCTCCACTCAACGCCACCGTAGCGGACTCGATATCCTGAAAGGTTTCTTCCAGCGAGATTTTATTCTGAGGGGCCTTATCCAGTAAGCCCTGACAACTGGTTAGAAAGGTTACCAGACAAAAAATACCGAATTTCTGTACATCTCTTTTTTGAAAAATACGGGAAAATGCCATGGCTTATAAGCTTAAGTTAAGCCCCGCACTGATGGTACGGGATTCGGGGAAATTAAATCGAATTTCACGGATACCATTGCGGCCAGCAGGACTTTTCTCCTTATACCAGTAGGCCACATTGGTTGCATTAAGGAAGGCCGAAACGCCATTCATGCGAAGCCGCCTGGTCACAGCTTTGGGCAGGGAATAATTAAGCGTGACGTTCGAAAGCTTCACGTGCGTAAGATCGTGCAGGTAACGTGAGGAGTTAACGACAGGGCGGGAATTAATGCTTAATATAGGAACAGGGGCTATGTCTCCCGGTGACTGCCACCGATCCAGCAGGTTTACACTCATATTACTATTCTGAAGGTCTTTACCATCAGCTACATAGATGGTGTTCTCCATTGCATTTCCTCCCACCTGAAAGAGGATATTAGCGGTCAAGGAAAAGTTTTTATAACTAAAGGTATTAATCCAACCGCCCTGCATTTTAGGAAGTTTATCGCCCAAAGCGATATAATCAGTAGCAGGGTAGGAGCGAATGGTGGTGTGGTCTACTTTGGTTCCATCGGGGGCATAAAAAAGTTCCTGGCCCGTTTCAGAATCTACTCCAGCCCAGCGTACACCCCAAATGGTTGAGGTGCTGTATCCAACTCGAATACCTGCGTAAGGTTCGGCAGATGTAGTAGAGGGAATGCTAAACAATGAAGAATACCCACTGTTGTATTTCAGAATTTTGTTACGATTCAGACTAGCATTAATTCGGGAGGTCCAGGTAAAATTCTTTTTGTTAATCAGATCCATCTTCAGGGTTAGGTCTATTCCCTGATTTCTCATGTCCCCGGTGTTGGTGGATATACTTTCGAATCCGGTTTCAAAGGGAATTTCAATCAGAGAAATCATGTCCTTGATTGTGTTATTGTAGTATTCCGCCGAAATAGAAAAGCGATCAAAAAAACTGGCATCTACCCCTACGTTGAACATCAGATTTTTCTCCCAACCCAACCCGGGATTAGGGGCGGAAGTCCCATCTGGAATGGCAGAAACATAGCCGTTATAATTGCCGTAACTAAAATTATACAAGCCGCGTGAACTGTAAGAGCCAATCCGGGAGTTACCCGTCGAACCGTAGCTGGTACGTAGTTTCAGAAACGTAAGTGTAGGATGATCAGAAAG
>CAJYHS010000054.1 GCA_913774715.1 uncultured Siphonobacter sp. | reverse complement strand
GTAATGATTCAGGAATGCCAATGCCCCGATCTTCTACCGAAATGACGACTTCTTCAGCCAATTCCTGTACGGAAATATGAACAGTCTCGCCAGGAGGACTGAATTTGATGGCATTAGTCACTAAATTTCCCATTACCCGAAACAGTTTTTCCCGATCTGCCCAGATGGATAGTTCGGGTGTTTCCAGGGTGAGGATCTGTTGTTTGGCATCCGCTTTATGACGGAGCATGTTCATGCACGAAAGCAGTAGCTCAGACAGATGTATTTCTTCTTTTTGAATCGTCTGATTGGCGTTCAGATTGACCTGTAATAATTGGTTGATTAAACTGATGGCACTCGTGGATGCCGTTTGAATGAGGGTTACTAACTCCAATTGTTCTTCTGTATACGTATCGTCATAGAGTAATAATTCAGAAGCGGAATGAATGGCTCCGATGGGATTTCGAAGATCGTGAGCCACAATTTTCATCATTTGATGGTTTTGCTGCTGGCTTTCTTCCAGTGCATTTACCGTATCCTTCAGCAACAGGTTTTGCCGGGCAATTTCCTCGTTGAGCAAGGTAAGTTCACCGACGTTACGCTGGGCATTTTTCCAGTTTCGATAAATAAGAAAGGAAATAATCAGAATGGTGACGGCAAGCAAAATCGCAATCGTCAGAGATAACCACTGCAAGCGATCCTGCTGCTTTGCCAAGGCCTGCTCATAATCCCGTTCCGTCTGAGCCATACTTTGGCTAAGGTTTAGCCTTAATCCTTTCCTTTCTTCCTGCTCCGTCTGCTCGCGATAGCCGAGGTAGTTAATCAAATGGCGGGCAGCGGGTTCATACATTTTCTGTTGAAAATGGTATTGACCACTATATTTTTGATATTCAAATTCTACATCTGGATTGGGGTAATGCCTTAAAGAACTGGCCAGCTGAGCCAGCTCTTGCCGAACTTTCGGGTAAGCTTTGTTTTTCAGGTAAAGCTCAATCAGACTTAACTGTGAGTACTGGGCATTTTCAATGTCTGACCCTAACAAATAGTTAATGCGAATACAGTTTTTAAGAATTCGTTCAGCCCGGTTATAATCCTTCAGAATCAGATAAGCTTCCGCCTGATTACTCATTACGACTACTTTAGCCAGTGTAATGAATTGATGCTGGGACGGATACTTTTTTTCTTCGCTGGAGATGTAATGCAGGGCTTGGTTATAGTAATAAAGAGCACTGTCGATATCGCCTAATTGACGGTAGCAGAGTCCGATATTGTCGAGACTTCCCTGTTTTTCAATAAAAGTTAGTTCAAAACCTGCGTCAGACTGGCAATCCTTTAGCTCTTCAAATTCCTTTTTGTAATAATCAATGGCCTGATGATATTTTTTATCCCCGTAAGAAACCATCGCAATCCGACGGGAATACTTACTTAATTCACACGTCTCTCCCGCTTCTATCAAGGCTAGTTTTCCCGCAAAGTAATAGGGATATACCTCAGCGTAGCGATGTTTTTCCAGCAAATCATCCCCTTTAAAAAGTAAGGCGTCCGCATAATCTCTTGGATACTTTTTTTGAATGGAAAGATCTTTAAAAATGGACAAAAGCTCGTCAGTGGCAGTGTTGATCTTTGAATAATAGGTAGAATCGCTCTGATAGAGCTGTCGTACTATTTTAAGGCGTTTTAGATGATCTCCTGTCCCTACATAAGGCAGGGTTTTTATCAGAGAATCCAGTACATGAAGGCAAACAGGAACCCGCTGGTAACGGGGTAAGGTGTCCATTTGAGCGGTCCAGGCCTGCATTTCATGGGGGTGATCCACTCGTTCAGAAGCATTCCACTGACAGCTGGTAAGGGCAAGGGTAATAAACCAGAGTAAACCGGTATAGAGATAATACGGTAAGGTAGTGAGGGTAGCCCACCTTTGATCATCAGTGATCATAAAGTCTTTACTAGGTATTAGGTTTACAAAGTATATTATGGAATGTTAATATAAGGGGAAGAAGGGAAGCGTTTCAGGAAGTAAGGTTTTTTGAGGACATTATTTGTCAAATGATAAGTAGTGTGGGATTCAAAAACGTACTGGGTATCAAAAAGAGCTTTATGGATTCATAAACATAGGATTACCGTTTGTACTAACAAAAAACCGTAAAGTCTTGTCAGGCTTTACGGTCTTGATTTTAATAAACGTATCAGATGCAAGGTTACTTCAGGTGAGCACGCAGCATCCAGGCGATTTTCTCGTGCGTTTCCATCAGACCCGTTACCCAATCGGAGGTACCGGCATCTTTGTGAGCTTCATCGAATTCCTTGATGTTGCCACGAATGAATTCGATAATGCTTTCGTGATCGGCCAGCAATTTGGCGATCAGTGTACGGCTGTCATTTCCACCGCCATCTTTTTCGGTCAGATGAGTGAGGTCAAGAAAGTTTTTCAGGGTGCCGGGAGCATAGTGTCCTAACTGACGAATGCGTTCTGCTACTTCATCTACAATTTCAGCCGACTGTTTGTATAATTCTTCAAAATATAAATGCACGGAGTGAAAGTCCATGCCTTCCAGATTCCAGTGAGCATTCAGGGTTTTAGTGTAAAGCACAAATTCATCAGCTAATAATTTGTCAAGCTGATGGGCAACTACAGCACGATTTTCAGCAGAAATACCAAGGATGTTTTCCATAACAATTAAGAGTAATTGAAGATTTGATAAGAACCAGTGTTAGGTTACAGCATTAGTGGTAAAATAAGTATGCTAGAACCCGTCAATTGGCCTGATTTTCTGTAATTCGTACTAAGATTTAATCTGCATTAAATTAAGTAAAGCCTCTGGTAAAAACAAGCTTCTTATGGCAGAAACCTTGATTTTGAAGATTTTATATCTTAATACTTCTATTGTTTGAGTCTATCAGTTTTACGTTACCAGCGAGCTAGTACTCTGTATTACGAAACTTAGTAGTTATTGACTACTTAACTACTTCAAAGCCACGCCTTTCCTAAAATGTGTCAATTAATCAGTAAACAATCTTTCTTTTAAACGCTGGTGGTGACGGTTTTAAAGTGATACCTATGAATAGGTCAAGCAAACTAGTTATGGATAGATATGTCACATTCTTGGGACATTAGTCTTATAATTGTGCTATGGAAACTACGGAGCGAAAAATTATCGAAGCAGCCATTTTCATCTTTAATGCTGATCCTTCGGCCTCTCTGGAAACAGTAGCTGACAAAGCAGGCGTCAATCGCAGGACGTTACACCGCTATTTCAATGATCGTATGCAGCTACTCGAGCACTGCAAGAAAGACATGATGCAAACGTGTCAGGCGGCCATGTCTCAAGCCTTTTCGAGTAGTAAAGAACCCCTGAAGCAATTGGAAATGACTTTGTATGCGGGCATAGACTGCGGAGCAAAATATGCTTTTCTGGATCAGTTATACAGCCGAACCAGTTACCAGCAATTACCGCCTGAGGAAAGAGAAACCACGTTCGACACGATTAAATCCCAATGGTTCAAACTGGTAATGGAATTGCAGAAGCAGCAGGTCATCAGCAACGAAATTTCTACAGCCTGGATATTTCTGCTGTTTGGAAGTATGATTTCCAACACCATTCGGGCGGTACATTCAGGAGATGTGGCTCCGAATGATGTAAAAAAATTTGCCTGGTTTTCCTTCAGTAAAAGTATTGGTATCAAATCCCATGAATAATTATTCCATGAGCAAACTTCAGGATGAAGCATTAGTCACACAGCTGCCGGGCTATGCCAATGGTTACGCAAAAGTAAATGGTGTGGAATTGCATTACGTTATCGGTGGCAAAGGAGAGCCCCTGTTCTTGCTACCGGGCTGGCCGCAAACGTGGTGGGCGTATCATAAACTAATGCCGGAATTAAGCAGGCACTTTCAGGTAATAGCTATCGATATCCGCGGAATGGGCAGTTCGGAGAAGCCGGAGATGGGATATGAGAAGAAGAACCTGGCCCGGGACATTTTTGAATTGATTCAGCACCTGGGGTTTTCTAAAGTCAACGTAGCTGGTCATGATATCGGGGCGAGCGTGGCGTATGCCGTGGCCGCTCAATTTCCGCAAGTAGTTTCCAAACTGATCTTACTGGACACACCTCCCATTGATGAAACCATTTATCGTTTACCCATGATGCCCCTACCAGCGGGGCAATCCGTTTTTCCCTGGTGGCTGGCCTTTAATCAGATCAGGGAATTGCCCAAAAAACTATTGGAAGGACGCATATCCATTCTGCTGGATTACCTCTTTGACACATTAGCTAAAACTCCATCGGCCATTCGTGCTTTTGATCGGGCTGTTTATGAAGTGGCTTACCAATCTACTGAAAGCATTCGAGCCGCGAATGGATGGTACCAGGCCTTTCCTCAGGATGTCATCGATAATAAAGCCTATGCCAAATTAGAGCTGCCGGTATTAGGGCTGGCTAGTGAAGGTAACCAAATGCTGGAGCTAACGTTGCCCACTATTGCCAACCATTTTCAGTCCGTTACTATCGAAGGAAGTGGACACTTTTTAATGGAAGAAAAACCCGAAGAGCTCGTGACGTTTATCATTGACTTTCTGGCATAGCTCACAAGAAGGGGGGACATTTTCGTCAAAAAACGTATCAATTTTGTCAATCTTGGATTTGAGGTATTAATACTGAGAGAATTAAGCTTTTTTTGTTATTAGTCCTTATAGTGAGATTAGTAAGGCTAGGAAGAATGATCGTTAATCTCTGAAAGCCTGCCAAGAGGATTTCTATAATAGAGAGTATATCAGGTAAATAATTTTCTATATAGTGAAGAAAACCGTTTTCAAAAATATTGAAGTCAAGCTTCTGAACCTGTTTTACCCTTTGATTTTTTAGTATGATAAAATTAACAGTACCACTGGTTACCGCCGCCCTGTTTCTGGGAGTTGCCGCTCTTAAAATGTCTTCTCCGTCTCAGGTACCGCAGCGGAGTAGAATTACCAGTTCTGATACCTTACTAAAAGGCGTGAGCTGGCCCAAGGAACTAGACTTAACGTATTTTTCCGGTCCCGATTTAACCCCAAGTCCGGCTTGTCTGGCGGTTGCTCCGACGGGAGAAGTCTACGTCGGTGTAGATAAAATGGGTTCGCTTGGGAAAGAACCCGGCAAGGGCAGTATTGTCCAGCTCATCGATTCTAATAACGATGGCAAGGTGGATAAGCACACCATTTTCGCGGAAGTAAACAATCCCCGGGGCTTATTCATTGAAGGCGATAAAGTATACGTACTTCACGCGGCTTTCTCGAAAGAAACCGGTTTGGCGACGGGTATGAATCTGGTGGTTTTTGAGGATAAAAACCGCGATGGCGTTGCTGATGGTCCTTCCAAAATGCTGATTGAACATATTAGCAATGC
>CAJYHS010000053.1 GCA_913774715.1 uncultured Siphonobacter sp. | reverse complement strand
GTCGTTTAGCTCGCTATTACTGAGTCGTTACGCGGTAGAAATGACTTCAGATGGATTAGGTCTATTGACCCGTATACAGGCTGCTGCTGACCGAATGTCTGGTTTGGTAAAGGATCTGCTGATGTATTCCCAGTTAACATCCGATGAATCAGTTTCTGTTTCTGTCGATTTGAACGAACTGGTGGCACAGGTGTTATCGGATATGGAAATAGTAATTGACGAAACCCATGCTCAAATTCAGGTAGAAGAGTTACCCGTTATTACTGGTAATGAACGACAGTTAACGCAGTTATTACAAAACCTGATCAGTAATGCCATTAAGTTTCATCGAACTGGAGAAGTTCCGCTGGTCTATATTAGTAGTGAGCGGGTTACTCGGGAGGAGCTGCCGATGATGCTAGAGCCGCACACGGATCGGACGTATGTGTGTGTGAAGATAAGAGATGAAGGGATCGGTTTTGAAGAAAAGTATCTGGATCGAATTTTTCAAATGTTTCAGCGTTTACATGATAAACAGAACTTTTCAGGAACGGGTGTTGGGCTAGCTCTTTGTAAAAAAGTAGTGGATAAGCATCAGGGCTACATTACGGCTCAAAGTTCCCCGGAAAAAGGAACATTGTTTTTAGTTTACCTACCTGAGTAATTACGTAAATCATTATTTGCGTAATTACTGTTAACGTTTTTAATTATTTACGTAAATAATTAAATAAGTAAATAAAAACAATACTTTCTGTGTCTGATTAAATGTGTAAATCATTAAATAAGTATTTAAATCCGCCAATCTGCACCGTAATACGATGATTTCTAGTGAAAAAAAACGTCTAGAGGCTTTAAATGAATACCACATATTAGATACTCCACCCGAGATTGCCTATGATGCAATTGCTCGTCTAGCATCTACTATTTGTGACACGCCTGTTAGTTTAGTGACTTTGATTGATGATAAAAGACAGTGGGTGAAATCGAAATTAGGAATAGAAGTAGAGGAAATCCCACGAGAATTAAGCTTCTGTAATTACATGATTCTGGAGCCTTCTCACGGATTAGTGATAGAAGACTCGCGAGTCGATGAACGCTTTTCAGATAGTCCTTTTGTTACAAATGATCCCTACGTAGTGTTTTACGCAGGAATGCCTTTGATTACTCCGACCGGGTACGCGATTGGGTCATTATGTGTGTTCGATCAAAAGCCGAAGCAGTTAACGGAAAAGCAACTCTCCGCTTTGAAAGATCTGGCGGCTCAGGTAGTCGTGTTGTTTGAGTTAAGAAAAAGCAATATTGAAAATACCAAAGCGAGAAATGAACTGGCTCAGCTGAACAAGAATCTTCAATTGGCGAAAAGTCAGGCTGAGTTAGCGAAGGAAGATAAAGCCCGGTTTTTGTCTACGATGAGTCACGAAATCCGGAATTCGCTAAATCCTATCATCGGAGCTTGTGATCTCCTGACGATGGAAGATTTAAATGAAGAGTCCAAGGAGCTCGTCGATATTCTACAATTTTCTTCGCAAACGCTTCATACGCTGCTCGATGATATTCTGGCGTATAGCAAACTGGAAGCGGGGAAGGTGATACTTGAAAAAATTCCTTTTGACTTAAAGAAAGTAGCACGTCGGGTAGTTGATGCCTATCAACCGCTTGCCCGGGGTAAAGGTATTCGACTTCAGCTTCATTACGATGAAACACTGCCCGGTTCTCTACTTGGCGATCCCGGTCGGCTCGTGCAGGTGCTGAACAATCTGATTTCAAATGCCATTAAATTTACTGAAAAAGGCGAAGTATCCCTTCGGTTGGCGAAGCTTAAAAATGTGGACAAACAGACGACGGTTCAGTTTGAAGTGATGGATACGGGTATTGGAATGCCGTCGGAGTTTCTGAAACATATGTTTGAAGAATTCACCCAGGCTACCCCCGAAACCAGTCGATTGTATCAGGGTTCAGGCCTGGGATTATCCATTGTGCGTTTGATTCTTCTTCAATACGAAAGCAGTATTCAGGTAGCGAGTAATCCGGGTGAAGGGACTCGGTTTGATTTTTCTATTACATTTCCCTGGGCTTAATGGTGGTGAGTATCCAGGCAAGGATCGTCTGGCGTTTCCGTTTCCAGTGTGGCGTGTTGTATGGATAAGTGTTCCAGTGTATGACGAATGTCGTGCTTCAGATTAAAAATTTCGGTAGAGCTCAGATGAGACGGAATAACCAAATGAGCGGTTAGGGCGTTTTCAGTAGTACTCATCGCCCAGATATGGATATGATGTACATCAAGCACGGACGAATACTGAAGAATCTCCTTCTTAATGGATTCAGTAGATAACGTAGCCGGGACACCATCAAGGGAAAGGATAAGGCTGTCGCGAAGTAATGACCAGGTACTCCATACAACAATCAGGGCGACAACAATACCCAGGGCAGGATCGAGCCAGTACCAACCCGTAAGAGGCATCACCAATCCGGCCGCTACTACGGCAGCAGAGACGAGAGCATCCGCTAATAAGTGTAAATAAGCACCTTTGACATTAAGGTCATGCTCTTTCTGCCGAAAGAATAATAACGCTGTAAATGCGTTAATTGCAATTCCGACACCCGCGACTATGGCAATGGTATCTCCGGCCACCGCGTGAGCGGTCCATAACCGGTTAAAGGCTTCGTAACCAATGCCTCCCATCACTACCAGTAACAATACCGCATTGGCTAATGAAACAAGAATGGTGCTTTTCTGGTATCCATACGTAAATCGCGATGTAGGTTTGGACTTGGCTAACCGGAAAGCAAGCATGGCTAGTAATAAACTGGCTACATCGCTCAGGTTATGTCCGGCATCGGTAAGTAAGGCCAGAGAATCGGTATACACACCAGCGGCGGCTTCTACGATAACAAAAGTGGTATTGAGTATAATACCAATAACAAAGGCACGATTTACTTCAGCGGGAGCATGCGAATGATCGTGTGCATGAGAATGGGCCATAGAGATGTTAAATTTTCAAAGGCATAATAAGTTTTCAAAAGTAGGCCGGTGAAATATGCAACAGGGAATCAATAACAAATTCATTCATAAATAATCATTCGAGTACTGTACGACATGAATGATCGTTTCTTTTAAAACAGTGTATTACCTTATGAAATCATCGCTTACATTAATCTTTTGTCTGTTACTGACCTTGTTGATGACCTCATGCTGGGCTCCCAAGTGTCCGATGAAAAGCTGTCACGTCAAAATGGAACATCGCCACGAAGGAAGAATTTATCGCGGAAGCTCCATCTTTTCCAGTCCCACACATGGCTTTTCCTGGAAAATGAAAAATCGTAGGGGAGAGGCTGAAGAGAAATCGCTTTACCGGGATAATAAAGATCCCAAGACCAAGAAAAAATTCAAAAAGTTATTACCCTGGGAGAAAGTATAATATCAGCAGAATAGGCTATAAGCCCTATACGTAGGCACTCATATTCATGCCAAAAGCAGAATGAATTTCTGCCAGGCTGAGTATGAGTGCTTTTCTGTTTGGTAATGATTCAATAACCGCAAAATCCAATAATCCGCTTACGAATCGGGGAGTCCTTTTCTTGGGGAAATCTTTGAAAAAACGGTAAAAAATCAGTATTTTTGGTACTTCTAATAATAATGATTCCCTCGTAAATCGGGAAATTCTGCAATTGATTTAAAATGGCTGAAACTACAGAAGACCATCTGCCCGAAAACAATAGTAACTCTGGAAATATCATTCCCATTAACATTGAGGACGAAATGCGTGGAGCCTACATCGATTATTCGATGTCGGTTATCGTGTCGCGTGCCTTACCGGATGTGCGTGACGGTCTGAAACCCGTTCACCGCCGGGTTTTGTTTGGAATGGATGAGTTGGGCGTTAACTACAACCGCGGATATAAGAAGTCAGCCCGTATCGTTGGGGAAGTGTTAGGTAAGTATCACCCTCACGGGGATTCTTCCGTGTATGATACCATGGTACGTATGGCCCAGGACTGGTCCCTGCGTTACCCTTTAGTGGACGGTCAGGGTAACTTTGGTTCGATTGACGGAGATTCTCCGGCGGCCATGCGTTATACCGAGGCTCGTCTGAAGCGTATTGCTGAAGAATTACTAGCCGATTTAGGGAAAGAAACCGTTGACTTTCAGAACAACTTCGATGACTCGCTGAAAGAGCCAACGGTAATGCCCGCGAAGTTACCCAATTTATTACTGAATGGTTCCGCCGGTATTGCGGTAGGGATGGCCACTAACATGGCTCCTCACAACCTGACGGAAGTAGTGGATGGCATTGCTGCGTATCTGGATAATACTGAAATTACGATTCCTGAGTTAATGCAGCATATCAAAGGCCCTGATTTTCCAACGGGTGGTACGATTTACGGTTTGACAGGTATCAAAAATGCCTTTGAAACGGGTCGTGGTCGCGTGGTGGTTCGGGCGAATGCTACATTCGAACAGACGAAGACGGGTAAGGATCAGATCGTGATTTTGGATATGCCTTATCAGGTGAATAAGGCAACGCTTCAGGAAAAGATTGCGGAACTGGTTGAAGATAAAAAACTCGAAGGCATTTCTGCGATCCGGGATGAAAGCTCCAACCGGGAAGGAATTCGTCTGGTAATCGAACTGAAACGTGATGCTGTACCTAACGTTGTTCTGAATAATCTGTACAAACATACGCCCCTTCAAACGGCATTCAGCGTAAACAATGTGGCCCTGGTGAAAGGCCGGCCCATGACGCTGAACCTGAAGGACATGATTCGCTATTACGTGGAGCACCGTCTCGATGTAATTGTGCGTCGGACGCGTTATGACTTACGCGAAGCCCGCAAACGGGCCCATATTCTGGAAGGTTTGCTGGTAGCTCTGGATCACCTCGATGCGGTTATTGCCCTGATTCGTGGTTCACGTGATCCGGAAGTAGCGAAGGCTGGTTTGATGAACGGTTCATTTATGACCGCCGATCAGCGTAAGAAGTTTCTGGAAAATCCGGATCGTTCGTTAATGATCGTGGATACCTTCAAAAACGAAGAAGGTTCCGAGCTGGTTCTGAGTGAAGCTCAGGCGAAGGCGATTCTGGAAATGCGTCTGCAACGTCTGACGGGTCTGGAGCGGGATAAAATTATGGAAGAATACAGTGAGTTAATGAAACTCATTGCTGATCTGGAAGATATCCTGGCTCGTACTGAGCGTCAGTACCAAATCATTAAGGACGATCTGGCAGAATTGAAAGCTCGTTACGGGGATGATCGCCGGACGCAGATTTCTCACGCGGATGATGAGTTGTCGATTGAAGACATGATTGCCGATGAAGAAATGTTAATTACGGTTTCTTCGCAAGGATATATCAAACGGACGCCGCTGGTAGAATACCGTACCCAAAGCCGGGGCGGTGTAGGAGCCAGAGGTGTGAAAACAAAAGATGACGATTTCACGGAGCACCTCTTTACAGCCACCATGCACAATTACTTATTGTTCTTTACGGACACGGGTAAGTGCTTCTGGTTACGGGTATTCAATGTTCCTGAAGGTAATAAAACGGCAAAAGGTCGTCCTATTCAAAACCTGCTTAACATTGAATCAGGTGATCGCATTCGTGCCGTTATTAACGTAAAAACATTAACGGATCCTGATTACGTAAACAACAATTTCATTGTGATGTGTACGGAACAGGGTACGGTGAAGAAAACGTCACTGGAAGCGTATTCCCGTCCGCGTCAGAATGGTATCATCGCTGTGAACATTAATGAGGGTGACCGTCTGCTGGACGTAGCTCTGACGAATGGAAATAACGAAATTATCATTGCCGTTGATGCAGGTCGTGCGGTTCGCTTCAATGAAAGTAAAGTTCGCCCGATGGGTCGGACTGCCACTGGGGTGAAAGGTGTCGAATTGGCAGACGACGAAAAAGTTGTCGGAATGGTTTGCGTGGTTGATCCGATTGCTGCTCAGTTACTGGTTGTATCAGAACAAGGGTATGGAAAACGTTCAGATATTGAAGATTACCGCCTGACCAACCGGGGAGCTAAAGGGGTAACTACCCTGAAGTTAACCGAGAAAACCGGTAAGCTGGTTGCTATGAAGCAAGTGACTGATAATGATGATTTAATGATCATCAATCGATCTGGAATTGCGATTCGTTTCGCCGTGGCTGATCTACGGGTTATGGGACGGAATACGCAGGGAGTTCGACTAATTAATCTACGGAATGGAGATCAGATTTCGTCCATTACCAAGATTGAAAACGAAGAGCTACTAGAAGGAACAGAGCAGGAGGGGGAACAGCCCACAACGCCGCCAGAAGCATCAGCTGAGGCATGATTTTTTAAGCCTTGAAGATTTTAAGTCTTCAAGGCTTTCTTTTTAACAAGACTTTAGATCAGATAAATAAAGTCTTGTTAAACAAATCAATTACAAGTACGTTTTCCGTATATCAGGAAAAGTACTTACTTCGCATAGTAACTAAACCAAAATAGTAGTACAATGAATAAACTCATTCTTCCGGCCTTATTAGGCCTGTTATCAGCATCCGCTTACGGCCAGAACAGTGCTTTGGCAGCGTTAGAAAGCGGTAAGCTCGACAAGGCAAAGGAGGAGATCGATAAAGCAACTCAGGACGCTAAGTCAGGGGCTAAGCCCAAGACGTGGTTGGTGAAAGGTCAGGTTTACGAGGCTCTTTCTACGGATCAGAAGTTAGCTGGTCTTGATTCAATGTCTTCTTTGGCTGCATACGAAGCTTACAAGAAAGCAATTGAGCTGGATACGAAAGACGGTAAGCAGGGTAGTACAGCAAAAGACGCTCAAAAAGCAATTATGCAGGCTCCTGATTCCAAGGATAAAGTGCGTATTTATTATGGGCTGATTGGACAGGGAAATGCAAAATATCAGAACAAAAACTTCCCTGACGCTCTGAAATTGCTGAAAACGGCGATGGTAGTAGATCCTAAGGATAGTACTGCTGCGATGTTTACGGGTATTGTTGCTCAGCAAACGGGTGATAATGCAACGGCAAAAGAAGGATTTGGTAAATATCTGGAATTAGGCGGTAAAGATCCTGTCATTTTCTATACTTTATCAAACATCTACCGTACAGAGAAAAACGATGATGAGGCTATCAAGGTTTTAGATAAAGGTATTGCCGCAAACCCTGAAAGCAAAGATCTGAAAAACGAAAAGATTAACATTTATCTGCAATCAGGTAACACTGATAAAGCGATTAATGATTTAAAAACTTTAGTTGAAAAAGATCCTAACAATACGCAGAACATCGTTAACCTGGCTATTCTGTATGACAATGCCGCACAGAACACGCAGGATGAACTGAAAAAGTATGCTGCAGAAGCTAAAAAAGGTGGTGAAGCTGACAAAGCAGTAAAAACTGCTGAAGCGGATGTGAAACTGTATCAGGATGAGGTAACTCGTTTGACTGCTGCTCTGAAGAAAAAACCAACTGACAAAGAATTAAAGCGTCAGCTGAGTGAAGTAAAAACGAAATTCGAAGCAGCGAAATCAGCAGTAGCAACAGCAACACAGGCTAAAGCAGCATCTGATCAGCAAAACTCAGGTAAAGTAGCCGAAGCTCAAGCGAAAGTGGCTGAACTGACGAAAAAGCTCGACGAACAAAAAGGTTTGGCAAAAGCTGGTTACGAGAAAGTGATCCAAATCGAGCCTAACAACTACGATGCTAATTACAACATGGGCGTTTATTACTTTAATGAAGGTGTAATGGTGAAAGGCAAAGTAGATGCCATGGACATGAACACTTACAACAAAGAAGGTAAAGCCGTTGAAGAGCAAACCGTAGCAAAATTCAAGCAGGCTTTGCCATATTTCGAAAAAGCATGGTCTCTGAAGCAAGAAGAAACTCTGAAGAATAACCTGAGTCAAACGTACACAATTCTGAAGACGTTAGAAAAAACGGATGCTTACGATTCAAAGCTTGCTGCTTTACAATAGCATATTCAGGTAAACTGATTTTAAAAAAGTCTCTGCGAAATTTTCGCAGAGACTTTTTTATGTGATTCTATCAAGTAATAAAGTTCTGTGAAAGCCTATAGGATGGATGCTTTTATTTGTTTACTTAACATAATATAAATTATATAACATATATAATTACCTGATTTACAGTAAAATAATGGATTTGTAGCTGTTATGATTCATGATCAACTAAAGTAAAAATTGTCTCCATGAATGTGACTGGATCAATAATTTAAATAAATCTTAATGAAACTATGATCAATCAGAGATGAGAAAAGTAATTCTACAAGAATGGATTTCACTGGACGGTTTCGCTGCCGATGAAAACGGTCAGATCGATTTCTTTAACAAACCTGAATACAACGAAGAATCTGATGAAGACTTGCTGGATTTCATGGGCACTATTGATACGATCTTATTAGGTGCACGCACGTATCAAATGTTTGTAGAATTCTGGCCAACGGTAACGAGCGACACTGAGATGGTTGCCGAGAAACTGAATGAAACGCCAAAGATGGTATTCTCACGAATGATCGATCATGCCCCCTGGGGAAAATGGGATGATGCTATGATTGTGAACCGGGATGCTGTTGAAGAAGTGACAAGACTAAAAAAGAAGTCAGGATTAGATATGGTACTTTGGGGAAGTCTATCGCTGGCTCAGTCGCTTTTAAAAGCAGAATTAATTGATGAAATTCAGTTACGGGTGTGTCCAATCATTCTCGGGAAAGGTAATCCGCTGTTCTCTGATACCATGCATAATTTGGAATTGAAATTACTGGAAACGCAAAGCTTTAAATCCGGCCTACTTTATTTGAAGTACCAGCCTGTTTATTAAGAATAGAATTTTAAAAAATAAGGCTTCCTCTATATAAGGGAAGCCTTATTTTTTAAGCTTTTAACAAAATCGATTCCAGATCAGCCGGAGAATAGTTTACCGACTTGAGCGTTTTGTGGTCAGATTTGCGATATACGAGCCATTTACCATTGTCTTCATGATAGGCGGCCTCTGTGCCATCTTTCGCTAAATAGAAAGCAACTGTGGCCTGTGCTTCGGCTTCAGTAGAGCAGGCCTTACTCATATTAGAACGATGTACTTCATTGAATAGGTCAACAAACTTCTCTCCCAGGCCAAACTCCAGTACTGCTCCAGAAAGAACATATTGCAAATCACACAGAGCATCAGCCACGCCAACCAGGTCATTCGCTTCTATGGCTTCCTGAAATTCTCTTAGTTCTTCTGCTAGTAAGGCGTAACGTAAGTTTGACCGATTCTCACTAGGTATTTGTGGATCTGATAAGACAGGAGCATGAAAAGTATGATGAAATTCAGCTACTTGTTGAAGTGAATTGAGTTGATCCATGTTTGTATAATAACCTACTTTATGTTTAATAGAAAGAAAAACGCGGTACTACCATCTATGAATGATAGCTAATTCAACAGCAAATATACGCTTCACTCCCGCCCTTTTATGTATTTTATGTGTGTTCTGGACTTGTTTCACGCCTACTTGGTAGTTAACTTATTAACAATGAACAAATTAATATCCACGTGGAACAGTTAGATTATGAACTTTAATAATAAGTTGAATAATAGCCTATTATAGGTAACCTTCTCAATAAATGGTTTTGGATGAATAACTATATAGGTTATGTAAACATTCACTGCTATATACTTTACCTGCTGTTCATTATTTCTGGTATGTATTAGGTTTGGGACAATTCGCTAACTGTTTAACCATAATTGGCAAGACTGTATAAAACTAGTAGTCATTCAATATTTTGGTATGTAGATCTAATATCCCGAAACCCATAGCTCAGACATAAATGTATTCTGGTAGGTACGTCCGAAGCTTTGAATATAGAGTTGGTAAAGTTCAGTATTGATCAGTTTTTACAAAACGATAATCTTAAAGGGCGGCCAGACTTTCGCTCATAAACACATCGATATATATAGCCGAAGGATAAGTAAAGTTAAATGCAATTGTAAGTATTGAATACCACTAACGAAAGTATCGGATGCATATGTCATTTTCAAACGACTGTTCTATGGCTGCATTGAACTTATAGAAATAAATTGTCTTTATAGACGTAACATATTTAATTATAAAGGAAAGGCCGAACAAATCAAGACTATTGAATGAATGTTCACTCATATTTTAAGTAATAGATTCTCATAGATCAGGGCCATATGAGAAATAGTTAAATTAGAAAACTTCCTGCCAAGTTTGGTCCGAGTAAAAGACAATCATTTTTACTACGTGTTTATTTTCAAAAGAGGCTTTTTCATGGGCCTGAGAATACGCTAAATCTGGGCGTTGGCCTACTCCATTTTTTCTAGAGAATTCTGACGGCTTTGCCTGAGTAGGAATTTCGTTAACAACTGACTGATTGTAAACGAGTTTAGCGGAAGAATGAAGGACTGTTTTATGGGCATTGGGATTTTCATCACAAAGCCATTCATAGGTGATTTCGGGAAATTGCTTAACAACTTTGCGGGCAATATCCAAACTCAGGCGATTTCTGCCTGAAAGTATATGCGAAATGCTAGATCTGGGGATACCAATAGCATCTGCAAATTGAGCAGCGGTTAAATTATTAGAATCCAGGAGATGAAGGACTTTCTCTTTATCGGTCATAGTGGTGATATAGTATTGTAAACTATAGCTTGTTACAAATGTATTTTACTTTTGTGAACTAGTCAAGTGGAATAAGAAACATTTATAAATTCACTATTGTAAATAAGTATATACAGGTGTGAATTTACAATAGTTGCTCATGTGTGAAATATAAAGTGCTGATTTATAGAGGTTTTACAAATGTAATTTACACTTGTGGCATATTGAAACAAGTGTAATATAAGAATGTATATTATAGAAAAGAGTAGGAGAATGAACTTCCCCTACTCTTTTCAACATTGATCTGACCTTTGAAATGCTTTAAACGGCTACATTATTTTCACGTAAAGCCTGGTTAAGTGAAGTCTTTAAATCAGTACTTTCTTTACGTTTCCCGATGATTAAGCAACAGGGAACCTGATATTCTCCCGCTGGGAAATTCTTGGTATAACTACCAGGAATGACTACTGAGTTTTCAGGAACATATCCAATGTATTCAACTGGAGTTTCGCCCGTTACATCAATGATCTTAGAACTACCAGTAATCACTACACCAGCTCCTAAAACAGCCTTTTTACCCACTCTGGCCCCTTCTACTACAATACAACGAGAGCCAATAAAAGCTCCGTCTTCAATAATAACTGGAGCTGCCTGGGGTGGTTCCAGAACACCGCCAATGCCAACGCCTCCGCTCAAGTGAACGTCCTTCCCAATCTGAGCACAGCTTCCTACCGTCGCCCAGGTATCTACCATAGTACCACTATCAATATAGGCTCCAATGTTTACATAGGAAGGCATTAAAATAACACCTTTAGAAATGAAGGATCCGTAACGGGCTACGGCTGGAGGAACTACGCGAACCCCTAATTGGTCATAGCCAGTTTTGAGTTTCATTTTATCGTGGTATTCAAAAATACCTACTTCCTGCACTTGCATAGTTTGCAAAGGGAAGTATAGAACGATTGCTTTTTTTACCCATTCATTTACCTTCCACTCTCCGTTAGCAAGAGGCTCTGCTACACGTAGCGTTCCTTTATCAACTGCTTCGACCACCGAGCGAATAGCTTCTTTAGCAGAGTCAGTGTTTAGTAACTGTCGATCTTCCCAGATCTGTTCAATCGTTGATTGTAACTCGGTCATAATTAAAAATAGTTTCTGCAAATTTAAACAGAAAGTCTATTTAATAAATACGACAGTTTGTCGCTTTGAAAAGTACAATACTTATTAAAAAAACGCTTCGTGAAGTTATTAAGAAAAAGACATATAATTAATTGATATACAGATATTTAGCTATAATATAGTTTATTCTTATGTTTTATTAATAATGCAATTCAGTATATTATATGGCCTTCTTTTATCCTTTCTTTCTATAAGATGTATGCATTAATGTAGACAACAAAGCTATCTATATATAGATATATAAAAATGTAATACCAGCTATAGTGTGGGGAGAACATCTCCAAGAATTACTATGGGTTTAAACAGGGTAACCTGCTTGATAATCTATATATATGGGAAAGTGTGAGCCGCGACTTTTACAGCTATAAGTACGTCTATTATTTAATCTTTATGAATATAGTAAGAATTGTGCCTCAGTTTATGGTAAAGACTATTTAGCTATTCAATACATCCTTATAGCCCTCTCCTTTTCTTATTGCTGTTCTGGTTTTAATGATGTTATTCAGTTTAATTAGATCGAAACATGATAAATACAAGCACTATAGAAATGTTAATATATTTAGCAATACAACTATTCTACTAACTAAATACTAAAATATCCTACTAAATATTAATGCTAATACTAATAGCTATCTAATTGCTAAAATATTACTCGTTCTTTTATATAGGGTTTTTGTGTTATATTAATTAATATTGCACCGAAAACCATTAATCTATTTTCACATGGCAAAAGTTCGTGTCGCAATCAACGGGTTCGGTCGTATTGGACGACTCTCCTTCCGTCGTTTATTACAAAAAGAAAACGTTGAGATTGTAGCTATCAATGATTTAACAGATAACGCAACATTAGCTCACCTCCTTAAATACGATTCAATTCACGGTAAATTTTCAGGAACAGTAGAGTCTGATTCAGAAAGCCTCACTGTAAATGGTAACAAAATTCACGCTTATGCTGAGCGTGATCCTAAGTTACTTCCTTGGGGTGACTTAAATATTGACGTAGTTATTGAGTCTACTGGCCGTTTTGTTGATGAAGCTGGTGCTGGACAACATTTAACTGCTGGAGCGAAAAAAGTTATTATCTCAGCTCCTGCAAAAGGTAATGTTAAGACAGTAGTATTAGGTGTTAACGATGACATCTTGACTGCCGATGACAAAATCATCTCCAATGCTTCTTGTACCACCAACTGCTTAGCTCCTATGGCTAAAGTAATTGATGATACTTTCGGCATT
>CAJYHS010000052.1 GCA_913774715.1 uncultured Siphonobacter sp. | reverse complement strand
ATTGCAAGCCATAGGCATGAGCCACTGACCAGGACGTATTATCGTAGAAAACGCTGTCTTTGAGTTTCGGGGTTTCCTCAAATAATGAGTGAACAATCCGGAAAAAAGGCTGCTCGGAAGGAACAACATAGGCGTGTCCTTTTTCAAATTTTTTACCCTCTACGTTCAAATCCGAATTCAGCGGATAGACCTTCAACCGATGACGAAGCACGAGGGAAAGTAACTTATTCGTCAGACTCACATCCCGGCTGTCACCAAATACAAAACCCTTCGCAGCGTTTGCTTTTCCCTGGGTTACTGCCGATTTGAAAAAGTCTTTCTGTAATTTGAAGAGGTTTTCTTTCTCGGCTAATGCCCCTTTCAAAGTCGCTAGGCCCGTTACCAAGTGGTTCCGAACGGTAAAGGCAAAAGTGACCGGGCCGGACGTACTTTCCTGCACTAAGCCCCGTGAACTGCCCTGCTCGAAGGTAACCCCCACGGCACCGAAGAAGTCAGGATAGGTGGAACCGTAAATGGGCGATAGGTTATCGAAGGCTTCTTTCGTGAAGTATAAGGAACCAATTTCATCCAATGCCTCGGCGTGGTATTTCGCCAGTGTCGTATTGAAATCATAGGAAGCCCGAGGTAATAAGGGACTCTCGTGACCCGCCGGGGTGGGTTCAAAGTAATACGTGCTGTTGGTGCCCATTTCGTGAAAGTCAATGTGCACGTTCGGATACCAGCGGTGCGAGAAATCTACGCGGTTTTTGCTTTCAATCTGCTCGGCACTGAGCCAGTCGCGGTTCAAATCGGTGAAGTAATGATTCACCCGCCCACCCGGAAAGGCCTGGTTATGCTCCAGATCCGCCGGATCGCTCACGGCCGGGAAGGATTTGTAAGCATTATGCCAATTGGCCGCCCGGTCCCGACCGTCGGGGTTTTGGGAAGGGTCAATCAGGATGACGGCTTCTTTCAGGTAATTAGCCGTCTGCTGACTTTGATTGGCAGCGAGGTAATAGGCCGTTAGTAAAGCCGTTTCGCCCCCCGAAGTCTCGGCTCCGTGAACGCTGTATCCTAATAATACCACCACCGGATCGTCCTTGTCCAGATTGGGTTTGGAGGGATCCAGTACGGTGAGGTGTTTCTGTCGAATCTGTTCGAGTTTCCCGTAGTTTTCAGGGGAAGTGATCGTCAGAATAATCTGTGGACGTTCTTCGTAGGTTTTCCCGATTACCTCGACGTGAGCTTTGCCCCCCGACGTACGTTCCAGCTCTCTGCAGTAAGCCACAATCTGATCGTGACGGGTATAATGCGTTCCAATGGGATACCCCAGAAACTGCTCGGGCGAAGGCACTTTGGGATCAAAACTTCCGGATTTCGGGAAAAAGTAGTTTTGCTGGGCCCAGAGCAAAGGGCTGGTTAATACCAGAAGAAGGGTAAAGAGATTCCGTTTTTTCATTTGGGAATTAATAGTCAAATCAATTACAATAGGTTAATAGCCAAGGTTTTGCTCCAAATCAGGATCAGAAAGTACGTCCTGGTAAGGGAAGGGAAATACCCAGTAATTGGTATTGGTAAGCCCGAGCACCGCCCCGACCCGAGCCGTTCGCACGAGGTCAAACCAGCGGTGAGCCTCAAAGGCAAATTCCAGATTATTTTCTTCTTCAATGGCTAGCAATAACTCGGTCTGCGTAGCGACGGTGGAGGCTGGAACGTCTGCCCGGGCCCGCACCGTATTCAAATCCGCCAACCCCTGACTCAGCTTATTTTGCTGGGCTCTGGCCTCCGCCCGAATCAGGTATAACTCAGCAATCCGAATGAGATAAGCAGGGTCGGTGCTCGTGCTGGAGGTGTTGTATAAAACTCCGTATACGTTGTTACCCGTTCCTGCCAGCAAGGCACTGCGACTACCGCCCTGATTAGGATTGGTCAGTTTAGTAATGAGTGTGGCCGAAGGTTTCAGGGTATACTGTCCACCCAGCGAACTGGGGTACCATAAGTTCCAGTATGAATTTCGGTTATTAATGGAAAAGCTTAGCTCAAAAACCGATTCCTGACTTAAAAACGGCGACGTAAAAAAGCTTTTATACGGTTTAACCAGACTATACTTCCGGTTATCAATCACTTGCGAAGCGTAGGTTTCGGCCTCAGCCCACTGCTTGCGGTACAAATGCAAACGGGCACGTAAGGCTCGGGCCACACTTTTCTGGGCCCGGTTGCGGGTAGCGGCGTCTTCGGGTAATAACTCTTCGGCTTTAATTAAATCAGCCAACACCTGGTCGTAGGTCTGTTCGAGCGTGGACCGTTTGATCCCTTTCAAATCATCCAGATTAATGGTGGGTTTGAGCTGTAACTGTACGCCACCCCAGCCCCGAGCCAGATCAAAGTAACCCAAAGCCCGGATAAAATAGGCTTCTCCCAAAATGGTATTTTTCTCCGTCGCACCCAGGTTCGGGTCCTTTACTTCGGGAACGTAGGCGATGATACTGTTCGCAGTATTTACAGCCCGATATACGCTCTGATACACATCCAGTGTAATGGCATTATCGGGCGTGACAGCGTTCTGATCGAGCTGCAAGTATTGACTCAGGGTTCCATTGAACACGACATTATCCGTCGTAATGGTTCCCAGCGTGGGGTAACTGCTGGCGTAATAACTCTGCACCCGGGCGTAAGCCCCGTTAATCGCGGCTCTAGCCGTTCCAGCGTCGGTAATGGCACTGGCGGCAGGAAGGGCATTACTGGGGTATTCTTCTAAATATTTCTGGCAAGAAGTAAGGCTCAGCAGGGTAATAGCCACCGCGAGTTTGCTGCAGGGTTTATATAACTTTTTCATTACATGCGTCGATTAAAGGGTAAGACTTAAACCCACCAGAATAGTGCGAGGCTGAGGCACAGTAGCCCAGTCGTAACCAGCCGTATTCTGGTTATTACTTTGCGAGCTAACTTCGGGATCTAATCCGGTAAATTTGGTGAAGGTTAGCAGGTTAGCTCCCTGCACATACACGCGAGCCGAAGACAAACGGGCTTTCTGCACCAGACTCGTCGGCAGGTTATAGTTCAGGGCCACATTCCGCAGACGAATAAAGGAACCGTCGAGCAGATACCGTGAACTCTGGTTAGCCACATTACCGCCATAGTTATTGGAAGCCCCGCCGTTCACGGTTGGGTTACCACTATAAGTCGTCAGCCGTGGAATATCCGTGACGTCACCGGGGTTTTGCCAGCGTTCCAGTTGACGGGGAATGAAGCCGATAAAGTTCTGCGTTCCGCCGTGCACCAGGAAGAAATCATGCATACTCATGATTTTGTTACCCTGCTGGAAATAGAAAAGGAAGTTCAGATCGAAGCGTTTGTAGGAAAGTGTATTCGTTAATCCACCGCTGAATTTTGGCAGAGCATTCCCTACAATCTGACGGTCGGCAGAGGTAATGATGCCATCATTATTGACATCTTCATACACGGCATTACCCGTTTGCGGATCAACGTATAACTGCTTATAGAGCTGGAAAGAGTTCACCGAATAACCCTGCCGTAGAATCGAAATGTTACGTCCCGAAGCTCCCTGGGCAATATCCGAAGCCAGTTTTTCAATCCGGTTGCGGTTAAACGAAATATTGAAATCGGTGGACCAGCGGAAGTCTTTCCCCGCAACGTTTTCCGAATGAAAGGAAAACTCCACGCCTTTATTACGTACCGCTCCGTAGTTCTGCAAATACGTCGTGAAACCGGAACGTGAAGGTACGGGCACGTTCAGCAATAAGTCGTAGGTGTATTTGTTATAGTAATCAAAGACAAAACTTAGTCGGTTTTGCAGGAAACTAAATTCCGTTCCGATGTCGATCTGACGGGTCGTTTCCCAGGTCAGGCGACGGTTTTCCAGTTGCGATGGAGCAATTCCCGCGGCATCCAGGTAATTAAAACCCGACGACCACAAGCCCTGAGCTGCGTACGAGCCAATACCATTCTGGTTCCCACTCAGTCCCCAACTGGCCCGGAATTTCAGATCGCTTAATACGTTTTGGTTTTTCAAGAAAGCTTCATTCCCTGCATTCCAGGCAAAACCACCGGAAGGGAAATAACCCCAGCGACGATCGGCCCCAAATTTGGACGAAGCATCGGCCCGCAAACTGGCATCGAAGGTAAAGCGTCCATCATAGGTATAGGTCGCTTTACCGAAAAAAGAAACCAGCTTATTCTTATTCCGGCTGGATGACCCCGTCGTGGTAGCCGCCACGTCGATACTCGTCAGATCATTGCTGGCAAAATTCTGACCAAACGCACTTGTGCCTTCGTAACGAACGGTATTAAAAGTATTGCCAATCAGGGCGTTGATGCGGTGTTTTTCCCCGAATGATTTGATATAGGTAAGTACCTGTTCATTAGTTAAAATCAGATTCTTCGTTTCATAGGAAGAAGCCGAACCTTTGGTGGCAATCCCCGCCGCAATGAGCGTGTTGCTGTAATTGTTCTCATACATATCACTGTTGTCCACGCTCCAGCTGCTGCGTAACACCAGTTCGGGCAGAATGGTCAGTTCGGCAAAGACGTTCCCAATCGTCCGCCAGCCCACGGCATTGTTATTCAGGTTTTTAATCAGAGCCATGTGGTTATCAAAACTTCCCGCCCGGGCGTAAGTGCCATCTTCGTTATAAATCGGTACGTACGAACGCGGGAAAATCGCCGAGTTAATCACCCCCGTCGGGTTATTGTCATTGCTGCTCACGTTTCGATATGTCCGGGAAATATTAATGCTGTTGCCCAGTTTGAGTTTGCTGGTCAAGTAGTTATCATAGTTGAACCGAAGGGTATACCGCTCAAAACCCGAAGGCTTCACAATCGATTCCTGATTGGTATAACTCAGACCGGCGAAGTACGTACTCTGAGCCGAGCCACCCTGAGCCGACAGATCGTAATTAGCCGTGGAAGCTACTCGGAAAATATCGCTGATGCGGTCATAGGTCGGCACCGTACTGGGATCGGGGAAGGGCAAGGTCACCGTGGAGGGATCCACGCCGCGATCAATGGCCGAATTCCGAACCGACTCGTTTACCAAGGTAGCCGTTTCGGGTCCAGTCGTCGACTGAAATTTCTTTACCGCTGAAGACCAGCCGTGCGAGACATTGGCGGTGATTTTTGCTTTCGTGTTCAAGCGACCGCGTTTGGTCGTCACAATTACCACGCCATTCGCTCCGAGCGACCCGTAAATAGCGGTGGCATTAGCATCTTTTAACACCTGAATGCTCTCAATATCAGCGGGATTAATGTCAGCCAACGGGTTCGATTGCTGCTGCTGACCCATGCCCGTGCGAATGGGTTCGGAGTTACTCACAAACACCCCATCAATCACGTAGAGCGGATCTACCGAGGCATTAATCGAGTTGTTACCCCGAATGCGAAAGGTAATCCCGCCGCCGGGAACGCCCGAGTTGGAGTTTACCTGCACACCTGTCAATTTGCCTTGTAAAAGCTGATTGAAACCCGCTGCGGCCGGAATATTTTTTAAATCATCCCCATTGATTTTAGCCACCGAACCGACAATTTCTTTGCGATTCTGGGTACTGTAACCCGTAATGACTACATCATTGAGGACTTTACTATCGGGCTGAAGCTGTACGGTAAGATTGGTTTGGGATGTAAGGGTAACCTCCTGCGTTTCGTAACCAATGTAACTGATTCGCAAGATTTTACTTCCAGAAGAAAGGGTTAACTGAAAAGAGCCATCGGTACTCGTTAAGGTGGCATTCTGGGTGCCGGGAACCTGGACGGTAGCTCCTACTAATGGTTCCTGATCGGGCGTGAGAACCCGGCCTTTAATCTGGCGTTGCTGGGCGAAGAGGGGCTGAAAAAATAGCAATCCTGCCAAAAGCAGGACGTTCTTTACTAAAAGTTGATTCATAGGTTCGTGTCATGATTTGCGGTAAAAGGGAAGCGGGCAAGAAACTAGTTGCCAACGGGAGGACCATTTATAATCAGCATAGGAGGAGATGAATACTTTGAATATTAATAACTTAGGGGTGAGAGGTTTCGACCAGTTTACGTTCATTCTTAGGTTGATACAGATTGCCCACTACTCGCTCGATTAGTCGCATGGGGACAACTTTGGGTAACCACGCTCCTACTTTGTTAAGAAAACCCGGTACGACTTCAGCCTTACCCGAAAACAAAGCTTTGACGGCGATTTCGGCCACTTCGTTGGGATGCATATGCACTTTCGTGGCGGTTTGCTTGATCGATTCTCCCATGCGGGCCCGATCTACAAAACCCGTATCCGTACTTCCCGGACTCAGCATCGTTACACTCACATTCGATCCGCGTAACTCGTGCCGTAGGCCTCGGGTGAAGGAAAGGACAAATGCCTTGGAGGCGGCATAAATCGTCAGGTAAGGCACCGTCTGATAAGCCGTAGTGCTGCACACGTTGAGCAGATAGGCTTTTTGCTGCTGACGTAACGTGGGCAAGAACGCATGCGTAATCTGCATGACGGCCCGGACGTTTACATTCACAATGTCGAGCTGCTCCTGAATGTCCAGTTCTTCAAAACTTCCGTTCAGGCCAAATCCGGCATTATTGACTACGATTTCTAACTCGGAAGTAATCTGTTTTTGCCACATCGTTATCACCCTTAAAAATCCCGGCAGGGATAAATCCAGGGTTAACACATGCACATTCCGGGCGTACGTGTTTCGCAGATAGTCAGCCGTTTGATAGAGTTTTTCTTCCTGAAAATCAACTAGTAATAAATCATAATTCCGTTGAGCAAACTGCTCGGCCAGCGACCGGCCTATTCCCTGAGCGGCCCCGGTTACTAATGCGTATGGCATGGTATAAACGTCTAGGGTGAAAAGAAAAGCAGTCCTCACCAGAGGCAAGGACCGTTCGCGGATTAGCTTAAAAAGCGAGCAATACCGGGTTGCCAATTTTTATTCAACCAGCCGGATAAGGAGGGCTTGGGCAGTTTAATACTGCCCAATTTGTGATAAAATGGCGTTGGACTTTCGGCGTGTTTGGGACTGTATTCGCCAGTAATAATGGGGATGTACATCACGCGACGACGGCTTTTTTCACCTATGAACGGTGATTGCTGTACGCGGTGCCAGAGGCGACCATCATGGATCGTCAGATCACCCGCTTCGATTTCAAAACCCGTTTCTTTCGGATCGGGATTGTTATCGATGAAATATTTTTTACGGAACAATAACTTCCAGATGCTCTGCTCATGGGTGCCGGTCAGTACCCGTAGACCGCCGTTGGCCTGTGAGCAATCATCCAGGTGCAGACCCACATTTAACATAGGCTGGATTCGAGTACCTAAAAATAAATCGCGGGGGCTATCCGTATGCCAGCCCAGTTGCTTGAACTGGCTAGTCGGCGTATTGACGTAATGGTTGACTACTAAACCATCTTTTTCGTTCTCCCCAATGCGACCGTCATAAGGGCCAAGTAATTCCAGTAATAACTGGAAACGAGGATCTTTCAGGAAGTCACGAAGAGTCTGGCTATAATGGGAAGTGAAGGCTAATCGCTGAATCATCCGGTCGCCGCGTTCGTTTTCTCCGAACTTCAGGGGAATACCATTTACTTTTTCCGTATTGGTTTTCAGCAGATGATGTTCTACGCGGTTTACTTCCCGAATGAATTCCTGTACTGTAGCCAGGTCTACAAATTGCTTGAACTGAATGATACCGTGGGTTTTAAAATATTGACGTTGTTCGTCGGTTAAGGCTTTATTGAAAACGAATGTCTGACTCATGATTTCCTGATTTTGAATGTTTAAGACACAATACTTTCCCGGCTCAATTCTTTGAGAAAGAGCTACTTAGGAATTAAACCGTTAAGATTTGATTACTTACAACACAAAGAGGAACGAAGTCGGAGGTTTATCAAAACCCATTCATAATTCTCTAGCATGGCCGTCGATTTAAATGATGGATCAAAGGAAGAGAATCTATTTTTCAAAAGCAATAGTCTATTAAATCTATTTATTTAGTAGACTATTTAATATTTTATGAGTCTTTGAATGTCAGATACTTATGGCATTAAAAAAATCTTGAAAATTTTCTAATAAAAGTTACTATGAAAAACGATAAGCATTTCTTCTTGGTAACCCATTCCTCATCTCGGTAGGATTATGCAAAATCTATCTTTTCATAGACTTCCTGTTCTTCTTAAAATATTTACCGGCACTATACAAATCTTAACTAGCTCAGTGTGTATCAGTTATCTTTGAAAATCCGATGCAGAAAAGTCATATATTACAATTTTCTAAAAAAATAAATCAATTTACTACGTGTAGTCACCCACTTTTTTGTCTTAACAGTATATAGCCTCATGCTCCTTATATTCTAATCCGTTTTTCGGTTATGATTATTCCAGTGTCTACTCCTTTGGCCTCTGATACCAGTGGGAAAACCTCGGGCGACGAAATGCAGCGGCCCGCCGGAAAACCGACGGTAGAGACAGATCGTGAATATTTCATTCGGAAAACGTTTGAAAACGACCCAGCCAAAGGGTGTGAGCTGATGTTTCGGATGTATTATAACCCGATGTGTTCTTACGCCGTACGGTTTGTATGTTCCAAGGCGGTGGCCGAGGATCTGGTATCTGATATATTTTATTCGTTCTGGAAAAACCAGACCTATCTGACGATCAAGTCTTCCTACCGGGCGTATTTGTTTAAATCGGTTCAGAACCGGAGTTATAATTTCCTTTCGGGTGAATTCAAGCAAACGGATTCCATCGATCTGATTCCCGATGAACATTTTGAATCGGCTGATCTCGCTGAGAACCTGGTTCAGATGGAAGAATTAGGTCAGAAAATAGAACGGATCGTGAATGGTTTGCCCCCTCAGTGCCAGCGGGTTTTTGTGCTAAATCGATACGAGAATAAGAAAAACCGGGAAATCGCTGAAGAACTGAGTCTCTCCTACCGAACCGTCGAAACGCACATCAGTAAAGCACTTCAGGCCCTGCGGGAAGGGCTTAAGGACCACTGGTTACCTCTAGTTTTCTGGACTTATCTGTTTATATAGGGGCTGCTCTTCTCCATAAACCAACATGAATCATTCAACCATAAATAAGGCCCTGCTTTGGTCTTTCTTTGCCGGACAAGCCAGTCCGCTGCAAAAAAAGCTCATTGTGGACTGGCTCAAAACGGAACGTAACCAGGAACTCTATTTCGAATGGCTGGAGGAATATCAGCACGCCTTTCCTCAGTACGTGGCTGACGTGGAGGCTCCTTTGCTGCAGCTCCAAAGCTTTATGCAGGCTCAACCGTCTGCATTAGCGTCAGATCTGCCTACGGGAATTACGACTCACCGCCTGATCTCGCCGCGTTGGTTCTGGGCGGCGGCTTCGTTTTTAATGATTCTGGGAATTAGTGCCTGGCTGGGTAAGGATCACATTTTGAATCAAACGATTTCAACGGGCGTAGGAGAAACCAAAACTTTTGAATTGCCCGATGGCTCACAAGTGACCCTGAATGCAAAGTCTACCCTGCGTTACCCCCGCTTTGGTTTTGGGAAGCAAAACAGAGAAATTCAGTTACAGGGCGAGGCTTTTTTCAAGGTACAACACACGAAAAGTCATCAGCTTTTTGTCGTAAAAACCCAACGTGACTTTGATGTCGAAGTATTAGGCACCGAGTTTACCGTCTCCACCAGTGCCCGGCATGCCAATGTATTATTGAAAAATGGCAAAGTAAATCTACGATTCAAGGAGAATCCAGGGGTGAAGGAATTAAGCATGAAACCGGGCGATCTGGTCACCATTGCTCCCCATCAGCAACCGCAACTGAAAAAACACGTGGACACTAAAAACCTGATGGCCTGGACGGAAAAAGAATTTGTCTTTAACCAGATGAATTTGCAGGAAGTCTGCCAGCTCATCCAGACCAATTTCGGAACGCAGATTACGATAAGAGATCCATCCCTGGCTACCAGAACTGTATCGGGAACCTTTCAAACCAATAACTCAGAAGAGTTACTATTGATTTTATCGGAAATGTTCAATTTCAGTTACGCTAAAGCAGGCAATCAGGTCCTCATTTCAGAACAGTCCCAATAAATCCTTTTACACGTATGACATGAATGATTACCCCGGCTCCCGCCAGAGCCGTAGTGCTATTCATGTCCAATAGTTCTCCAAAATTTTAAGCTAACCTGTACAATTATCTGATTATGAATAGAAAAATACGTACACCATTGTTATGGTTACTATTGAGTAGCTCACCGGGCATCTTACCCGCTCAGATGCTGGCTTACGCAAAACGCACCGCGGAAGTCAGCCCCAGCCAGAAAATCGAGCTCCGCACGGTGCTTGAACAAATTCGCAGTCATTTCAAGGTTAATCTTT
>CAJYHS010000051.1 GCA_913774715.1 uncultured Siphonobacter sp. | reverse complement strand
TCCCGTCAGCGGATCGCTGTTATACTGCTTTTTATCGTATTCAGCAATGGAAGCCGCATAAAGCCAGCTTCGGGCCAGTAGGGCATAGGCGGCTCCTCGGGTAGCTCTGCCTAGGTCAGTAGAACTTCGGGTTTCGGGGAGATACTGGGCCGCAAAGCTGAGGTCACGGGCAATGAAATTCCAGCACTCATCTTCTGAGGAACGCGGATTATTATTTTCGGTAACTGGCTTCTCTAGTAGAATTACACTGCCATGCAGCTTGACCAGCCAGAAGTAGGTATAGGCCCTGAGAAAACGGGCTTCGGCCTGGTAAGCATTGCGGGTTGTGGAATCAGAAAAGGCCTGGTACTGGTTCGTTCCGCTCAGAAAATTATTAATGGCAAAAATTCGCTGATACCCTTGAGCCCAGTACGAAAACGTAGGGTTCGCTGCCGTAATACTGGAAGGGTTGAATGCAACCATGTTCGCCGTGCCGCTGCCGCTCGAAATGGATGTATTCTTGATAAGATCTGTCAGAGCATCGGTGTTATTAGCGTATCCCAAAGGCATCGTACCGAAAGCAAAATCATTCAGAACGGCGTACTGGTCCAGCAGATAAAGTTTAGCATTATTTTCATTGGCCCAGACCGTGACGTCCGTGTAACGATCCCGCGGAGTAACATCGAGTTTACAGGACTCCAGCAGCCCTATCAGTAGACCCAGCAAGAGGGCCAGTCGGATGAATGGTAGTTTCATTGGCTAGTGGCTGATTCGTTAGAAAGTAAGGTTAGTTCCAATGGAGAATACGCGTTGCTGCGGATAAAAACCCGCCTGCACTACGCTGGGAGTCTCCGGATCGGCGTACTTGATTTTATCGAAGGTTAGGAGATTGGACCCTGCGGCGTAGAATCGCCATTGCTGAATTTTGAGACGGCTCAGGAAATCTTTGGGCAGCGAATAGCCAATCTGTAAGGATTTAAGCCGCAGGTAACTGCCATCCCGAACAAAGAAGGAGTTCTGATAACCGTTCTGATTGGTAAGGCCTGCCTTGTTAGCCGTCAGGCGGGGATACTTCGCACCGGGATTATCAGGCCGCCAGGAATCCTCTACCAGAAAGTAAGGACTGTTACCATTACCCGCGAACGTTTGTGTATATACGGTGTTACTTTGCACCCCACTATTATATAAACCCGCCAGGATTACGTTCGACCGGGCCGCTCCCTGCAAAAGAGCTGAAAAGTCGAAAGGCCCATAGCCAGCCTGAAGGTTTAAGCCGTACATGATCTCGGGCGTATTACTGCGACCGATCCGGGTAACATCCTGCTCAAACGATATTTTGCCATCGCCATTTAAATCCACGTACTTCACATACCCCGGTGCTCCCGGACCGTAGGGGAAACTTGGCCCCCGGTCTACTTCCTCCTGAGTCTGGTAGAGACCATCCACTAAAAAACCGAACTTGGTGCCTACCGGGTTACCCACCCGTCGCTGAGCGGCTGGTGCGTTGACGGATTCGTTGAGGCGTAAAACACGGTTGTGAGCGTAGGTGAAGTTACCAATCACTTTATAGGAAAATTTCGACTGCTTTTTTCCGTAGCTGATCTGCAAATCAATGCCCCGGTTGTCTACTTTGCCCGCGTTAACCGTAGAGGCAAAATTACCCCCCACCGAGGGTGCAAAAATGTTGTTCTGGTTGGTAAGGATGTTAGAGGTTATTTTGTAAAAGTAATCCAGTTCCAGACTCAGATCACTATTCCACAGACCCACTTCGACCCCCGCGTTATACATCGTCGCTTCTTCCCAGGTAATGCGTGGATTGGCAAGGGCAGTATTGCTAAGCGTTGAAACCACCTGATTACCAATGGCTACGACGGGAGTGGTACGTAACTGGAAGGAATTCAGATACTGATACATCCCCACGACATCATTCCCCAGTTTCCCCGCCGACAGCCGTAATTTCATAAAGTTAATTGGCGTTTGAAGCGGAGTCCAAAAATTCTCCTTGCTGATTACCCAACCCAGCGAAGCCGATGGAAAAAAGCCCCAGCGGGTTTGCTCGGGAAAGTTCACCGAGGCGTCATAGCGGGCGGCTACTTCCAATAGGTATTTTTCATCGTAACCATAGTTAATCCGGCCCACGTAACCCCCGCGTTTGTATTGGGTGCTACTGCCCGTAGCGGCCCGCAAATCTTCTGTGGCCTTACTACCAAAGTTCAGATCCAGTAAATCCGTAATAGCAAAGTTTCTGGCCTGAGCTCCGAAGCCGTTACCTCCCCAGTCTGAATATTCATAGAGTAATAAGCCGTTGAAAGCATTTTTACCAAACGTGCGGTCATAGAGCAGCGAAGGCTGAAAGGTTACCCGATAGGACTGAGAGTAATCCTGAATGAGATTATTTACGCTGTAGGCACTCATGCGGGCGGGGGTCCAGATCCAGCCCGTTGTGGTGCGGTTACGGACAGCCAGCATCGCGGGTTCGACAAACGTCTTTACTTCCGTCATCGTTTTATCGTAGCCGAGTAACATACGCCCCTGAAGGCCAGGTACACCGGGGACTTTCAGATTCAGTGACAGGTTACCATTAAAGGTAGTAGCCAGAGCATTCCGATTACCGATGTCATTCACCGCCACCAGCGGATTTCCAACCCCGGCATCCGAGTTACCCCCCACAGGTAAACCCGCTGGATTCATCAGAGGCAGATTAGGCTGCATCCGCTGGGCCAGCAGGAAGGGGTTCTGATAGTTCTGATCCGTCGGAGCCAGAGCGGGATTGACCCGGTCTTCCATCCGTACGGTAAGGTCCAGACGTGTCGTTATAAAATCGTTGACATCCGCATCAATATTGGTGCGAACGTTATACCGCTTGTAATTCGTATTTTTAATCACGCCATTCTGATCCCAATAGCCCAGCGTGGTAAAGTACCGCATCCGGTCCGTTCCGCCGTTAATGGAAAGGTTATGGTACTGACTTACGCTGGCATTATTCGTGAGCATACCCACCCAGTCGGTATTACCAAAAAACTCGGATTGATTCGTGCCATTAGCCAGTGTGGCAATGTCTTCATCCGTGTAAGTTAAGGCAAAAGGTGTTTTACCCTGAGAAACCAGATACTGATTATCAAGTTCTTCGGCCCGTTTGTACCACTGCATATAATCAGGCCCATTCAGGAATTTAGGAAAGCGGGTATTACTATTTTGCGAGAAGTTGGTTTCGTAGGTAATGCTGGGTTTACCGGTTTTGCCACGTTTGGTGGTAACCAGAATGACCCCGTTAGCCGCCCGGGCTCCGTATACAGCGGCCGCCGAGGCATCCTTCAGCACACTGACGGTTTCTACTTCATTCGGGTCCAGGGACGTAAAGGGTCGCTCAATGCCGTCTACAATAACCAGTGGAGCATTACTACCCGTTGTGCTGATACCCCGCACGTTAATCGTAGCGTTATCGGCACCGGGCTGGCCGTAAGGCTGGGTAACGATGACACCCGGCAGCCGGCCTGCCAGTACATTAGAAATGTTCAGTGGAGGAGCCTGCTTCAGCTGATCCGCTCCGATCTGGGCAACCGAGCCGGTGAGCGTCGATCTCCGCTGCTGGGAATATCCTATTACCACGACCTGATCGAGCTCTTTGGAGGAGGCATTCAGGGAAATGTTAATCTGGGTACGGCGATTGATTGTTATTTCCTGCGTAACGTAACCAATGGAGGAAAACACCAGTACCGCATTATCGTCGACATTGGCTAGTGAATATTCTCCACTCCGATTGGTAGTTACTCCCTGAGAGGTATTTTTTACGATCACACTAACCCCCGGCAGAGGCTCCCCGGTACTGGCATCGCTTACTTTCCCCTTGACTACCAGTGCTGCCACGACTGGAATAGTACGGGCAAAGGCCGATGCACTGTTCCAGTTGGCGGACTGCGGAGCAAGTATGGAGGAACTGGTTTTTAAGGGGTCTACACTCGTGATACTGGGTTTCTTTTCTTCCGAAATAATGTAAAAGGCTTCGCTGACTTTTTTGAAAGTTAAGCCGTAAGGTTTAAGAAGCTGTTCGAGCGTCTGCTCGAGCGAAGCGTAGCGGCTGAATTCCCTTACCCGCTTTTTACTGACGAGTTCGGGGTTATAGAGAATAGAGATTTTGAATAATTTCTCTACTTCCTGCAACTGATGCTCCAGACTTTTGCCGCCGCGGGGCGTAGCCGGAATTTGTTGCTGATCCGCTCGAACAAAACCCTGAGCCCCTGCCTCGAGCCCACTGCAAAGCCAGAAAAAGGCAGGCAGTCCGTACAAAAGCGTAATTCGTTTTTTCATTGAAGCATGAATTAGTGTGGTCTCAATCAAGACATAGAATTCCTGTGGACGCTCCTGGCGGGGAGGTCCGAATGCGTACTTAAGTGAAAAGGATGATTTACCGGGATTGATCCGTGAGGTAGATGCGGCCTTCCTCCTGACGAATATGAACTTTACAGGCTTCTGCGATACCTTCTAACAATACATGAACATCGGTGGTGGGCAGCGAGCCCGACATGCGTCGCTCGAGTAGCGAAGCTTTTTCAACGTTGACATCGTAGCCATACGTGTCTTCAAGTACTTGAGTCAGTTCCTTTAACGATGTATTTCGTAAAATAAGCTTGTGATCCTTCCAGGCTGAATACAAAGAGGCATCCACTTCTTTAAGCGTATACTGTTCTGGCTTACGGGAAAACTCCACCAGTTGACCGGGCTTCAGTATAATCGAATCAGCCTGGGCTTTTTCATTCAGCAGACACTGCACTTTTCCTTCGTTGAGCACCACGCGGGTTTGATGACTACGGCGACTCACCGTAAACTGCGTTCCCAGAACATTAACCCGAAAATCGTCAGCCGTTACGACACTGAAACGGCGGTGATCCTTGGTGTGTACTACTTTAAAATACGCTTCACCCGTGAGCCTTACTTCGCGATCTTTCGTCCAGGTATCTGGATAGGAAAGGCTGGAATTTCCGTTGAGGGTTACCTCCGAGCCATCGGGCAACGTGAACGTTCGCGTTTCTCCATAACCCGTTTTTTCCGTTCGGTTATGCCTTGCTATAACAGCAGTAGATTCCAGCCTGGGACTTAGATACATCCAAAGCATAACCAAGGCCACTACACCTGCCATACCTGCGGCCCAACCCCTCCAGCTTCTGCCTAAAGGCCAAACCGGAACTGGTTTTTCTGATTCTATTTCCTCTTGAATCCGATTGAACATCTTCTCTTCAAGTGCCTGCCGGGCGGGGCTACTTAGACCATCCGTAAAATCTGGACGGCTTTCCAATTGATGATACCAGGCTTCAAGTTCCAGTCGTTCCGACGGACTGGCTTGCCCCTTTTGTACTTGCTCTAAAAGAAAAGTTAATCGTTGCTGAGTCATGCCAGGGGGTTGGATAGAAAACCGGACTTGAATACGTGGTTACCTCTGTAAGTCACGCCAGAGAAGAAGTTCCGCCAAAAAAATAATTTATTTTTTACAAAAATTTAATAAACATCTGATTACCAATACAATAAAGCCCAAAAATTAGCTAACCAGATCCACAGCCAACATAATCGTAAATAGGTGCTCTTTTAAATGAAGACGCAGTAATTGCAGAGCTTTGGCCATTTGTTTCTCGACGGTGTCGATAGGTAAGTTCAGTAGTTGAGCAATTTCCCGATAGGTGTACTGCTGGTGGCGGCTTAACTCATAGACCCGGCGGTATTTTTCGGGTAAC
>CAJYHS010000050.1 GCA_913774715.1 uncultured Siphonobacter sp. | reverse complement strand
AGATCAGGGGAAGTGTGGCAGACTGAGCAGTGCGTACAGGAAGGGCAGTGATCATTACTTGGCTTTTTTAGACTCTTTGGAATCTTTACCCGCTTCAAGATCTTCCGGGTTTTCAAGATCAATTTTGGCTTTGGCATCTTCTGCTTTGAGTTGATCTTCCGGGGAAAGGTTTTCTAAAACGGCCTGAGCATTTTCAGGACTATCTGCTTTTCCTGCGGTAGCGTAGCCTGCATCAATAAGTTTTTGTGCAGTCGTTGCTTCCAGTTCGGCTTCATCGCCAGGGAAATAGGAAAATGCCGAATGAGACTTTAAAAAGGTGACCTTTTTCATGAGCTTTTCTGGCTAAAAAGTGAGCAGTCTTAAACTGCTCACTTTAGATTCTTAATAGCTACTTTATCAGGTTAGGCGAGAATATCCTTAATGGCAGCGAAAGATTCCGGGCGTGCTACAGCACAGTCGCCATATAAGGCGGCATTAATACGGGTTTCGCCTTCTGTATCCTTGCTATAGGGGTTTACCAGCAAGTCAATACCGCCCCAGGTACCCATCCATAGATCTTGGAAGTTTCCGAAAATCAATGAAGACAGTTTGCCATTGCTAGCTCCTTTGGTAAGGTTAGCTGGTACGTTATTGGTTACTCCGCAAGCATACCCATTTAAAGTCTTAGCTCCTTCAGGCATCACAAATACAGCCGTATTAGATGCTTTTTCCGTGGTCTGGAGTTTCGCAGTTACGATGGGGTTAGTCAAATAAGCCAGACGTCCAAAGTCGGCATTGTCAATCGCTGTTTCTTTAAACAGATTAACAATATCAGCCCATACAGGTGCCGCACCATCGGCATTGGTATTAGAAGCAGGAGCACCTCCGGCATATACCGCACCAATGCCTGTTGTATTTAAAATACCACGAGGTTGATTGCCGGTGCCGGAACCCTGAATACCCATTTTATCAAACAATGAGCTCAGTTTGTTAATCAGATATGATTTAACAGTTGCGTCGATATTGATATCGCTCTGAGCTAGCAATTGATTTGAAATCTCAATAAACGTTGGTAAACGTTTAGGTGACAGGGTCGTCGTGGTAATCGTTGGATTCAGTTCATCAGCTGCTGCGTTTTCTGATTTCCAAGATGGATCACCATTGTCTACAAACCGAGGCAGGGCCAGATTGCCAGTCAGTCCAGGCATAAAGGTTGCTCCCAGAGAACGAAGGATAATCCGGTTATAAAGGGCTTCATAAAAACGGCCGATTGTCGTCATAATTAGCTGACCACCCTGATCACCCGCTACTGTAGTAGTGCCTGTTGCGGTCATATCACGACCTTCCCGGCGGGCTTCTAAGGATGCAGCTACTAAGTCCAGCCCTTCTTTGTTGCGAGCAAAAAGGTTATAAGGCAGGACGATATTGCCCTTGGGAGAAACTCCGTTCGAACGTCCTTCCGCAAAACCTTCCTGGATGATTTCAGCATCAATTCCGGAAACAGCTTCGCCATTGAGCTTGGTGCGTAACACTCGACCTAAACTAAATTGATTAAGGTCCCGCTGATCACGCTCAGAGATATGGCGGTTGCCACCCTCTCCATTGTTGACGATGGTTGTCGAACGAGAGTTTCCACGTTCTTCGATTTCATCATCCACGATCTCACGCTCTTCATCCCGAGCATCTTCAATTTGCTGATTCAGCTTGACAATTTCTTGACGCTGATCTTCAGTCAATTCACGTTGTTCAGATTTGGCAGCTGTACGTATCGCATCACGCTTCTGCTTCAGGGACCCGATCAAATCGCGGATTTCTTTGATTTTCTTGTTCATTCGATTTGATAATTTAATTTAGACCATGGAGCAAATACCAATCATCTGACGATAAGACTGTTGGTATTGACTCTTCTTCATTTGGGTGCGATACGCCGCTCTCATCCTTTAAGCGTTGTTCTCGGGCCGAGATGCGTTCATCATATTCGCGTTTTGCAATGGAAAGCCCTTCCTCACCAGTGCCTTTATATGCACCAATCGTCACAGGGGAAAGGTCCCAGAGTTTCTTAATCTTGTTGATTTGGCGGACTTCATACTCAATGCCGTCCGTTTCCTCGGTAAGCCAGGTGATATCATCACCATTATAGCGTAATTCAAATTCGAAGCTGGAATCACGGAGATCACCTCGGTTGACATGCACTTCGATGCTACGTCCTAATTCCGTATCAGGGAGTTCAACCGTATACTTTACGCCAATCTCATCTACTTCCCAAGTCAGCGTTCCGGAATAGTTAGCTCCGAGCAGTTGATTAACATCGTGGTTGAACTTGCAGAGTACTTCTGATACGTCGCAACCCTCCAAACAACCGGGCATGATCCGCTCGTAAAATCCCCACATGTATCGAGACCGCTGATTAAATACAATTCCGTATCCGGAAAGGTATTTTCTTCCATCCGCTCGGGTTTCAATTGAGAATTTGGATCGATTGTGCGTCCGTAGCTCTCTGGCCGGTGGATTAGTTGTTGACTGGGATCGTCTTTCCATTGTACTTCTGATTAAAAATCTCGTCAGCTTTCGATATTTTCATAAAGCCCTGCTGTATCCAATGTTCATCGCCCTCGTCAAATCCGTTCATATCCTCCAGAGCAAGCACCTGGTTATGTGTCATTAAGCCTGATGATATGGCAATCCGATAGATTTCCCATCGCGTTTTAGCATCCGGCCTTAACAGATTATTGAGGTTCATTTTTACGTACTGCCCCGCTCTTCGCTTGTCTGTACGGATACATTTGTAGGTTACCTCTTCCTCGAAAGCTTTGATGTACGGCATAAGAGCCGTATTGACAAATGAGACGAATTGTGATTCAATGCCCGTTCCGCCCCACGTATTATTTTGAGAAGCATCCCCCATCATGTGACCAGGAACACCCATAATTCTGTAGATGTCAACGTCGGTTTTTTGGAAAAACTCGACTAACTGTGATTCCATCGGCTTGGAACCGATTTCCTGAAACTTCAATCCTTTACCTAGTACAACTATATCACCTGTATTTTGCACCCCTGGCTTATTAGCCTCTTTCCACTTACGCTTGGCTTCTCTTGATGAAGTTTCATCTAAAGATGCGTCACTCGTTAAAAGACCACCTAGGAATGTGCCATTTTGGTAGTACTTATCAATGAATTCCTGGGTAGATAAAGCAACCCGAAATGCTTTTGGGGCAAACCCCCAAGGAGCAACTCCCATTTTACCGTCCAATGTCAGGAACTTTAGATGCAATACGTCTTCTTCTTCACACATTGAACCATCTGGGAAATAGTATACCAGACTATCATTGGTTTCAATAATTGTGATATCGGTAAACCTGTAAGGCTTCAACTCCTCAACCTCGCGATACCGATTCCGGATGATCTTAGCAATTCCATTTCCGTACGTAAATACATTGGCAATGATCGTTCGCTTTGCGTCTGTTCCGGTCATGTGTCGGGTCGGCCTCAGATTTAAAACTTCTCCAAGCATATCCCCCTCTACCGACTCTCTCATGCCATTCGTTTTCAGAAGATGAGCAACCGGAAGGGTTGAAAATATTCCCGACATCACCCGAACACTACCAAAATAGGCACTTAGTCCGAGTGCTGCTGTTGCATTCACCCGAACTTTTGCAAAGTCCAGTCCCAGTAATTTAAACATGGGATCAGCATCAGACATGGCCGACAGGCCCGATGCTGATCGTCGCTCGCTTGAGCGAAAGATGTTCCATGTTTTAGGATTCCAAAATGCCAATGGGGTGAGAGCTTAGCTATGTTGCCCCGAAATTGGCAGAATGCAGAAAGGGTTTTAGTAAGGATTTCTTACTTTTTTAATTTTGTCTTACGGTTTTTCGCGTACCAGGCTTCTTTGAAAGAATGGAAAGAGGAATACGGTGCCTGAAACCCATGAGCCTGCGGAAAACAGCTAACGGCAATGTCGTAAGAATCGTGCAGGGAAAGCTTTTTAGCTTTCGAAGAATAGAAGGTAGAGACCATAGCAAGAAAGCCTTCCTGAATGGTAGGGACGCTTGAAAGGGGCATGGAATGTATGAAAGGTTTTGGGGAACTCATCTGCCACTAAAATACAAATTTTGCCCCTAAAATCCATGTAAATTAATATCAAAAATCAAACTAACGTACTACTATATACGACAATCGCAAAAACTACATTTCTGAACTACTAGAAGGGTTTTGAATTTTAGAACTTGAAAAATATTTTTTTATCCATTTGAAAATAGAACGCCCTGAACAGGTAATAACCAAGGCCAGAAAGGAGACAACCATACCGCCTAAGCAAAAAAGGGATTTGTAAAAGATTAATTCAGATTCCATAGAGGTTTAGAGTTTTGCCGAAGTCCAGGCTTTTGAAAATTCGGAGAAGCAGGTAAAGGGTATGGCTAGGTTGTATTGGACCGTATATAGATCACAGGCCAGATCATACGATTCCTGAAGCGAAATCTGTTTGCATTGCACCGCGTGAATGGATTTCACCAGTTTCATGAAAGATTGCTCAGGAGTCTGAACGGATTTGAGTAGTGAGGTCATCGTTTGATAGTGAGGGTTACCACATTTGGAACGGCGTTTCTTTGTTTTGCTCCATTACGCATTTCTTAGCCAGTATGGAAGACGTAATACCATCAATCTTTTCTTTCGACTTATTCTTATTCACCATGGCTACGCCGGAGGGGTATCGGTTTAAAACCACGTTATTGGCCATCCAACCGAGTACAGGGTTATTTCGGTGATTGATGGTTTTTTTGAGTATACCTAATTCAAATTGCTGCGTGGCTTCGCCGACGTGGGTTTGATTCTGGGGAACGCCGGTACATTCAATTCCCTTTTCATTGAGATTACCAGCGATCTGGTTGGCATTGTACATGTCATAGTAGATGTGGCGAAGGTTAAACTCGGTGGCCACCCAGTCGACAAACGCCTCAATCGCATTGTAATCGGTCGCATTGCCCGGTGTTGTAAAGACTAGCCCTTCATCAATCCAGTAGGATAAGGTATGCAGTCCCCCTGAGATGCGTTCCTCTACCGTTTCCTCGGGAATCCACTGCCAGCTCAATAAAACCTCCCGTCCATCGTCCATAGGGAATAGGATTGAAAACGAAGTAAAATCCTGGGTTTGGGCCAGGTCCATCCCTCCGTAACACTTTCGACCTTTCAATTCCTCCAGACTCACCTCCCAGTAGGCTTCGTTCCAGTGTTCAGCTTTAATCCAGGCATCCGGAGCATTATACCAGATGTTACACTTTTTGGTAATGAACTCCCGGCGTTTGCTGATCCGGCGAACCGCTACTTTGCTTTCAGCAATGAGATCCTTGAGTTTTACTGAAACCCCCAGATTGGGATTGGCTTTGATGTAATTCTCTGGATTGGCCCAGCCGTATCGGGTTTTCTTGACTCCATCCTCCTCGTATTCTTCGACCTGAGCATCTTCCGCGTCAATCTCATAGATGGCAATAAAAAGCTGATCATCATCGTAAAATCCATCGAGTACGCCCTTGCAATCCCGCTCCATATCATAGCAGGGTGAGGTCAGATTCAATCCGGCCGTCGTAATGACTAGTTGCATGGGATTGTTACGAGCACCCATGGAAGATGAAATAACGTCGTATACCTCATCGTTTTTATGGGCGTGATACTCATCGACAATAGCCAGGTGGGTATTTAGTCCATCGAGGGTATCCGCATCTGATCCGAGTGCTACAAACTTTCCCGAGGTGGCCTCTACTTCAATTTCATGTTTCCAGACTTTGTAAGCTTTTGCTAACGCTGCGGTCTTTCTAACCATGCGTTTGGCCTCTTCGAAAATGATTTTCGCCTGATCTTTCTTGGTGGCTACTGAATACACCTCCGCTCCCTCTTCCCCGTCCATGTAGAGCATATAAAGAGCAACTCCCGCCATGAAGGTGGATTTGCCATTCTTTCGGGCCACTTTTAAATAGGCTCTCCGGTACAGCCGGGTTTCATCATTTCTATAGAAACCAAATAAACACCAGATGATCCAGGCCTGCCAGGGTGAAAGCTCAAAGATGCGACCCGCAAAAGGTCCTTTGGTGTGTTTGAGAAAAGCAGAGAAAAAATCAATGGCCTGAGCTGCTTTCTTTTCATCAAAGTAGATCTCCCGTTGCTCCCACTCTTCAATGAGCTTGAAATACCGAGCGACGGCCAAGCGAATCCACTTACCCACTACAATTCTTCCGGACTGTACATCCAGAGCATATTGGTGAGCAGAGTCGATAATCTCTTCGCGTCGTTGGTCAGTAAGCATTTCAAAAGGGGGAACTGTAAATCAGGGTACTTTACTTAAGCGTGCTTTTCTTTGAATGACTCCATGTCGTCTTTCTGCTTAGGACCATCGCCCCGGATCCGCATCCGGCTCAAAGGCGTTACCCCGTACTGCTGAAGAATCTTGATAGCTAATTCCAGTTGGCGTTTGCTTTCAATGGACTCGGCCGACAGGATCGTTCCTCCTAAAGCCGTAGTGGTAAATCGCCTGGATACGTTTTCATTCATCTCGTCTTCTAACTGGCAATGCACGTCATAGGCAACGCAGGCAGCTTCCAGCAAGGGAACGTCAGCTTTGGAAATAATCTGGGACGGGCCGAGCTCCTCGCGAAGCGTCTGATAATACTTCTTTCCGTACTTGCCCAGCTTCCGGGATGGTTTGGGAATGACGTTAAGTGCGATGGTCTTAACCGCTGACTCGGTCATTCGACTCGGTCTTTGGTCCTTTTTATCCCCATTATTTTTATTGGGGCGACCGGTTAACATGGTCAGTGCCATAGGGGTTATCTGTTTTGCGAGGGCCTAGACCCCCCACCTGAGTTTTGCCGCTATACACCTATTGAGGCTACTGCGGTGACGTGAAAAACATAAAAAAAGGTTTTTTAACCACCCCCTGCTACGATGATCGACACAGGAGTCAACAAAGTATTTGACTTTCGATTGTTACACTTTCTACAACAACACCTGACGTTACTCAAAGCATGTTCACCACCTTTTGAAAGGGGAATAATATGATCCACCTCAGGTGCATTATCACTCAATGTCCCTCTGAATTCTTTCGGCGTAAAGCATCCACATATATAACAAGTCCAATTATCTCTTTCAAGGACTGTAAGTGGGTTCATTCTTCTATGGCCTTGCCTAGTCTTTACTTTTCTGTCTTTAGCATAATACTTTTTCGAACATCTGTAACTACAAAATTTCTTTCTTTTGTCCTTATGCTCTGACAAAAATGACACTCCACAATGCTTACATTGGAACAGTAAAGCCTTGGTATTTTGTCTTATATGCTGATACTTCAGGTTAAATAGTTTGGATACTTCCTTAGTAACTTCTTTTGAATATTTTGCGTGCGGTCTTTTCGATGTAAAGAGTTTCCCCGAAATAGCACACACTTTAAAATACACTGGACAGGATTTGTATACAGATTGAGTAACTCTGTAAGATAATCTGCTTTTTTGCTTATCAGTACGGAACTGCTTAGAGTATTCATTAACACAAGCCTTACATTTCCCCCTGGGGTTACCTCTATTGTTAAGCGAGAATGCTTCTAAGGCTTTTTCTTCGTTGCATCTTTTACATTTATGCGTCATGGGTTTATAAGTCTTCAATATTACTTACCGTAATGATTGCTTTTCGGCTGCTGATTTCCTGCTGTGGCAGGTACGACACAAGGGCTGAAGGTTGCTCTCGTCAAAGGGATCACCTCCGTAGTTGATGGGGATGATATGGTCGATTAGCTCGGCTGCTTTCCTTACTCCATCTTTCTTACACATCCTACATAATGGTTCTTTCTTCCGGATATGATCTCTGAGTTTCCGCCATTGGGTAGAGTCGTAGATGTGACGGTTGGGCTTCTCACGCCCCTGATTGTCCTTCTTAGGACGAGGGGGGCCAGCCTGCGGTCTGGTTAACTTCTTGATAGTGGGCATAGTCAGGCTCGGATACGGTAGGTCGTCTGAAACGATTGATTGCTGAGAAGAATCTGCTTCAACTTATTTCTTCCCCTACTGAGCCTGCTCCTTACGGTCCCCAAGGGGATGTTTAAAAGGGCTGCTGTTTCATCATATGAAAGATCATTCACATCGGTTAGCAGCACAATCAAACGCAGGTCTGAGGATAGCGAACTTAAAGCCTGACTCATTTCATCACTGAACACGTTCGCGGTTATCTCCTGCTGTAGATCACTTGAGACAGCCAAATGCTCGGGCCGGTCGCTGTCTGCCTCTAATGGGTA
>CAJYHS010000049.1 GCA_913774715.1 uncultured Siphonobacter sp. | reverse complement strand
TGAGTGAGTAGATTTTACTCCGTGTTTTAAAGGGCGGTAACATAAAATAATTTATCGAGCGGAATTATGGGTACTCTATCAATCCTGACTTTACCGATCTCTCCTCCAGAATAAAGAAGAACAGGAGAGTCGGAGCCGTTAAACAATAAGGGTGTACCTCATGATACACCCTAAGATACGCTTGAACGTTCAAAAATTAAATCTACCTAATAGGAAAAGCATACTGATTATTGAATAGGGTTTGAGCATGCTCCGGAGTTAAATACATGAAATTGTAGCTTTGATCAAAGTTATCTATTCCTCCAGGAGCTACCATTACAAAACGCTTCTCTCCGGGCAGGTGAGCGTTAACGGCCTGTATAAAGGCTTCTTCCAGGAAATCCGCATACTCAAAATCTAGTACAATTGGATCCCCCTCAATTGTAAACTCTAAATGAAGTGCAGTGTCGTCTACTAATTCGCCTTTCCAATCCGTAATAGAAATAGCATTTCCGGTAAGTGCGTTTAGTTCTTCCCAAAGTTGCTGGTAGTTCTCGACATGATAAAAACCTTCGGGGTCGCCTGTAACTAGTGGTAGTTCTCCTACAATTTCTTTAAATGTTAAGCTTGACATGTTGGTGGATTAATGAAAACAGACAGATTATTATAAACCCCAAAGATGAGTATTGATTGTGATAAAGCTAGCGTGGCAGGTAAAGCTGACTGCGTTTAAATCAACTTATTTCCTCCTAATGTATGTTTTATTCCCATTAGAGTTGTAATAGTATCGACCTCCTCTAGGCCCCGTGTGAATAGTAGCTCCGGTAGTAGGTGTAGAGTACCTGGTCCCATTACTATAATTAATAGTCCCTCCATAAGAGCCTGCACCACTGTAAGACGATGAACCGTTGCCACCGATGCTAGAATCCTTATTTTTTATTTCATCAGTTCCATATGTGTGCAGACTCAAAGGAACACCTTTGCTTGAGCTTAAATAGTCACCATACTTGTAGACCTTGCGACTTAACAGCTTTGTCCGTACTCCTGCTCCAAAAACATAGATATCCCTCCCTTTATGCCGAGCTTTAGTCATCGAAGGAGAAAGCTGACTATCTTCTCTCAAAAGGACTCGGATGGTGTCTCTTACAGCCACATCGGGAAAGCGAAAGGTTATATTTGCATCATATACTTCCAAGGGAGAATTGACCAGCAAAGTGTATTCAGCTACAGAGGTAGCTCTGAGCGAAGAATCTTCAAACACTCTTTTACGTTCAGCCTGAGCTATCTGCTGCTCTCTTTTAACTACAAAATATAAGGGGTATAAATCAGGAGTAAGAGTTCTGGTTGGTTCCTGAAATATCATTTTGAAGTCGTCTCTATTGTACCTTTTAGCTGAAAGGGTTTTGGTACGTGTTCCTAGCCCCCAAACATTAAGCTTATACTGCTTATAGTAAGCTTCAGTGGTAGTGGGGGATAACTCTACTCCTGAGGCTAGCACAACATCCACAGTATCCCCGGCAGGAATGTCCCGATAACGTTGCCGCATGAGAATACTTTCGTACACTTCTAGTGGGGTATGAACCAGAAGTTTGTAATGAACTACGTACTCAGGATCTTGGGTATGAAAGGATCTTGCCGGCTTATAAGAAGACATGCAGGAAACGGCAATAAGCGGAATTGCTAGTAGCATTAGGTAGAGATGACGCATAAGATGAGGGTTAATGAGACAGTAATCTATGCTAAAAGACGCTACAGGTTATCGTTACACCAAGAAAAAAGCCTCAGAAATCTCTGAAGCCTTTAGCCAAAACCCTACTTTCACCCAGTTCGCCAAGAGAGGATGAAAAATGAAAGGTAGATCTTATTTCAGGTACCTGATTTACCGTTTAATAATTGTACTTTATCTCGAAGGTGTCCTCCTCTTTTAAAGAAACAAGCAATGACTCAATCCTTATCTTGCCGATCCCTGTATTTCTGGAAGAGAAAGTACAAGAGAAACGGAGCCAGGAAGACGAGCAAACCTATATCAAAATCTTCACTAGTAAAGATCGTCCATGGAAGGATTAGTGTTATGGCTGTATTCGCTCGTAAAGCTGAGGACAAATAGCTTTCATGCTATCCGGGTCATCTTCATCCCAATTTAATTCAATACTAGGGTACTTTGATTCAGTATAGTGAAAATTGCCTTCGTCTATGTAGTCATATAAATCCTGTCCGGTCTTATTAGAAAAAGCATCTAAGGCGACATACCAGAAAAGCTCAAATTCGTAGAAATCCCAAACTTCTACTACCTGGCTCACTAACGTATCAGGATTTTCTTTTGCTGCATAGTAAACACTTTTACCTCTGGAGATGACCCAATTCCTGAAATATTCAAAATTGTCATCTGAACAATACCCATTCAATATCTTGTCAGCACATGCCATTTCAGAGGTATAGGTATCATAGAGTAACTGATCTGTTCTGAGCCGGAAACCTACTATTTCTTCCGGGGCGAGTTGCTCAATTCGTTTAATGAGCATCTGTCTTTGCTCTTCCTGGGTTTCTACATGAGGTAAGCTCTCTTCTACGATTTGCCAGTATAAGTCCTCATCAAGCATTATAGAGGTTTTTGCAATAGAGTTCGTGCTTTTAGGAAGGTTATTGGAATCGTCCATAAGGTAGGTTAAGAGTCGTAATACAGCCTGTACATAAATGGATAGTGTAAATTGTCGTTTAAAGGCTACAACCCACCTGATTCCCAGTTTGACCAATGATTATTGGGAGCCTGAGTAGGTTGCCAGCTCAAGGGGTCCTGAGTTACAAGTACTTTTGCTATCAGCTGATAGGCTTCCTGAGTACTGGGCAAATGATCCTCTTCGTATATGCTTACAAAATGAAAGGAATCTATCGTCATTAGCTTAGGCAGGTCCTTGGGGATGCATTGGCGGAGTTCTTCTTCCGTAGCACTAATCACGTCAGGATTCGTTTCATTAAAATACCTCAGCACGTTCTCATAGCTAATAAGCCTTTGGGGATTATCGTACTCCCTCATCTCTATGCCTAGTTTTTCGTAGTCTTCCGGATTCGTATTAAATACAACCATGTGATCCCGAATCTGAATCGCTTTAACATCAGCATCAATTAGCTCAAAACTTCTTTCTTCTCCTACTGGCTTATTTTCAATTCTTGCAAATTCTTCAAAGCTAATAAGTTGAATAGTTTTAAAATTATCAATATAGGTTGTCTCAAGATACTCGGTTCGTTTGTAATCAATGTAATTGCCTATATACGTAAGAAGAATCTCAGCTCGTAAGGCACGGTTCTGATAGCCATTGGTCTCAAAGATGATAGCCCATCTACTATCATCAGCATACAAGTGAATTCTACTGCTAGCTATTACATAATAGCCCTGTTCTAAGTCAAGCAAGAACTGGTAAATTACTTCATTCGGGGTATCCTTTGGGCAATACTTACCAAGAATTCCTTTAAATGTCTGGTCTAATTTCTTTAGTATATCAGCTTCGGTGTACATAGGTAATAGGTTTTAAGGATTACCACAAAGAAATAAAAACCCGCCTAGCAATGCCAGACGGGTTTAGGTAATCTCCCACTAAATAAAGCTTAAGCGGCGGACTTACCTTGTCCTAATTCCATGTAATCCTGAGCATGTAAGTCAGGGATCTCCAAAGCTAGTCGGTTCACAAATCGCATGAGGTCCACAAACGTCTGAGCGACATCGTGAGCAGGCACTCCATTGAGAACCATATTGGGCATGGCCGATACATAGCAAGCAAACATCTGACCTAAATTCTCCTGCAATTCAGAGACCGCGTGAGCAGAGATGAATTCCTTCGCTATCTCAAAGATCTTATCTACATTATGGGGTTCGTAGCTATCAAGAGGTGTATTTTCCATAGTTGTAAAGGGTTTAAATCAGCCTCTCAAGTCTCCCTAAGAGGCTGATGGTTTGTTAAGCAGCTTTATTAGGTACAGGCCGGGTCTCCCCGTCGGGCATAGCCAGTACTAGTTCATTGAGCATGTGGCTCAGACTCGTGTACATGCCCGCCTTATCGCGTTGGGTGAATCGCTCCTCCTGCTGAAAGCCTTCAGATGTAGCGTAAGCGGCAAACATTTCACTCAGCAGATAATTGATTTGACGAATAGAGAAACAGGTCATGAACGGCTCCAAAACGCGGTAAGCTGCTTCGGCTTGAATTTGCTCTTGAGGGGTTAGGGACTTGATTTGCTTTTTCATTGCATGAGCATAGTTAAAGAGTAAGAGGATAACGCAATTTTGCGTGGTCTGAAATCAGTACACATCAATGCAGATAAGGTCTTTGAAGCGTTTCTTTTGCTCGGCAAATACCTGGGCTACCACCCGTTCCCGCTGCTCAGATAGTTCATAGATTTCCACTTTGCCAAAGCAACGACCTTCCAGATCCGTTCGCAGGGCGATATACCAGGAATGCCGAGCTTCCAGAATGGGGGTTTCATAGAAGAGTGGGAACCCGTAGCTGCATTCTACGCCGCCGTTGCTTGGGTTTTCCTTCATTTCCTTTTCAAATTCCAGGAAGCTATCGTAGTCACCAAACACAAAGGCATTGTTCGTGAAATAGGCCTTGAGCTCCTCAGCAGGAATCCATCTGCCTTTCTCAACTCCCAAATCAGTGAAGAAACGGTGGTCTTGAAGCCCTCCGGAGACATTGATCTGATCCCCGATCTCAAGAATGATCTGATTCAACAGGTGATCAAAGGTGACTACGGCTTTGTGCTGATGAGCCTTGAACCAGGGGGTGTCTTTCACCTTTTCATAGTACTCCAGAGCAGTGGTGAAATTGCCCCAAAGCCGAAAGGGTTCTAAAGGCGGGACAGACACCATAGAAGCGTTTTCAGGCGTTAGAACGGGCGATATCTGAGTTTGTGGAGCGATGGCACTTACTTGATTTTTCATGCGAATAGTGAGGATTTATAAGCGTTTAGGACATGGCTCACCTGAGATCACTAGAGGTAGTGATAAAGAGGAAAGCTTGAAAATGAAAGGAATTAACCTGGAACGTGAAGTACTATACGGTAAAGTGGAGTTGGATTAAAAGTCGATATTGCCCATTTCTTTGGTTACCCGCTCTTTGGTGATACTCCGGTAGGTTTTAAGTTCCTTGGTAGATTTATGACCTAGCATTGCAGCCGTAGTTTCGTCTGAGACAAGAAACTTATTCTGCATCCTCATAGCAAAAGTTTTGCGAGCAGTGTGAAACCAGATCCGACGGTCTACGCCAATCTGGGCCATAGCCACTTTGAGCATGGCATTGACTTCTTTGTTAGAGCGAAGAGGCAGCTTATCAATCCCGCCGTATTTGCTGATAAGAGCCTTCGCACTTGCCGATAATGGAACGAAGTAGGAAGTGTCTGTTTTCTGCCTAGCCCCTGAAACATACAAAAGACCGTTTTCTTCAACCAGGCTCTGAGCCGAAAGCAGTGACATGTCTACGTAGGCAAGACCTGTATCACAGGCAAAGAGGTAGCAATCGACGGTTTCCTGAAGACGCTTGACGAATGGCGTCGTTTTCAGGCGTTGTAGCTCCTCTTCAGTCAAATGCTCTAAGATGGGCTTCTTATCGACCTTTACTGGGTAATTAGCGGAAGGATCCATCTCCATGTGGCCATTGCGGAAACACCAGCGAACGAAGGTCTTTAAAAACTGCTGAGACTTCTGAGCATAGGTGAGCTTGTAGCCCTGTTTAAGCATCCAGTTCTTGAAGCGTTCGAAGATGGGCCCCTTGATTTCTTCAATCGTTAACTGAGTTTTCTTCTCGGCGTCTAAGAAACGCTCAAATACACGGAGTTTATCCTTGCGGGTTGAGTGCGTTTTCTGGGCATATATCCCCATATCCGTCTGCTGCTGCGACTCTTCCAAATACTTATCCCGTAGCGTGAAGAAGCTCAGGTCCACATCGTAATCCTGCTTGAAAAGACGCTTCACGTCTTCTGGATGCAGCTTCTTCTGCCGGGATTCATAAAGCAGGTGAATGGAGCGGAGACGGCTTTCGATAGCTCCCAGTTGCTCATTATCATTAAGAGAGGTGACATCCCGCTTCCGGGACCGCTGAGCTCTTGCATCCCAGTCCTCTCTTTTGACTCTGATTCCGGTAGAGCCTAGTTTGATTCGAGTTCCGTTTAAGGTTACCCGAATGGTAATAGAAGGATAGTCTTTATCGACGACACTGTCTGTACGAAGGGTAAAGAGTACTTTGAATCGATTCATCATGATGGTACGTGTATAAAAATGTATGGTGTTTGTATTGAATTGTTTTGTGCATTTTTCCAACAAATTAAAGGCAAAAAAATATACTCCTTAGTTAGGAGTAAATTTGACAATAGTCTTGACCTCGACTTTCCCATATTCATTAAGAATCTCAAGAATTCTTCTTTCTGAGATGCCTCTGTTATGCGTGAAGTCCCTCCACGCATTAGTTAATCGACCTTTTTTGACATCTGGGGGAAGGGAAGGATAAATGTGATTGAGCCACCATTTAAACGCCTCTTCTACACTTGTAAAAGTTTGCATGATTCAAAAGTAATACATTTGTGCATTTTTCCAACAAATAAATCAATAAATATTTTCACTGCTGGCAAGGCTTTTGCTTAGTTTGAGTAATAAAACCTATTACACCTCTAAACTTATGAAGCTTACTCTCTATTATGGGCTACTGCTTCTAGCCTTGCTATCTCCAGTAGTAATGGTTTGCCTAGGCATTCACCTAGCTCCCTGGATCAGCCTCTACGCGTTAATAGCTGGAAGCCTTGGACTGATCGGGTATGGACTCGTGCTGTATTTTATCAAGGTTTCTTTTCCGGGCAAGAAGTGGATGATCGCCATATCTCTAATGTCTGGGCTCGGCTGGCTGGTGATTCAGCTTTATCTTCTAAGCGAATGGAATGGGAGTTAGTAGCATCCGTAGCTTAACTTCTTTTAACGTCTGCCTCCCTTGGCTAGTTGGCGTCTGGGTCGTAGCTTGCTGACCTCGAATCATTCAACCGCTCTATTTATGAAACGCCTCTACCTTTTGGGCCTACTTATCCTTGCCCTCTCTGCCTGCAAACGCAACGCACCCGCTGAGCCTGAGCCCGAATTTAAACCTCGAGAAACGGAAGACTGGCTGATTCTGACCGCCCCTGAAGAACGGGAAGTTTGGGGTGTCTTTGGCAACATTGACAGTACGTTGCTTATCACTACGGGCTATAAGATCTATTATACGCAGGATCGGGGCAATTCCTGGCAAGAAAGCGACTACAAACCAGGAAGTGGCGTGTTTGGTATTACTTCCTTAGCAGATACGTTATACGCTCTTACGACTCAAAGGGGATATCCTGTGAATGGTATTTCATATGCTATAAACCCACAATTTCAAAGCATAGATGGAGGAAAGACTTGGATCCCAAGCTTTAACAGGAGAGCCTATGAAAGCATAGCCCTTCCACGCAATCAAACCCAAACTGCCAATGGGCTAATTTACAGCATTGATCAGGAACTTACGGCGGTATGCACCTCCTGTTCAAATTATTACCTAGAGACACCAGGATTTAAAACCCCACAGGGAAGAAAAGTCCTTCTCCCTGAGCAACACCAACTTCAAAGCATCTATCTGGATTCGCAACAACGGCTCTATTTATCAGGATCAGCAGCTGTCTGTGGTGGAGTAGGCAATATGAGCTTCTGCAAAGGACACCGTGGCGTGATCTACATCTCTAAGAAAGCACTGCCTAAATAAAGTTAGTACCCCATGAAAAAAGCCTACTCATCATCATGGGTAGGCTTTTTAGTGAATCCATCTTCAAAGCCGCCACTTCTCTGACCGATTCAGTGAGACAAAGATACGACGGACTATATAGCTAAGTCTTGAAACTTAGATCAAAGGCCTGATAGCCACTACAAACGGACGAATACCCCCTATAATTGGGGAGTAAAAGTAGTCTTAGCTATCTGACTTAGCTATCTAATATATATTGGGTCTCCACAAAGAGGGCTCGAGTGAGGAGGTGGAGAAATGCCGGGTTTTCGGGTATGTGCTTGCCTGCGAGTGCGTGATATAAAGAAAATTGTATTTGAAGACAAACCATGAAGTTAGGATACTTTATTCAACCTTTCCTTTATAATCTTTAAGTGGTCTGTATAGACATCCCACCCTTGTAACTCGCTCCATACTATCTGTCTACTTAAAGCTATGTGAATGTATTTCTGGGCTTCTTTATCAATTTTCCCTTCATCCACAAATTGCCCCAAGACTGTTGCTATAATCGATACATCAAGCGTATAGATGTATTGTTGATCGTCGAAGGAATCATCTTTAACCTGTTTTTCGATTTGACTTCTGTCGACAATCTGTGTCAGGTAGGTTTCTGGAGACATTTCTCCGACTTCTTGAATTACCCAGTCTAAACATATTGAAAGATTGGTAGTAGGGTTCTGTTTTCGCCAGGTTCTAAAATCGCCTAAAGCAGTATCTCCTTCGTCACTGCCAAAAGGAGTACTTTCATCCGTATTGTCCCAGAAAAAGTCTTCAGGAAATAATTGAACCGACTCAGGACTAGATACATCTTTACTAAGATTGTATGCTTCTTCTGCTGAATTCGTAGTTGTTACTGAAGAGAGTGTTAGGTGTTCTCTCTTGTCCAAATTATTTGAGCAAGCACATAAAAGATACATGATGACACTAGAAAGAAAAGTTACTTTATGTTTGATCATATTGTAAAGTGATTAGATAATGAACTATAAATCTACTATTTCGTCAATTGTTAAGTAAATAGCTTGTCTTTGCTCTAATTCATAGTGATTGATTGCTTTTTCGATGAGCTCTTTAAGTACCGTTACCTTGTTAGCGGCGATAGTTTCATCTTTACAGTAGATCGTATGCATTAACAATCCATAGATACCTATCGTGATAGCAAATGGAGCCACAGTGGTATTCTTTTCAAGGGATATCCTTCCTCCTTTAGCATATTCTAAATCCAGGATAATTATTCCAGATTCACTACCTGTAGTCCCTATATCTTCCTGATTGGTAATCCACTTTTCCTGTTGCATAATAAATCCTCGTTAGAAAAGCTGGTAATCTAACTATAAATATCCTTTTTGAAGACATTATAATGCCGCCAGCACCGGTATTTAGCCGACTCAGATTTGAGTTGACCTATCACTAACTGAAACTTGCTACCCATTTTGGGGAAGCAACTGATAGTCACTACGGACAGTCCAAAATTGGACTCTCTAACTACCCCTATAAGGTAATCCAGAGTTACCTTTTGCAAAACGTGGAATAATCCCACGTTATAGATAATCCGAATCACCTATAACGAGTCTGCTGGCAGTGAGCGAAGCGAGCGGGCTGATATCTATATAAGTTTTCTACAAGGGGTTATCCTAAACTACCAGGGATCATGGTAGTTCGATTATTCCATGCAAACAGGAATTCAAATTTTCGAGTATCAAAACAGTAAGGTGACTTTCCGCACGGAGTCAGGTGAGTTAATGGTGAATGCTACTGAAATGGCTAAGCCATTTGGGAAACGCCCTAATGACTGGCTGTCATTGGCTTCTACTAAAGCCTTTATTGCCGAATTGTCAAATACCAGAAATAATGGTAATTGGATTTTAACTGAGAGAGGTCAGCATACGGGCGGAACATGGATGCATGAAGACGTTGCTTTGGAGTTCGCTCGCTGGCTATCCCCTGCTTTAGCTATATAGTCCACTGTGGAGGCTCTTCATGATGACGAACGTTCTGGTACCCGCCCGGAGGAAAAATCACATCGGTGATTATCAGGTGATTGCTGAAAACATAATCTGGGTTAGCTATTTAGTACACTGGAGAATTGAGACGTTTGCGTAGATTAGACGCCATAATCCTAGCCTCATCCTATGTCCCGTTTATCTTTAGCCACTCTTCTGCTCATCACTACTTTTCTCACTGCCTGCCAAAGCAAATATGAGAAGGAAGTGCCAGCTGACTTTTCGTTTAAAATCGAAAGCGTTTATGGATCGGATTCCTATGATTCAAGTAAGGGAAAGTTTGTTAGACAGTACACGAATGGAGATACCCTAGTCTATGCTCCTCTGACCATGGAAACGAAGAGAGCTATCTATCAGGAGTTTGGTAAAGCAGACTTCATGAGTTTCCCGGATAAGTTCTTGTGCAATCCGCTAGCCGGGATGACGTTACCCCGTTCCACTACCTTACTCACCGTGACCCATCGTGGAAAAAGCAAGACGGTATACGGACCTCATCAATGCGGTTGCATCTTCTATCAATGGTTCAAATACAAACGCTTTGAAGAATTGACAGGCTTAATGAGGGAGAATATTTATAATCAGAAAGCGATTCAAGCCATGAGGCCATCTGATCTCGCGACTGATTAATTAAAATCCTCCACGAAACACCCCGGGGGTAGGTCAGACGCTTTTGCCTACCGGGGAGGGTTAAGCAGGTACCCTTTCACGCGGGAGTGCCTGCAGTGAATGACCTCCTATTTATTTGAATCCAAGCTATAACGTATGAACTGGCAGGCCAACATCAATACTGTTAGAGAAATCTATCCGGGACATTTTCAAATCATTCTTGATTTTGCTACCAATGCCATTATCAAACATTTGATTCGAGAAGACTATTCAATGGTTTGGGTACACCATCATCAAACCTCTCCCTATGCGGATTGGCACTCTTTTGAACTACCAATAGCCAAAGATTCAAGGAATATAACGGTTAAAGCCCGGCAAGTAAGCTTTGACTTTGTTTTGCCAACGACCGAATTCTTAGAGCTTCTACCGGCCCTAGATAATGGTATCAATCTGGTTCAACTCAATCGGCTGCCACCTGCGTATCTTGATCCTCAACGAATCCAGGGAAAAACACGCTATGATCTTTTAAAAAGAGAATGTGACTACCTCTTTGAACTCTATATTCCTTCAGCAACTGACTATGGAACACTCATAAGTTCAGATCGTCTCTGGTTAGAATCGCTTTTGGCTGATCGTAGGATCAACTGGGAGAACCTACCTTAGCTATATGAATTTGGGTGTAAAGTTTTTAACACCCTTGATTATCAGTTACTTATTATTTATCTGAATTCTCGGAAAAATTAAAGGCCATATACTGATAACCTTTCTTCTCCGCCAACATATCCTATTGACCGAACGGTTTGTTGCTATCTATCCAACCTTTTAGTTTTAAGATTTAAACCTGCACTATTTAAATTTTCTCGGTTATCCGCCATGGCATCAAGCCCAAATGCCTCTCAAAGAGCAGGCAGCAATAAGACCTTATGGAATGCGATCATGTTCCTGCTTGGCTTCCTAGTGCTTTATATAGTTATTCTCGTCTCCTGTGAGAGCAATGACACTTCTACGGCAACTCAAAACAGTCTGCCTGCTTCCCCAGCAGTGAACGGAGTATACAAGATTACTCTCAATGATTGCTTAGGTAAAAATCTATTAAAGCCAGCAACGTTCTACCTCGACACTAAATCAACTATTTGGACTCTGGACTATAACAATGGAACCAAGATTGATTACCAACTAATCTCAGGCAAAGAAGATGACCCTTTATGTGGGCTTAAGGCTCGTGACAGTAATGGCGATAAGTGTGAACTATGCTTTGACATTAGTGACCGTAATAGTGTTAAAGTTCGCTTTGACTATGGTTCTGTAACGCTTAGGTGTAATGGTCGAATTGAGTAGCTTGTTTTTGTCTCTCATTACGAATAGCTTAGAACTCTTAAACATTCATATATGACACCCTTACAAATTGATCAACTTGACAAGCTTCTACGTCTTAAACAGGCAAACGTACTTTCTGAAGAGGAGTTCGTTACTGAAGTTTCCGAAGTCAAAGAACAAGTTCTTTCTACCAGAATTAAGCCATCAAAAGAGCAGACGACCGTTCCAGAAGGACATCCTTTTGTATCAATACAAGAGAATATATTAGCTTATTCCTCTGCTATTTACACTACTCTGTCAAGGATAGAAGCGTATCTTACAAAAGACGATCTGCAAGAAATAGAGGGAGATAACCGCGAATATCTTCGGCTAACAAGCTGGCGGGTTTACAATCATTACCATGAGGATCAAAACACTGAAAAAACTGAGGAAATGAAGGAGCGGAAAAAGTATGCCACCTTGCAAGCAGCTTTTCATACACTCGCCGAGGTAGGAATTATTACAGATAACGAATACATGCCTCTTTTAAAAAGGTTGAATGATAAAGCTCCTGAATGCATACTATCAGAAATAAAGTAAGGCAATAAAGCCTAGCTTTTCAACCAGGCTCTATTACCTCTTCATGTGACTATTGTAAATATATATTTACACTTTCCTCTTCTTATTTAATTCGGCTATTACGGCGATCTACCTCATGCACAGTTGAAGCCAAGATTTGTCCATTAGGCAGCATGGTGTTGACTACGATAGTTTGAGTATCTCCAAAACCCTGACCCATAAAGTTGTTGAGCTTGCTGAGAGGAATGATTGCTTCGGGCCCTGCTTCGCCGAATACCCCCAGTGTCGCACGAGTAGCAATCCCACCTTGAGCGAACATAGGAATACTGGCCAAGGTTGGCTTGACTGGATCTTTGCCTACGTTAAATCCAGCTAAGGATCCGAAGATTTGCATGAAATTTCCTACTCCAGGAATAAGGGAGATTAGCCCCGCAACCGCTGCAAAAGCTATGAGTTTTTTGATGAGCTCCCCAAGGCTTTTTACTAACCCCTTGAAGCTTAGCTTACCTGAGTTTAAAAGCTCTTCAAATCCGTCTGCTAATCCATAAAGTACGGTATTGCCAACGGCTCCTAATGCAGCAAAACCAATTCTTGCCTTTTCCTTAAGTCCTTCAAACTTCACGCCTAGGCCTTCCAGTATAATACCCATTGGACCCATAGACTCTTTGAACTGCTCATTAATGGCTTTGATTTGCTTATCAAATTCCTTAAGGGCATCTTTTAACTTAGTATACCTTTCTTTTTGAAGGTCTACTCCGTCCATGCTATTGCCAATCAATCGGCCAAACTCGCCACCTAAGACCTTCTTATTAGTACTAAGGATGTCTGATCCGTAAGCCGATTGATGACTCGTTTGAATAAGCTTGACTTCCTTTTCGAGTAGTTTGATACGCTCTTTCTCAGAAGCTGTTCTGCTAGCATCCAATAAGTCAGCCTTTGTTTTCTCATCAATTTGCATTCGAATGATAGTTAGCTGATCATTGTAAGCCTTCGTCTCGATAGCATTCAGCTTTGCACGAAGTGAGTCGTCGGCTTGTGATTCTCCTCTTAGCCTATTCAGCATTTGCTGAGCCTGAATCGAGTCATTGAGGATGGTCTTTACGGCTGAGACTCCGGATGTATTAGCATTCTTAGAACGACCTGAGATCAATTCGTCCAGAGCATCCCGAAGCTTTAAAAGTTTTAATCTGGCCACGTCTGTATTGGTCGCAGTTTCAATCAGCTTAAGAAGCTCGTCTCGTGACTCCCGCAAGGCCTTCATGCCCGCCTTATCTAACTTAGCTTTTCCGTTTTCCGCAATTGAATACTCGGGAATAGCACTAATCTGCGTGCGAATGGACGACACTAAATCATCTGGAGTATTCTTTTTTACGGCAGGTAGTTTGCGGACTTGAGCCGACTCCTTTTGAAGCTGTAGTTGAAGAGTTAGCCCGTTGTTGTAATCAGACAGTGTCTTTTTAGCCTGATTTAATTGATGTCTAGCGTTAGTAATAGACGTTTCCCATTCCCGGTATGAGTTACCGCCGTCGATCCACGTTTCCTGATAGCTTTTGCTCAACTTCGCGATTGTAGCCTCTAAGCTAGCCACCTTGTTACGCTGCATCTCAATAGCCCTAGTTTGAGCTGAGATCTGAGTAGCCTGCTGCTCGGGAGACGAGGAAGCAAAGGCATTTAACTTTTGCTGCTGAGTATCTCTACTTTTGATATTGTCAAGATATCCCGTTCTAAAGTTAAAGGCGTCGAAGGTCATAGCATCCATTAGTCCTCTTCCTACTCCGCCTAATATCCCGGATAGCCCTGCCTGCCGATATACTGCTTTAAAGCCTTCCAAGGCCTTAGCAATACCTTGATTAAGCTTGGAAAAGAAGTTTGATATAGCTCCTGTCTTATTGAACTCTGCCAGTAATAAAGAGACCTGCGTTTTGACTACCTCCCAGCTTCCTGAAATCGTTCTCAAGTTCTGCTGAGCCTTATCGCCTGTGGTTTTCTCTAATTGAGCCGCTACTTTAGGCAGGATGTCGGCTGCCAGCACTTCGCCGTTCTGCATCATCTTCATTAGCTCTACTGTTGAAACGCCTAACGAGTCAGCAAATAGCTTCAGTGCTCCGGGCATCGCATCGCCTAACTGGCCCTTCAGTTCTTCAGCTTGAACAGTACCTTTAGACATCATATCTGACAGTGCTTTCATGGCTCTTGCCAATTCTTCAGCACTCGCACCATTGGCGGCAAAACTATTTGTAAACGCTTTGAATATCTGCCTTGCTTTATCTCCTTCGATTGAGGTCCCTCGGGTTGCACCAGTAAAGCGTCTTAGAGCATCGGTAGTATCAGCAAGCGACGTACCTGTGGAGAGTGCCAGATTACTTGCAAGGGATAAGTTCTGGTTGTACTCTTTTGTAGACGAGGAGGCATTCCGAAGAGCAATGTTTTGCCGCTGAATCTGGTCTACCAGTGTTACGCCCTGCTTTAGAGCATCAACTGCTGAAGAAATTCCGATAACACTGGCTGCAAACATGGCCGCACTGCGAACTCCGGCTTTCAAGCTTGTCCCGTAGCTGTTAATGCTTCTGCTATTGGTTCCTAATTGACCGTCTGCCTGGCGAAGAGCTACCGTATTACGAAGAATCTGCTGCTGTAAAGCTACCGCGGCTGGATTATTACGATTGATCGCTCCCGTGGTAGCATCGAAAGCATTAGGCAGGTTTTTAAGTTGTTTAGCAAGTTGTCCTGTAGCTTCCGATAAAGCCCTATAGGATCCGGGACTGGCAGGAACTAATGAGTTACGGCTAGCCTTTTCCTGAGCCTGTGCAAGTGAGAGTTCTGCTTTGGCTGCCTCTGCTTTAGCCTTCTGAACGTTAGATAGACTAGCTAAGATGGCATTATTGTATAGCTCCTGACGCTTGGCAGACTCCTGAGCAGCGTTGGTAATTATTTGCTCAGAAGCTTTGTATTGACTGGCTAGCTTTTGAGCAAATGCTCGCAGATTGTCCTGAACCTTAGTGAAGCCCGAGATAGATTCAGACTGCTTGCTTATTGCACTGGCAAACCCGGCTGAAGCATTTTTGGCAATGCTGGATGACTGCACGAGAACCCGCTGTTGCTTAATTGATTCAGTGTTGGTCTTTGCAATGGCCGCTGTGCTTTTGGCTTGTGAAGCTAAGAAAGCATCCTGAATCTTCTGTGCGGATTGGGCTATTGAGCTAGCAGCCTTACCAATTTCTCTTATGCCTAGAGACAGGCCATCTTGTAGTTGCTTGACGTTTAACGCCAATTCGGTAACGATTCGTTGATTCCCCTCCATTTCATTCTTCTGTCTTACCCAGATCAACTCTGGTTACTCTTGTGTAATAAAGATAATTAAAATTACTGATTATCAAAGGTTTAATAACATTAAATACGCTAGGTAGACATTCTGATTTCCACCCAGGGTAAAGCCTTTCGGCTCATACGTTTACGAAGCTTTTCAAAGTCTTCTCTGCTCATCTGATCGTACTGTTCGAGCCTCTGCTTGGGAGTAGTCCACATCTCAACGAGTACATTCCTGAGCGTACCATCTTGTTCTTCCTCGGCTTGTAAGTAGATCATGGGAAGGTTATCCCGCTTTAGCTTTACTAATGGTGCCGCATTGCCTTCTAAAAGGGCCGCTAGAGCACGTTCTTTCTCTCTTCTGGACGTTGCCATGTTTAGTAGATGATAAGTAAATGGTGAGACTTTTCCAGGCGTTTAATCATGGACTCAAAAGCTGTCCTGGTTAGGTGCGAATAGGATTCTTTAATCCCTTCTTTGCCTTGTACAACGATGTCTATAAACTCGTCTTCCGGAGTATGAGTGGCTAGCATATAAAGTCCAGACTTGTTAACCTGCATGAGCTGCTTTAGAGGACCGGTATTCCCAGATAAATAGGCTTTAATCGCCTCTTCTTTTGCTTTGCGGGTCATGTGCGATCACGGTTATTGTCTGGCAGTGCAAATACGGTGCCGCCTACCCGTTGCAAAAGAGCTTCCAGCTTTCGATAAGGCATTTTTTTGATGACACTTTTTGTACTGCCTTCGAAATTCAAATTAGCTGACACTAACACCTCTGGATCAGGGCTCTTGGCTTCACTAGTGATGATTATCGCCGTGATAGAGGACGGATCGGGGTTTAATTGCCGGGCAAGCTCTACTTTGGATATTTTACCATCCAGGAGCCGCTGGAGGATAGCTATTTTATCTTGTCTCTTCATCTGTAAATTGGGTTTGAATGCATTCGTCTAGGTCAGGAACCAGGTATAAAGCTATGTGGGGAGGAAGTTTGTTAAAGGGTGCTTTCTGCGAAAACTGACAATCATTGAACAAGCTTCTAAACCGTCCAATGGTCTGATCAGCTAGGAAGAATTGACCTCTTCCCCGGGCATCCACCGTTAGAAAATCAACCTTGATATGGTCGTACTTGGCTTTCCTAGGTTCAAGAGCAATCATGGCCCAGCCTTCAATATCTCCGGATTTATACCTCTCCAGAAACTCTTGCATCATACATACATGGCTCTCATAATTGTCCTGAGTTATGTCGGATAGTGAGTGAATGACTTTTAAATCGTAGAGAGCTTTAGGAATACGATCAATCTGTAGATAGCCCTTTACAGACTTGAATATCATATACTCGGGTTCTCGTCTTGGCGTGCGTCGGAGCGTATTATCTCCTTTCAAGGCTGCACGGATAGCCTTTTGCTTGTCGCTCATTTTCATGGGCTTATCTTAGTTTAAGGTTACCTGATTGAGTTGTGTACGATAAGGAATACTCTAATTCGCTATGCCTTATTAGGCAGTTGGCCTGTTTCGATGATCGTGTAGAGTTCTTCGTCTGTGAAAGAGTTCCAATAGGCTTGCTCCTCAGGCGAAAGCGGTGGGCTTTCATCAATAATAGCTTGCAGTTCTTCATCCGATAGCTTAGAGAAATCGATGCGTTTCGCCTTTGCTTTGAGCTGTCTGATAGCCTGCTTATCACCATTGAGTACCTGGCTTAACAGGTTCATCTTGTCTTTGCGAGTCATTTCGGTCTAGCGTATACGTTGAGTAATTAAAGCGATTCAAACTCCTGCTTAAGCTCGTTCAATCGGTCTCTGATCACCTCAAAAAATCGGCTTTCCAAAACCTCGTCACGAGGGAATGCCTTTGTATAGTCTTTGCTACTCATGGTGTCACTGCGATAGGAAAGCGTATAGCCTGTGAAGTCTTTGTTGTAAAGCCTTTTGAGTAGCTCGTCAAGGGATGTCATTTTGCTGTCCAGGTTCTTAGCCTGATTGAGTTGTTCTGTTGTCATCTGTGTTCGGGGTTTAATTGATTAGTTATTCGTCGTCTTCGGAGTCGTCTACCTTGTTCAATGCTCTTTGCAGTAGTTCATCAAGCTCCTCTTCACTCAGGCTGGAGATGTCGATCTTCGTTTCCCGCTGCTTAGGTAGGATGTACTCTAAAAACTTTAGATAAGCCGCTACCTGGTCTTTAGGCTCCAGTAATTCAATGGCATCGACGATACTTTCAAACTTGTCGTCAATGAGTGATTTGATGCGAGCCTTGATGTCAGCGGTAGTCTTGTTTACAGCCCCGGGTTTACGTCCTCCGGTTTTGGCTTTCCCTTTCTCGAAAGGCATACGTATATTCTGTTTTAGAATGATTTAGAATGAAATAGAGTGGATTTAGTGTGACTTATGATCCCAGAAGAGCGGATAACCGTCGGGTTCAGTGAGTGCCCAGTTGACAGTCTGACCCGTTCGCAGTTCCAGGGGCACCCGGTAGTCTAACACCTCGTCGGCCAAGTCCCAGTTATGAGGTTTACCATTGTTTTCGAGCAGAGAGCTTACTAAGGCATTAATGCCCATATCCTTCATCTGAGCGGCTTTCTTCGTCCATATCTCATAAGCACCCACATCCGGGAAAAGCGTGACTCTACGGCCTTTTAACAAGGCTATCGTCTCCGTGTTAGTTAGACCCGGCCCATTACTTCCACCCGTAGCTAGCCACACGTAGTTAGGCAGGTAAGCCGTAGCCAGAATCGCCGTTTTTTCGGATTCAACGATACCCACGGTTTTATTTTGATTGGCCGGGGTTAACAGATGAGCTCCAAAGAGAACCTGCTTCAGATTAAAGTCCGGCAGTTCCTTCTTCTTTACAGCATGTACCCAGGTCGGCGGTTCGTCTTTGATCCTTTTCCCGGACACTGTATCATACTTCATGATCTTGCCTGCCCGAACCTCACCCTTGGGAGTAATCTGCCAGAAGACCGTTTTGCCCTCTTTAGCCGTTCCAACCCGGTAGACTAGTAAAAGCTTCAAAGCCATCACGGGGCCAAACAGGCTTTCCAGGAACGTAATGAAGTGATTCTCTTCGTAGCGTTTAAGCGACTGAATAAACAGATCATCCGGGATTATTGAGGGGGCACGCTCCGCTGGCTTTGATGGCCTCTGCTGGATAGCGGGCATTTGGTAATCGTAGCCTTCTTCGCGGTTGATGGGTGGCAGAAACGTATCTCCGCAGGCGTGACAGTAGCCAAAGCAGTCATGGCCCACGTAGGGAGTGAATTTGCCGTCTTTATTGGACTTGCCACAGGGACATTCGGCAACTCGTTTCCGGTTCTTATCTAGTGTCAGGGGTGGGAGCTCTTGAAGCATATTTTTACAGATTTACGTGAGAGTTGACCCGACAAAACCGCCTAAAGTCGAGTTCTGTCAGTTTTGTCGGTAGGGGTCTGGCGTATTTCGTGAAAAATCAAAGGATTGATCTCATAGGCAGGAGCTGCCGGCCGGCCCGTTCCCGCGTAAGCAGACTCTACTTCTTTGATCCAGTTTTTATTAAGTAGTTCGTTGATAGCCTTCTCCACCTGTCGCTGATCGGATAAGCCCTTCCAGCCCTGTCTAACCACATCACGGGCAGAGAATTTATCTACCAGCTTCTTTGAAAGCAGTCGTTTAGAAAGCGTCTCGGCTCCAGCAAAGTGAGCATTGGTGAATAATCCGAAGATTCGCTTAGCGTGCGATTCCAGATACTCGGCAAAAGCAATGGCCCGGTGAACCTGAATAGCTTCTATCTGCTTCCCGTTGACTTTGCTATCGAAGAGGTCAGCCAGATGAAAGATTAGGGCTAAGGCAGGCACTAGCTTGCGGTACTTGCTAAAGTGCGTCTCCAGAGTTTCCTGCTCCTGATACTGCTGGATAGAGAATCCGTAGAACTCCTGATACCAGTCCACAAACACCTGCTGGGCTTCCTGATTGAAGTGCAGGTAAGGAACATCCGCATAGGCATCTTCGTAGGTATAAGCCTTCAGTTCAGCCTTAGCAATATTTTCGATGACGGAGAAGTAGCGGGCTCGGGCCTCAGCATTAGGCTTTCGATCCACGTAGGCAAAGTCCGCTTTATCGGGATAGACCATGAGCTGAAACCGCTGGATTAACCCGTCTCCGGACTGATCTCCAGCCAGGTCCGAAAAGTAGTCGAGAAGAGCCCCCGGTTGGATAGTCCCAAAGACAGCTAAGAGTAACAAGGGTACTTGCTGAGATCCTCTTCCAATGCGGTCAACGGCGTAGTTAGAAGTTCCCTTCCAGCCCTCTAAAAAGAAGGCCCGATCCGTTTCCTTGCCTGCCTGATTAAACTTCTTTAAAAGGCCCAGAATCTCATCCCGATACACCAACAGGCCCGGTGAAGCAATCAGGATTTCAGCGAGCTTCTCGGTAGTAGCATCATTCACTAACAGACGCTTTTGAATGGGCTTTCTTTCCTCGTGATTACTGATCTTTCGCTGGGCATCCAGGTAATCATCTTCGGATGCTTCCCCGGCTTTCATTCGCTTTTCAACGCCGGCTAGAGTCAGGCTTAAAAGCTTGCCTTGGATCTCCCAGTCTTTAATATTGACTTTGTAGTCATCCGCGAATTTCGCTTCTATTTTGGCGAGCACTTTGAACATTTCAGAAGTACTCGGTGATTTCATAACGGAAGGGTGACCAATGCCCAGTCCCCAGAGGTTCGGGAATTCGCTCCAGGTGTCATTTTGCTTGGGTCTAATTTGGATCTGCCCTCTGGTAGCCGCTCCAATGGCAATCAAAGCCGCCATGGCAGCAAAGTCAGCCGGAGCATTCATTCGGCTAGCGGAGTCCTCTACGTATTCTCGTAAACACGAAGGAAGTTGATGGATAGGAAGCGTTAAAACGGGGTGTAATCCCGGGGTAATGCGTTGGGGAGGCTGCCATTCATGGACCTCCATTTCTTGGGCAATTTGTGCCGGTGAGATTACCTTTAATACCGGAGTATTAGGTATATTTGTACTAACATTCATAGCGTTAATGCGTTTGAGGCGTAGTGGGTTGACCTGCCGGGGTTGACCCTTTTTTTATGCCTGCCACTGGATGGTGCTGAGGGTGTGAAGAAGGGAAAGAAGAGACCATTTCATGCCAGAACTCCTTTCTGAGCCTGAAACCAGTCATAGAATTGTTGAAAGGAAGAAATGAGAAGATAAATACCACCGGCTGCCTCAACCTGACGTTGATACTCTTTCTGAGCAGGGCTTTGATGATCCTTGCCTACTTTGACTTCAATCTTCACGGAACGTCCGTTGATGATGGCTGAAACATCGGCTGAACCAACTTGAGAAGAAGAGCGAATTCGTTTAACGGTTCCAATGGTACGTTGAAATCCCACTACATCCTGGAAGGTCTTCCTTCCATCAAGTACACGTCCTTCTACCGAGATTCGTTCGGCTTGACCGTCTTGCAAACGAATAAACGAGACAATGCACTTGGTCAGTCCGTTAGCCGTCTTGTCAGAGAACTTAGGCTTGGGAATGTATTGGCTTGGGAAAGTAGGGTGCTGAGCCTGTTTGGAAATAACGGCTAGATCGTGAAGGGTTTGGAGAGCTGTCATTGAATGCCTCCTCTCTGGCCTTTTCTTACCCAATTGATAAGATCTGACTCTAAAAACATTACCCTTTTGCCATGACGAGTACAGAGAATCTCACCTCGGCCAATTTTTTGATAAAGGCTAGATTTTGGTATTCCTAGAAATTGGGCAGCTTGCTCTACTGATAAGACTCTTTCTGAAGTAGTTCTTTGAGCATGTGAAGGGTGCGTTAATTCAACTAGCCGGGCTTGGATATCTGCCAGTTGTCGAAAAATGATTTCGAATGGGTTTTCCATTGTTTTGGGATTTTGATTACAATACAAAGTTCCTCAAAACAAGCCCCTTGGGTAGAAGTTGGGCATGCCCAACTTCTACCCAATATTTATAAATGACTGGTTTCCAATACTTTTAAAATTGCCTCTACAAATGACATTGCCTCCTTTGAATGTTGAATAAATGGTGTTATTGTTTTAAGTCGCTGTATGTTATCAGAATGAGTACTAAGCTTTCTTAGAGCATCCATTTGCTTTCTTAGGTTATCTCCACTCTTACCATACTTCTTAGCAAAGTTTGCAATAGCTTTAACTCTTCCTTCTCTTGCTGCATCGAAGCTTTCAATTAAACCAAATCGCTCAGAGACAATGCAATAGACTGCTAACTCTGGAACGGTTAAATCTCGTAAATTCAATGGAGCGATTTCATTGATTGACTTTGTCGTTGTCCTTGTCAGTGCCTTTTTTGATTCAGGCACTTCAATAACAATTTTAGCCTCAGCAAAACTCTCTCCGTACATAAGCTTTGATTTTTCAATCATTTCCTCACGTTTAGCTATTTCTTCCCCTACATATTGAAAGTACATGCTGCGGATGTAATCTTCGCTTGCTTCTGCTGGGCCTATATTGTTTCGATCCATAATTAGGATTAGATACCAGAAAAAGCCGTTATGTCCATCTTCCCTAAGCTTAACGGTAAGGCCTCTTTGCTTTTTAACGAAATCTACCTCATCCAAATGAACATTGTTAACTCGCTCATGAAAAGCTTCAATAACTACCTTAAACCTAGCTAACGCTTGTTGAAGATCTTTATTCTGATTTGAAATGGACTGTCGTAATGCTGCGGCAGCCAATTTAAGTTCGTCAAAAGCTTTCATGCTAGGCAATAGATTAGACAGATGAAAGCTTAAGGCATTTATAGACATTTTAAATGCCTCTTCTCGGGTAATCTTCGCATCTGGGGCCTTATCTATGAGCAGAGGTAAATTACGATTAAATGGTTTTGCTACAGCAGAGCTTTTAGCCTTACCATCATTATTTTCACTATCTTGCATCATCATCCAAGTTTTAAAGCACTCAGCAACTTTCCTAGGGTCAGCTGAGTGCTTTTGTTTTAGCTATTCATCAAAGTTAAGCAGGGACTCGGCCATTTTCTTCTTGGCTCCCAAATCAAATGAATCTAGGTAATTACGAGTCGTTTTATCACTAGAGTGCCCAAGAGCCTCTCCAATTTCAGCAATTGAGAAGCCAGAACGCTTTAGATTCGTAGCAAATGAGTGCCTGGCCACATAGGTCGTTAGATTGACTTCGATACCCAGCTCCTCAGCAAGTCGCTTCATGTATTTATTGACTAGCTTAGTTAAGTTCTGTGCCGTATCTCGTTCCTGTTTTGAGGTAGGATTCTTAGGCATTAAATCAAACACGAAGGCATTGGGAGACTTATCCACATTTCCCCAGCGGTTAATCACATTCTGAATTTGAGATAGGAGAGGGACGACTATTGGTTCCGGCTCCCGTTTAGTCCTTATAGTTTTAGCCCGGGTGAATGTGATTGATTCATCTTTGATGTCCTTCCAGCGAAGCAGGCAGATATCTTTCATGTTAATGCCATTGCCCAGGTAGGAGAATATCCAAAAGTCTACAGCTTTTTGCTGGGAACTCATAGGCTCAGCCTTATACTTAAATATTAAGCTCAGTTGTTCCTTAGTGAGAGCCTTCTTAATGTTTCGGCCCGTCGGAATCTCATACTTGCCTTTTCGCTGCTTGCCAAAGGGGGATTCTTTGATAACACCTGCTTCTAGAGCCTGGTTGATGATCGTTCGAAGTGTACGAGCGTAGATACCCACCGTAGTTATGCTGCCATTACTAGCAATGAAGCTTTTCTCAAACGCCTTTAAAAACGCTGGAGTGATGTCATGAAAGGAAAGTCTCTTCTTGTAAGACTGGTAAGCATTAAGAGCCGTTTGGTAGCTAGTGGCTGTACTATGGCGGTCCTCGGACTTAAGAAAGGTAATATAGGCTTCAAAGGCTTTCTCTATTTCCCGTGGATAACCGCCCTTTTCGCCTCGCTTTTCGTGCTTATTTAAATAGGCATGCTCAAAAGCATCAAAGGAAAAACTCTCAAGAGATTGAAGGATGAGTTTGGCACGATCCTCAGCGGACTTCTTTAACTGCCTAAGCTGCTTGACCCGGTTAGATGGATTCTTCTTACGCTCGTCTTGTACATCATCCCATTCCTCTAAGGTAATCGACACAGGAGACGTCTTGCCGCCTACCTCGGCTTCAATAGCGTAGAATCTGGAAACACGGGTGTAGGTGATCCGAATCTTTAAGGGGTAGGAGCCATCCTTCTTTGCTCGCCTGGTATCGAGAATTGTCTTAAGATGTGCTGCCGGGGAATCTTTGAGTTGCATGGAGGCTTCCGTGTTATGCAAATCAATATTTGACTAACAATTTGCATAACAAATCTATGAAAACAACCATAAATAACCATTAACAACCAGACTAAAATAATATATTCATCTGATTATCAATCACAAATAAAAGCAATGAATATCTACCATTATTAAAAGTCTCTGACTGTTAATCAGAGGGTCGCTGGTTCGAGCCCAGCTTCGGGAGCTTAAAGCTTAGCACTTATCAGCGATGGTAAGTGCTTTTTTTATGGTCTGATTTTATACCGGGATTTTATTAGCTCACTCGTAAGAAAAGATAGGACTCTATCCCAGCTCTTCGCTTCATTATGAATGAAATAGTAACCATTCAAAGTAAATAACTTAGCACTATCAGTCCCTGAAGACTCGTTCGGTTTTTACCGCCCCGAATTATTCCAAAACCAGTCTGATAGTTTCTATCAATACTACCGATATAATCACTTCTCCGGGCAGGCAGCCCATATTGCACGCCCGCGTCTAACTGAAAGCGTTTCGATACATTGAAAGTTAACCCTCCCGTAAAGACGGCTCCAGCTAGTATACCGCTGGCCTTTACAGGAACAGGGCTAAACGTAATACCTCCATCGGCGTCCATCGTTTGTCTGCGAAGAATTGCCTTTTGATGATACGAAGAACCCAAAAACTGAGCCCCAATGAATACGTTGGTAGCCAGTTCTTTACCCGAGAAACTTAATAAGTACAGTCGTCCGCCCACTTTGGTAAAAAAGCCTGAAGTAGATCGCTCCCGGATCATGTCATCCACTTTTATTTCTCCCAAACCCATATAACCCGATTGAGCTACGTAACCGGTATTTAATGTTAAACTGTACCAGGGATGTCTTTTGAATTCAGCCGTTACTTCCAGCGTGCGGAGAGGTAATAATAAGGCATTGACGCCAATGCGAGTTTGCCATTGGGACCAGCCTGAGGTAATACACAAGCCAACAAATGAAGCGGTAAAAAGTACTACTTTTTTCATAGGTTCAAGAGTTATACACTAGACGCGAAACCCACGAAAAAGGTTGTCTTTCAGGTTGATAAGAGTTAAAATTAGTTCAACGGAGCAACGGTAGTTTCAGATTAGCTACGAAAGATTAAGCATAAAAAAGAACTCCTGCAGCAGAGCCGCAGGAGTTCACGTATAATATTTTCAGAGTGTTCCGCCAAGTTCACTCTGAAAAGAGTTCATGCCTATATAACTACATTTTTAAGAGATTAGTTTACTAAGCACCCTTATTTATTTTCAATGGAATAAATGAACGTTTCTGAATGCTAATCCAGACCTAATATGACCTGGAATTTTTTCTTACCTATTTCTTTTACCGTCAGGGAGATAAAATCGGTATAACTCGACATACCAAACTGTTCGAATTTTTCACCGGATAATTCGTCTGGTTCCCAACCCTGTAAACAGCTTTTCAACTCATTGACGTGTTGCGTAAAGAGTTGTTTAGCCTGATCTTTCGTTGAGAATTCTCCCAAAACGGCTTGATATTTTGTTTTCTCCTGTTCAGTCTCAAAAATGATTTCAGAATTTTTTCCGGGCAGAAAAGCGAACGAAGTCTGGAAGTGATCCGTAATGCCCGCTTTTTTATCGGTTTTGGTCTTCTTGCCCTTGATCCGGCTGAAATGATCCTGATGTTGAGAAAGCAGAAAGTTAACCCGCTCGCAGAAATCGGCCTGCTCCGTTGGAAGGATTACTTCAGCGGGTAGCAGGTATTTCCGAATGATGTAGTCACCCGCACTGTTAGGATCGGTGGAGGATACTTTGAGCTGATACGTACCCGTGACCGGAACTTTATAGCTAAATTTCTGGATACTAAAACCCGGAAATTCATCGGTATCTTTTTTTGTCTGCACCTGCTTATCAGGGCTTTCCAGTGAAATAGCAATGCGATACCAGTCCGTTGCCGCTTCCAGTCGTAGTTCTTCGCCTTCTTTCAGGCTTAGCGTATAAGTATCATAATAGCTTTTATCGGCGTCCTGCGGATCCGTTTTTCCGAGACTCCCTTTCACAATGTCATAAGCAAAAGCCTGGCCGGGTTGTAGTATATGGGCATCCAGAGCCGTCTGCGAAGCCGCTGGTGCCTTCACGGTTACTTTACCTTTTTTCTTAACAGGCTTTTTTACTTTCTGAGCGAAGGAATGTAGGCTCAAACTAAAAAATACTAGTAGGTAGGGAAGGTACTTCATACGTTTTTAATGTTAATCCTTGAATGAAAAAACGCAGGTAAGGCCGTAAACCTTACCTGCGTCCGAAATTATTTTCCTGTGAACTATTTACATCGCCACGAGCTGATTCCCCCGTAAAACGGGTAATACGTCGTAGAGATCGTGTTGTAAGCAGTAAGAAATGTCTTTATGAATGCCTAACCGGTGCAGACGACGCACGTGCGAAGAGTTGGCTACGAACCCTAACAAATCGTCTTTTGCTCCGACATAAAGCCGCTGTGCCATCATGGCGGCGTCTTCCGAGATCATGAATTCGTTTTGCAGACGATCTACCAAGGCCCCGGCAAATAAGGTGTCTTCCAGGTTAGGTTTGCCTTTCCAGCCCGCACATAACACCAGAATATCGTATTGCTGATTGCGGAGATATTGCGTCAAGGCTTCCAGATTCAGAAAAGATCCGATCATTACTTTCACGGCCGCCCGCGATTTGGTAATCGCCAGCGTTCCATTGGTGGTGGTTACGGCAATGGTTGATCCCGAAAACTTCTCATTCATGTAACTGAACGGCGAATTGTCCAGATCAAATCCCTCGGGCGTCATGCCATTCCGCTCGGCAGCGGCGTAATACCCCTGGTCGCGTAGCTGAACGCATTCTTCAATACTAGCCACGGGAATAATGGATTTTACTCCATAAGCAAAGCCCGTTACCATGCAGGACGTAGCCCGAAAAATGTCAACAACGACTACAATGGAATTATCAATTTTATGCTGATAGAGCAGCTCGGGAGTCAGACAAACGTCAATCTGTTTCATGAAGGGCTATTCGCTAATACCCGAACCATGTATTTGGTGAAGGTATTGGTTTGGGGTCGCAAAGATAAGAGAATGAGGGCACAAGAGCGAACGGGCTCTCGTATATTACCAGTCAAAATCCAGTCCCAGCGTATTTTTCAGATCTAATAAAGCCGGGTTTTTATCGGCCAGGTAATTAAATTTCTCAGCCTGCGTATAAGGCTGACGACTGGTTTGCTGCTCCAGCACAAAAGCATGAATCTGAATCTGACCGTTCTTCAGCGTTTGCCGGAGATACATTAATAAGTCCGACTTAAGATCATTCAGCAAATCCAGTTGCACCGGGTTATCCACCCCCAACTGAATCACATGACCGTCCTGCGTAAAGACTCGATCCAGCATAACTACTTCGCTCATCGAGCCGCCCTGCCGCCGAATTTCCACGAATTCGTGCCAGGCCTTGTGCAGTTCTTCTTCGGTGTAAGGCGTATTCTGCCGGACAATGGATTCTTTCTGCTCCGTAGTTACATCCGATTTTTCTTCAAAATTATTAAGATCAATCGTCGCCTTCAGACGGGAAGTAACGGGCTTGGCCGGACGTGGCGGAGCAGAAACCGGGGTTACCGCTGGTTCTTCCACAACGGGAGGAATGGGCGTTGCGGCTACCGCTGGAGTAGGTGTTATCGGAGGAGTAACTACCGGAGCCTCCACAGGTGCCGGGGCAGCTACAGGCGGAGGAGTTACCGGTTTTTCAGCAACGGGCTCAGGCGTTAACTTTTTTTTTTCGGGAGCTTCCGTATTTCCCTGAACGGGTAACCCGGCCAGGTGTAATACCGAAGGCAGGTGAGCCATTTTGGAGAGAGTAATCTCCACGTGCAGCCGCTGCTGCTTGGCCTGTTTATAGGTAATGTCACATTGACTGCCCAGACTCATCGCTGATAGCAGAAAGGAAAGAGACGCCTTCGCCGATTGTTCCAGATAGCGATTCTGCACCGACTCAGATACCTGTAATAAGCTAACCGTAGCGGGATCTTTGCAGACCATCAGATTTCGGAAGTGTTCTAGTAAGCCCACCACGAACTGATGGCCATCGAAGCCTTTCCGCAGGATTTCGTCGAACAATAACCAGGCTTGTGGGACGCTTTCAGCCAGCAAAGCCTCCGTCAGACGGAAGTAATAATCGTAGTCAAGAATGTGAAGATTACTCAGAACGTCGTGGTAATGAATCTGCCCGTCTTTGGAAAAGGTAACGTTCAAATCAAACATCGACAAGGCATCCCGTAAACCACCGTCGGCTTTCTGGGCAATTAACTCCAGAGCATCGTATTCGGCCTTGATTCCTTCATTATCCGCAATATGAGCCAGATGGTCAGCCATATCCCGGATCTGAATTCGGTTGAAATCAAAGATCTGACAACGGCTTAGAATCGTAGGAAGAATCTTATGTTTTTCCGTCGTCGCCAGAATGAAAATGGCATAACTCGGCGGTTCTTCCAGCGTTTTCAGGAAGGCATTAAAAGCACTTGTCGAAAGCATGTGCACCTCATCAATGATGTACACCTTTTTGCTCCCCATCTGGGGCGGGTAACGCACCTGATCGATCAGGTTACGAATGTCTTCAACGGAGTTATTGGAAGCCGCATCCAGCTCATGGACGTTCAGCGAAGCGTTGTTCTGAAAAGCTACGCAGTTTTCGCATTCGCCGCAAGGTTCCACGCGGTTATCCAGCCGCAGGCAGTTAATCGTTTTAGCCAGAATTCGGGCACAAGTCGTTTTACCCACTCCACGAGGTCCACAAAATAAAAACGCCTGAGCCAGGTGATTCGTCCGAATGGCGTTCTTGAGCGTCGTCGTAATGTGCGACTGCCCCACCACTGAATCGAAGGTCACCGGACGGTATTTCCGGGCCGAAACCACAAACTGCTTGTCTTCCATGCCGTGAAGTTACGAACGGATTTTTGATTGAGGGTAGGGATCGTTAAAGATTCAGAGGCCCTTTTGAGCTAGTGGCCTGACTTTCATTTTAGTATTTCACCTACGCAAAAGCCTCGCTTTCTCTATAGAAAAAGCGAGGCTTTTGACTGACAGGATCCCTAAATTATTATCGAATGGAAAACTCTTCTTCGGGTAAGCCTTCGGTCTGTTCGTAGGCGTCATCCATCAGGATAAATAAATCGATGGTTTTCAGATGCAGCATATCCGAACCGTGCTGAGCCTGATCGGTTAATACCCACTGACCCGATTCATTCTTCCGCCATAACTCGGCATAAAATCGGCGAGAATCAATTACCAGATACTCCTGTAGAGATTCAAGGCCACGGTAATTTTCGAACTTACTGCCCCGATCATAATTACTGCTTTTCGCAGACATGACCTCAATGATCACTGCTGGGTTGAGTAACGTATCTACCTGGCTATCCGAAAAATCGGGTTCGCCTACGGTGATGGCCAGATCGGGATAAGTATAATAACTAGTCTCGGCTACAAAAATCCGCTGATCGCCCGTGAAGCTGTGACCGAGCCCCTGCTCCTGCAAATGCTCGTCAATGGCCCTTGACAGGTTTTCCTGAATTACGTTATGATATTTACCCCCCTGATTTTCGGAAGTAAGTTCATTAAGGTCAGTCATGGTAATCATCTGACCGTTGAAATATTCGCTTTTTACCGTAGCGGTTCGTTCGGTTTGCAGGTATTCTTCCTGACTAATAAACGTGCGTTGAAGGGTAGCCATAACCGTTCTGAAATTAGAAGTTAATGCTCGATAACTTACCAAAAAAATTTGCCAGCGTTTCCAGTCCTATCTGAACTTCCCGAAAGTTTAGAACTTTCGGGAAGTTAAAAGACCATAAGTCCCGGTTTAAACTTTCGGGAAGTTGAAAGACCTACCAGTAGGAAGCCAGATATGATTTTAGAGTTACCCTTAACATTTCCAGTACATTTCCTTGGCGATTTCAAAAATCCCCAATACTTTTGCCTGGTCTACTTACAACTATGGCAACGATTCTGTACACGGCTTCTTATTATTACTACTACGCTAACGCGTAGAGCCGGGTAGGAAATTGTCTTTTCAAAAAGCATTGCATCATTCCGCAGCCGGCCCGTATGGAGTCGGTTTTTTGTTTTTATACCCAACAACATGGCAACGATTCAGCCCGCTCAGCGGCTCAGTTTGGTACAGGAATACTACTTTTCGACGAAACTCAAGGAAATCGCCGAAATGAAGAGCCGTGGCCTCGACGTGATTAACCTTGGTATCGGCAGCCCCGATTTGCCTCCCTCGTCTCAAACCATCGACGCTCTGAGCACCTCTGCTCAGAATCCCCGCAACCATGCCTATCAAAGCTATGTAGGTTTGCCCGCTCTGCGTCAGGCATTTGCGACCTGGTACCAAACCTATTTTCACGTAGGGCTTAATCCAGCGAATGAAATTCTGCCCCTGATCGGTTCTAAAGAGGGAATCATGCACATTGCCATGAGTTACCTGGAACCGGGCACTGTTACACTCGTTCCTAATCCAGGCTATCCAACGTATAAGGCCGCGTCATTACTGACCGGAGCGGACGTTCGGGAATACGATCTTTCAGAAGAAAATGGCTGGTTACCTGATTTGAAAGCCTTAGCTCAAACGGACTTATCGAATGTAAAAGTAATGTGGGTGAATTACCCGCACATGCCCACGGGAGCGAAAGCCACGCCTGCCCTGTACGAAGAGTTGGTAGCGTTCGGAAAGGAGCACAACATTCTGATTGTCAACGACAATCCCTACAGTTTCATCTTAAATAACGAGTATAACAGCATCCTTTCGGTGCCTGGAGCGAAAGAAGTGGCCCTGGAATTGAATTCGCTTTCCAAGTCGCATAACATGGCGGGTTGGCGAATGGGCATGCTGGCCGGTGGTGCGGAGCATCTGGCAAACGTCGTTCGCTTCAAATCCAACATGGATTCGGGCATGTTTTTACCTTTGCAGGAAGCCGCCATTGAAGCGTTGAATAACCCCGAATCGTGGTACGATGAACTGAATGCCATCTACGCCGAGCGTCAGAAAAAAGTATTTGAGTTACTCGACCTGCTGGATTGTAGTTATGATCCCCAACAGACGGGTATGTTCGTCTGGGCTAAGATTCCTTCGACGTACAAAGATGGGTATGCGTTGTCCGACGAAATTCTTTATAATGCCAACGTATTCATTACTCCAGGCGGCATTTTTGGGTCACAGGGCAATGGTTACATTCGGATTTCGCTGTGTGCAGAAGTATCTGTTTTTGAAGCTTCTATCTTACGAATTCGGCAAACCCGAGGCATTTGCTAAGTCCCATTGACAACGGAAAACCATAAACTGAAAACTACGAACATGACTGTAGGAATTGTTGGGATTGGCTTAATTGGCGGCTCAATGGCCCTGGCCCTCAAAGAATCAGGCTTTGCCGATACCATTATTGGAGTGGATAAGCAGGTTGAGCACGTCGTGAAAGCTCTTGAACTGAAATTAGTAGATAAAATGGCATTGCTTGACGATGCCATTAACCAGTCAGACTTGATTATACTGGCCGTACCCGTCGACGGGCTGCTGACCCTATTACCATACGTACTGGACCGGATTGATAAACAGATTGTTATCGACGTAGGATCGACGAAACGTCCGATTGTCGAAGCAGTGAAAAATCATCCGAACCGTCGCCGGTTTGTGGCAACGCACCCGATGGCGGGTACGGAGTATTCCGGGCCTGAAGCAGCCGTCCGGGGCTTATTCACCGGAAAATATAACGTGATTTGCGATGCTGCCGACTCAGATTCGGACGCCGTTGCGACGGTAAAAGAGCTTTATGAATCCATGGGTATGAAGATTACGGAATTCGATTCCGTATCTCATGACGTGCATACGGCCTATATCTCACACATTTCTCACATCTGTTCCTTTGCTCTGGCTTTAACCACGCTGGAAAAAGAAAAAGAAGCGAATCGGATTTTTGAGTTAGCCAGTTCCGGTTTTGCCAGCACGGTTCGTCTGGCGAAAAGTTCACCCGAAACCTGGATTCCCATTTTCCGTCAAAACCGGGAAAATATTCTGGATGTTCTGGACGAGTACATCAATAATCTACTGAAATTCAAAGGATTAATGCTGTCTGATAGTTACGACCGTTTTCAGGGTTACCTGAAAGACGCGAATGATATTCAGCGGATTCTGGAGTAGATTTTGAGTGGTTAGTTATTTCGTTGTTAGTTGTTAGAAATAGTTGATAAATGTTCTTAAATACATTTGCTAACAATTAACAACCCATAACCAACAACAAATTTCCCCCGCGACTTGCTGATTGTCAAAAGATTTCACTACCTTTGCAGTCCATTTTTCAGGACCAAACATAATTTTCAAATGTACGCAATTGTCGAGATCGCAGGTCAGCAATTTAAAGTCGAACAAAACCAATACCTCTACACGCACCGTTTAGCGGGTGAGGAAGGTGCTGCCCTTGTGCTGGATAAGGTTCTATTGGTGGACAATGATGGTGCCATTACCGTTGGTGCTCCTGTCGTTTCAGGTGCTAGCGTTAAAGCCAAGATCCTAAGCCACGTTCGTGGTGAGAAGGTCATTGTCTTCCGTAAGAAACGCCGCAAGGGGTATCAGAAGCAAAACGGCCACCGTCAAGACCTGACGAAAATCTTAATCGAAGAAATTTCATTGTAATTGGTTGTAGCGAAGAGTTGCTGGTTTTTTCAAACTATCAACTATAAACTATTAACTAAAAACCAAACAAGATCATGGCACACAAGAAAGGGGTCGGTAGCTCCAAAAACGGCCGGGAATCGGAAAGCAAACGTCTCGGCGTAAAAATCTTCGGCGGACAAGCTGCCATCGCTGGCAACGTATTAGTTCGTCAACGCGGAACTCAGCATAACGCTGGCCGCAACGTTGGTATCGGTAAAGACCACACACTTTTCGCTTTAACTGACGGTGTTGTAGAATTCAAGAAAGGTCTGAAAGGACGTTCTTTCGTTAGCGTTCTTCCCGTAGAAGCAGAAGCTTAGTCAATTTTCAGTTTTTAGTTTACTGTTTTCAGTACCTAAAAACGCCGATGACTTAAAGCATTAAAAATCCCGTTTGAATCTGATTCAGACGGGATTTTTTGTTTATGCTATTCTTCATCTCGTCTAGGTGGAGGTGGTTTAGGTTACTTTCCAATTATTCCCATTTTCCGGCCAGACGCGACTTCATCGCGTCTCTACATTTGATTTGTATTATTAAAAATCAGTAACCTGAAACCGAAACGGGTATATTCGTGTTGGGTAGAGACCTATAACTACAGATATTCCCAGCGTTATGCTCCGACCACAGGTACTTGTCTATACAGAAACAACGCCGAACCCGAATTCCATGAAGTTTGTCATTAACTTCGAACTGGTTCCTGAAGGCGTTTCCTTTGATTTTGCTTCCCCTGAAGAAGCCATTTCTCCCGATAAAAACTCTCCTTTAGCCGTTGAATTATTCGGTAATGACTGGGTTCAACGGGTATTCATTTCTTATAACTTCGTTACGGTAACGAAAGACGAAGAAACGGAATGGGAAGAAGTGTTATTTGAAACCAAACAGCTGATCAAACGCTATATGGATACGGGTAAGCCCGTATTAACCCGTGCCGCCGCCGAAACACAACACGACGTTATTAACGGTGAGCAGGATTCGGATACCGTTGTCAAGATCAAAGCCGTTCTGGATCAATACGTAAAACCAGCCGTTGAAATGGATGGAGGAGCCATTAGCTTTTCTTCATTCCAGGAGGAAACGGGACTCGTGAAGTTATTATTACAAGGTTCATGCAGCGGTTGTCCCTCTTCAACGATGACCTTGAAAGCAGGTATCGAAACATTATTAACCCGTATGGTTCCTGAAGTGAAGTTAGTAGAAGCAGAAGGCGTTTAAGCCTTTTCCCTATAAAAGCGAAAGCCTGAGATCGTTCTGATCTCAGGCTTTCGCTTTTTATGACTTACTGGTTATGAATTAACCGTCATTTTTTCATTCATCGTTCGGACCGTGGCTGCGATTTCGGGTAATAAGTCCGGATTTTTCTCAATCCCATTTCCAACTACTACTACATCTGCTCCGGCCTGTAGAGCGATTTTTGCTTTCTGAGCTGAATCAATACCTCCACCTACAATCAAAGGTGTTTCTACACTCTGACGAACCGCCGCGATCATTTCGGGTGTAATGCTTTTTAAAGCTCCACTACCCGCGTCCAGATACGTTAGTCGTAAGCCTAACATTTCGCCAGCCATGGCTGTACAGGCCGCAACGGCTGGTTTATTATTGGGAATGGGGGTCGTATGAGACATATACGATGCGGTCGTTTGCTGGCCCGCATCAATGAGTAAATAGCCCGTAGGAAGTATCTCCAGTCCTGATTTCTTTAACATAGGAGCTGCTACGACCTGCTGACCAATGAGATATTCCGGATTTCGGCCTGATATTAAAGACAAAAACAGAACCGCATCGGCAGAAGGATGCACGTGCATGTTACTGCCCAGAAATAAGACCACTGGTATAGTCGTATACTCCCGAATGAAAGCGATGATCTCGCCCATCTGAAACTGTGTAATTAAACTACCGCCCAGAAAGAAAAAATCAACGTGCTCGGCCTGAGCACGCTTCAGTAATGAAGGAAATTCATCCAGACGGACATCATCCGGATCAATCAATACAGCAAATGCCTTTCGACCTTGTTCCCGAAACGTAATAAACTGATTAAGAATCGGTTTTATCATGAGAGTGCGTATTCAGTTAAAACACAAACGCGGCTGAAGGGTAGGAAATTAACCTTTACACGTTTCATCCATAAAGTTCAGATGCTCAGCAAGCTTTACTTCTGATCCTTTTCCAAAAGTACGAACTTTGACTGGAAATAGCCTTTAAGCTTTTAAAATGCTAGGTTGAGTCTCTATTTCATACAACGAATTCTTCACGGAATAGTTAGGCATGAACCTGTTTAACTACGCCCTGAATGCGTTCCCAATCGGTATAGGAGATGTCATACTCCGGCACTGAAGGGACTCCTCCCAGAGCAATGCCTTCTTTACGGAAAGTCATGCGGCTATCACGGCTGACTTTACCCGTCAGGTGCAGAGCATCAACGCCTGTAGCTAATAAAGCCTGAGCATTTTCGGCGTTGACACCACTTCCGGCCATTATTTTGATACGACCTGCGGCCTGCTTCACTAACTGCTCAATTACTACCACTCCATCCGGAGCTTTATCCTGACAACCGGAGGTTAAGATCAGATCACAACCCGTGGCAATAATGTCTTCCAAAGCTTGTAGGGGATCTTTTACAAAATCAATAGCCCGGTGAAAGGTAACCGGCAATGGTGCTGCCAATGCCACTAATTCTTTCGTACGCACTACATCTACCTGACCGTCGGGTAATAAAATACCTAATACAATTCCATGAACCCCCGCATTTTTAAAAGCCTCAATCTCTGCTTTCATCACCTCAAATTCAGTTTCATCATAGCAAAAATCTCCTCCCCGGGGGCGGACCATTGCATTAACCTGTAAAGAAACTTGCTGTAAAACTTTCAGGGTCAGGCCTAAAGAGGGGGTAGTTCCCCCCTCAAATGGGGAAGCACATAACTCGATCCGATCTGCACCACCTTTTTCAGCAGCTAGGCTGGACTCCAAACTGAACGAACAAACTTCAACCTTCCTTAGTTTACTATTTTCAAACGATTGCATTTCGCTCATAATCAACAAATTATAATAAGTACGGGAAGAACGATCTTTTTTTTTAAGAAAGAACGCAATTTTTGGAACGTTTTTTATTTTATTCGGGCGAAAAATAGGGGTAAGTCAGTTACGAAAACAAAAAAGACTTACTTTTGCAGTCATTTTTCTGGACCCATTATATCATTAGGAGGGAAAACGCATGTATTGGACCCTTGAACTTGCTTCCTATTTGGAGGATGCTCCGTGGCCTGCAACTAAAGATGAACTTATTGACTACGCTATCCGGACGGGTGCTCCCCTGGAAGTAGTTGAAAACCTTCAGGAACTAGAAGACGACGGTCAACCTTACGAAAGCATTGAAGAAATCTGGCCGGATTATCCGACTAAAGATGACTTCTTCTTCAACGAAGACGAATATTGATCTTCGCTGAATATTAGGCTCTTGTTCAGGCCCGAATTAATTCGGGCCTTTTTTTATTTTAATAATCTTTCTACTACCCGGTAGGCCTGTCGGGTCGCTTCTTCATCCATCAGACCTAACCCTAACCGCCGGTATAGTATATCTTCCGGGGTACAGGCCATTTCTTCCGCTCTGGCAAATACCACTTCGGCCTGAATAAAGGGGTGATACTCCACGAGAAGCTCCTTCAATGCTGGATTTTCACGCGTTAAATCGGCTACTTTCCGGGCTTCCGTTCCGTAGGTTCGAGCCAGATGACGGGCTATTTTTTCTTCCAGCTCATATTCTTCCTGAAGTTTCAAGAATAAATCCGGCGTATACTTCTCGGCTCCAGACAAGAGATAGTTTTCCGTCAGACAATCGCGGTTTTGAAATTTCAGTAACTCACAAACCGCGTCGATGGTGTCACTCGCCATGAGACGATAGGTGGTCCATTTACCACCCAAAATGCTGATTAACTTCGTTTTATCATCAATTTCCACTTCATGATCCCGCACCAGTGACTTGGTTTCACGAGCAAACGTGGCTTCAATCAGGGGTCGCTGTCCGGTAAAACCTGCTTTTACTTCTGCTTCGGTAATGGGTTTCTCCAGGTAACGATTCACGTAGTCAATGAGGTACTTTCTTTCCGCTTCTGTCGGCATGGGTCGGTCGTTGAGCTGGTCTTCCAAATCGGTGGTTCCGACCAATACCTGCTCTTTCCAGGGAATAAGAAACAGCACACGTCCATCATCTGTTTTGGGAACCAGAATAGCCGTATTACCCGGCAGATGCTGTTTTTCAAGGATAATATGTGAACCACGACTTACCCGCATGCGGGGTTGAGCTTTACTAGAAGCCATCGTACGAATATGATCTGCAAAAGGCCCGGTAGCATTGACAAAGACCTTGGCCGTCAGGCTATAATTTTTACCCGTTAAGGTATCCTGCACTTCCAGTTTACGAACCTTACCCGACTTGGAATACCCAAATTCCAGAGCTTTCGTATGGTTTATTACCACCGCTCCTTCCTTAGCCGCCGACTTAATCAGAGCCAGAGCAAAACGAGCATCATCCAGCTGTCCATCGTAATACAGAACGGCACTGTGCAAATGCTGGGTTTGTAACTGCGGAATTAACTCCATTACCTTCGATTTCGATAACCAGCGGCTCGGCTGAATATTTCGGGAACCCGCCAGCCAGTCGTACATTTTCAGACCAATGGTATAATACAAACCTTCCCACCAGTTATGACAAGGGGTTAGTAGAGCCAGCGGACGCGTGAGGTGAGGGGCGTTTTGCAGTAGAGTCCGGCGTTCGTGCAGGGCTTTCCGCACCATCCGGAACTGATCGGGACTTAATTGTTTGACGGCCTGTTCCAGATAACGAACACCGCCGTGAATAAGCTTCGTTGATTTTGATGACGTTTGGGCGGCAAAGTCCTCTTTTTCAATCAAACAGACTTTTAGGCCTCGTAAGGCAGCATCCAGGGCACAACCGGCCCCCGTAGCTCCTCCGCCAATGATGCAAACATCAAAAGGCTCCGCCGAAAGTTGTTCTAAAAAAGCGTCACGATTCATAGCAAAGAAGGATGAGATTCTTCAGCGATATAGAGCTTTTTCAGCATTAATTTAGGGTTTATCTCCGTTTTTATCAGAAAAAATTGAGGAAAAAGCCTATTTCATACGTAATTCAGTCCTAAACCCTTTACTTTCTATTTACGGTATGTTTGCGTGTCACCGCCGCCCGGATCGCTCTTTTTTCTGGAAAGGAAAGCCCTTTCCCGTTTGTTCCCGCTGCACAGGTTTGTATGCAGGCTATGGTTTGGGGATGATGCTAGCTTTTATTTTCTGGCCCTGGGTGTCCTACGGAGCAATTGTATTACTTGTACCTTTACTCATTGATAGTCTTACCCAATACTGGCAATGGAGAACCAGCACCAATCCTCTGCGATTCGTTACTGGACTACTTGGTGGAATAGGTATCGTCGGTTTTGCTCTTTGGCTGGCGTATACGGTAACTTTATTTCTGCAATCGTACGTTTCGACTACGAGTTATTAATCAATTTCCAGCATCACCGGACAATGATCCGAATGCTTCACTTCTGACCAGATCGCGGCGTCTTTCAGCCGGCCGCGTAAGGGTTCCGAAACCAGTTGGTAATCAATCCGCCAGCCCAGATTTTTACTCCGTGCTCCGGCCCGAAAACTCCACCAGGTGTATTGATGTGGTTCGGGATGAAAATGCCGGAAAGAGTCAATAAATCCGCTTTCGAGGAAACTGCCCATCCAGGCCCGCTCTTCCGGTAGAAAGCCCGAAGAATTCGCATTGGATTTAGGGTTATGAATATCAATGGGCTGATGGCAGATGTTATAGTCCCCGGAAATAATCAGATTCGGGATTTCCTTTTTAAGTTCGTTGATATAATCCTGAAAATCACGCAGAAATTCCATCTTGAACGCCTGACGCAGTTCACCACTTGACCCCGAAGGAAGGTATAAACTGATAAAGGAAAAATCTTCAAAATCAGCCCGTAAAATTCGGCCTTCATAGTCGTAAATCTCATTACCACAGCCGTATTCAATGTGCTTAGGCGTATGCTTGGTTAACAAAGCAACGCCCGAATACCCTTTCTTCACCGCCGGATGCCAGTACAACTGATACCCCATGTTCTCAAAGATGGTATTATCAAACTGGTTCTGGTCCGATTTTACCTCCTGTAGAGCGACCACATCAGCATTGGTACTTTCCAGCCATTCCGCGAAGCCTTTGGTTAAAGCCGAGCGAATGCCGTTTACATTATAGGTAATCAGTTTCATAGAAAAACGATAGGGGAAGCGAACCCTGCCACGTTTAAAGCAGCAGGGTTTCAATAGTTAAATCTGTTCTCTTTCGAAATATTCCAGTACGTGCTGTTTCAGCAATTCTTCCTGACTTAATAAATCAACGAAAGGCAAGGGCTTGGCTAGTTTCCAGTGCGGCCAGCCTTCGGCATCGAGTCCTTCCAGTTCGTAATATCCACTGTAGCTCAATACCTTACAAACTGCAATGTGCATCAAATCCTGCTTCTGCTCTTTGGTAAAAAACTGATGGCCTTTGCCCAGTTCCTGCACGCCGATAAGAAAAAGAACACCGTTTAAGTCGTTAGGCCGCTTGCCAATCATGCCTTCCAGCCGATCCAGCAACGCTTCCCATTCCTGATCTTTTTCTTTCATTAGGCTTCGGTTTTACTGCTTTGCAATTCATCCCAGTACTCTACCGCCCGCCGTAAGTGAGGAATCACAATCGTCCCGCCAATAACGGTGGCAATGGAGAACACTTCCTGCATTTCGGCTTCAGTAACCCCCAGTTCGTAGCATTTACCCAGGTGATATTTTACGCAATCATCGCAGCGTAAGACCATCGAACAGGCTAGTCCAATCATTTCCTTGGTTTTGCTGGAAACGGCGCCTTCGGAATACGTATTCGTATCCAGATTAAATAATCGTTTGATAACCAGGTTATCAGAGCCCAGAATGCGTTCATTCATGCGGCCCCGGTATTCGTCAAATTGTTCTACGAGTGACATCTTTAGTACTAGCTAATCTTGAAGTAATGGCTTGAAAAACGACCTTATCTATTTTCCGGTTCGGATTACTTAGTCAGTGGTAATCTGCCTTTGCATTTCCACGGCGAAGTTAGCCAAAAACTCACCCCAACCATGAAAAGCTACTGGCATGCCTTCTGGGCACTTCTCTTTCCCCGTACCTGTCTGAGTTGTCAGGAAGCCCTGGCTGAAGGCGAATACCTGATTTGCACAACCTGCCATTACGAATTACCCCGTACCAAAAGCTGCCTGACGGGCCACTCTACCATCGAAGAAAAATTTGCCGGGAAAATCAGGATTACCACTGCCCACGCCTATCTGAAGTTTCAAAAAGGTGGAAAAGTTCAGCATTTACTCCATCAACTCAAGTATAACAATCAGCCCGAAGTGGGCGAGTGGCTGGGGCGTTTGTTTGGTTTAGAAATTAAAACGGCTGGACTTGCAGCGGATCTCTTACTATCCGTTCCTCTGCATGAAAGTCGGCTTCGTCAGCGGGGTTATAATCAAAGTGATTGCATTGCGAAAGGAATTTCGGAAGTTACGGGCATTCCCTGGCAGGATACCGTGCTGAAAAAAGTAACCCCGACTACCAGTCAGACTAATAAAACCCGAATAGAGCGTTTTCAGAACGTTGAAAATGTATTCGAGGTCCTGAACAAGTCAGCTATAGAAGGGCAGCGAATTGCTTTAATTGATGATGTCGTCACTACGGGTTCAACACTGGAAGCCTGTGCTCAGGTAATACTCGAAAATGGGTGTCAGGAATTACACATCTGGACGCTTGCTTCGGCTACCTAAAAGTGCTATTTTCAATTAAATTACTGATTAACAGCTATGAACAGTATCCTTCGTTTGCTTCTAAAAAATCTGTTTTACGTGTTATTGCTTTGCTGCTCCTTTTCTTCTTTTGGGCAATTAACGTATTGTAACCCTATGGACCTTGGGTATCGGTACAATTTCGAACAGATGAATGAAAAGATTTCCTACCGTTCAGGAGCCGATCCGGTTATTGTGAATCATAAGGGTGAGTATTACATTTTCGTGACCATCTCTGGGGGTTACTGGCATTCCAAAGACCTTTCCAACTGGAAATTTATTACTCCCGATAAATGGCCTTTTGAAGATATGTGTGCTCCAGCGGCTCTTTCAGTGAACGACACGCTTTTTCTGTTTCAATCTACGTTTGAACAACGCCCCATTCTTTATTCCGTGGAGCCGGAAAAGGGAAAGTTGCAGTTCTACAATCGCTGGCTACCCCGGTTACCCAAAGACATTGGTCCTTGGGATCCCGCCATTTTCCACGACGACGATACCGACCGCTGGTTTATGTATTGGGGTTCTTCGAATGTGTATCCCATTTTCGGAGCCGAGCTGGACCATAAACGTCGATTAACCTACGCAGGCCCTTACCAATCCATGTTCTGGCTTGATCCCTGGAAACACGGCTGGGAACGCTTTGGTCCGAATCATGCTGACCTGATGAAACCCTTCGTAGAGGGAGCCTGGATGACCAAGCATAACAAAAAATATTACCTGCAATACGGAGCTCCGGGAACGGAATATAACGTCTATGCCACCGGAACTTACGTGGGTAAGGACCCGCTCGGTCCTTGGGAATATGCTCCCTATAACCCCATTTCCTACAAACCCGGCGGCTTCATGAACGGAGCGGGGCACGGCAATACATTTCAGGATATTCACGGGAACTACTGGAATACCGGTACTCCCTGGATTGGCTTAAACTGGGCTATGGAACGACGCATTGCGATGTTCCCGGCGGGTTTTGATTCCGATGATCAGATGTTCGCAAACACGCGTTTTGGCGATTTTCCTCATTACCTGCCTACCCAAAAATGGCAGAATAAAGACGATCTTTTCACGGGTTGGATGTTACTATCTTACAAGAAACCCGTTACGGCTTCCTCTACCAAAGATACCCTTAGAGCTCATTTAGTTACGGATGAAAACCCGCGAACCTTCTGGGTTGCCCAGCATAATAAACCCGGCGAATGGCTGACCGTAGATCTTCAGCACGAAAGTGACGTAAAGGCTATTCAAATCAATTATACTGATTATAAAAACAACGTATACAACAGTGATTCGACGGTTTATACGCAGTTTAAACTTCTACACTCCAAGGATGGAAAACGCTGGGAAGTTCTAACAGACGTATCCAAAGAACCCAAACGCGACCGGGCCTGTGCGTATGTGGCCCTTTCTCAGCCCGTGCGGACTCGTTACCTCAGATACGAACATATCTACACGGCCGGTCCTCATCTAGCAATCAGTGACGTTCGAATCTTTGGTAATACGCCGGGTAAATTGCCTGCCACCCCGACGGGTTTAAGCATTGTCCGTCAGCAAGATCAGCGTAATGTAGATATCCGTTGGGAAAAGGTGCCAGGAGCCGTGGGGTATAACATTCGCTGGGGCATTGCTCCCGATAAACTGTACCAAACCTATCAAATCTGGGCCGATCAGCCAACCTCCCTGGAATTAAGAGCTCTTAGCGTTGAGGTACCTTATTTTTTCGCTATTGAAGCCTTCAATGAAGTGGGTATTTCTATGCTTAGTCCTGTAAAATCCATTAAATAAGTTTCATTTTCTTTGTTTTGTTATAATTCTTTCCTATTTGTATATCTATCTAGTAATCAGGTTATTAATTTCACACATCATTTGTTAATTATTACAATAATGTCATATTATAAAGAAATAAGCCTATTATTAAATTCGTTATACCTTTAAATATTGACATTCGGCAGGCAAAAGTTACAATTCATCGAAGCTTGAGCCTCCAAGGTCGCAAAAGGAGCTAATCTTGTTCTATCAAAACGGGTTCACAATTCTTTAAACACTACCGATCATGGTATTAGCACCTATCAGTTTCGTAAATTACAAGTCTGCTAATTTAGATGTACCATCAAAGCTGGTAACACCCGTTTTGAAGAGTAGAAAAAAGGTGAAGTATAACTGGTTAAACCTCTTCGTTTGGTTCGTTGCCCTACCCGCCGGTGCTTTACTTTGGATTAGCTTTATGACCTGGTTATTGTATATTATTTTCTAAGGACTGAATCAAAAGTCATTAACAATACTTTTCTTTGAGGCTCAACGTCATACGTTATGAGCCTCTTTGCTTTTAAAAATGCCCGCGTCTTTACGGGTTCCGAATTTATCGACAATCAATACCTTATTACGGATGGTAAAATCATCCGGGGTATTCAGGAAACGATTCCCGAAGGAGCGGAGATAATCGACTGCTCCAATGGCATCATTGCACCGGGATTGATTGAACTTCAGGTTTATGGCGGTCAGGGAGCATTATTTACTACGGAACCTACCCCCGAAACCATCCGGAAAACGTACGAGCAGCACTTAAAAGGCGGCACTACGCATTTCCAGATTACCTACCATACGGGCCCCTTAACGGGTATGCTGGCGGCTATTCAGGCCTGTCGGACGTACCGGCAACAGGGTGGAGCCGGCTTAGTAGGGCTGCACTTGGAAGGCCCTTACTTTAATCCTGTCAAAAAAGGAGCTCATTTACTGCAATACATTCGAAAAGCAACTATCGCTGAGCTGCAAGAATTGGTTGAAGCCGCAGGTGATTTACCCCTCTACCTAACGCTGGCTCCAGAAGAAGCCGCCCCGGAAGTATTGGAATGGTTGTTAGCCAGTCCTATTATCCTTTCGGCGGGGCACTCTGATGCTACCTATAACGAAGCTATCCAGGCTTTTAACCAAGGTATTGGACTCGTAACGCATTTGTTCAATGCGATGTCGGCTTTTACCAGTCGGGAGCCGGGCTTACTAGGAGCTACGCTGGATTCTTCCGTTCGGGCCAGTATCATTGCCGACGGTATTCACGTAGATTTTGCCAGTATTCGGATTGCCAAGAAGCTAATGGGAGATCGGCTCTTTCTTATTACCGATGCTGTAACGGAAGACAATCGCGGGGAATATTCATTCGTGATCAACCCCGAACGCCAACGTTTTGAAGATGAAAACGGGACCTTATCCGGTTCATCGTTAACGCTCATCGAAGCGGTAAGTAATTGCGTTACCAAAGTTGGCATTTCCTTGGAAGAAGCTTTACGCATGGCCTCTCTCTATCCCGCTCAAATCATTGGCAAAGATCATTCGTTAGGCCGATTGGCGGCAGGATACGACGCTAGTTTTATCTTCTTTGATGAAAACCTCTGCATGCAGGGATACCACACGGAAGGAAAATTTACTCGCCTTTGAATTTTCTTAAACGTTATTTCATCTTAATCGCCACGCTTAACGAATGTTATAAAAAGGTTCCCTGAAAAGTCGTTTTCTTCTTTCAAAAATTCCTTGCATCACCCGTCGAAACCCTTAATTTTGTTGAAGTACTGACTCAAAAAATTGAGCTGGTCAAACAAAAGCGGCCCCGGTCGGGCCGTTTTTGCTGTCTATTAGTAGAATTTGGTTTTCAGCGAGTTACCCCTACGTTACGGTCACTCGCCCGAAGTCCCACTTTAAATCATAACCAAAAAATTATAATCCATTATGGCTCAGGAGCACATTGGAAATGAACCGCTTTTGACAGAAGATCCGATGCGATTTGTTCTGTTTCCCATTAAGCATCATGACATCTGGGAAATGTACAAAAAGCACGAAGCTTCTTTCTGGACAGCCGAGGAAATTGACCTGGGCCAGGATCTGAAAGACTGGGAAAATCTCAACGACGGCGAACGTCACTTCATCTCTCACGTACTGGCGTTCTTCGCCGCTTCTGATGGTATCGTTAACGAGAACCTGGCGGTGAACTTCCTAAGCGAAGTGCAGTACGCCGAAGCGAAATGCTTTTATGGTTTTCAGGTAATGATGGAAAATATTCACTCAGAAACGTATTCACTTCTGATTGATACCTATATCAAGAACCCGACCGAGAAAGATAAAATGCTTCGGGCAATTGATACCATCGAGTGCGTGCAGAAAAAAGCCGAATGGGCTTTACGCTGGATTGACAGTGACAACTTCGCTGAACGTCTGATCGCCTTTGCCGCCGTAGAAGGTATCTTCTTCTCCGGCTCGTTCTGCTCAATCTTCTGGTTAAAAAAACGCGGCCTGATGCCCGGTCTGTCTTTCTCCAATGAGCTGATCTCACGCGATGAAGGACTCCACTGTGACTTTGCGTGTATGCTTTACACCAGCCACATTGTGAACAAGTTACCTAAAGAACGGGTATACGAAATCATTTTGGATGCCGTAGCTATTGAGAAAGAATTCGTAACGGATGCCCTGCCCGTTTCTCTGATCGGTATGAACGCGACGCTGATGAATCAATACATTGAATTCGTCGCTGACCGTCTGTTACTATCTTTAGGATTAGAGAAGCAGTTTAATGCGACAAACCCTTTTGATTTCATGGAAATGATTTCGCTGCAAGGCAAAACCAACTTCTTCGAAAAACGCGTGGGTGAGTACCAGAAAGCTGGCGTTATGGCCAACCAACAGGAGAAAGACGCTAACAAATTTGCGTTAGACGAAGACTTCTAGGAAATCCCTATATATGATATGATAAGGCCCGCGGCAATTAGCTGCGGGTTTTTTATGTGGCATTCATGAAGCGAAGCTTCAAAAAAAAAATTTGAAAATGGACTTAGATTTTTATCAGGACGAGATTTTTGAAAAAGTAACGTTCTCAGGACAGGAAATCCGGAATAAAGAGTTCGAAAACTGTGTTTTTAAGCAATGCGATTTTTCTGAAAGTAACTTTTCGTCCAATCGTTTTACTGATTGTACCTTTGTAAGTTGTAATATGGCGATGTTACCACTAAATAGGTCCGTATTAAACACCATAATCTTTGACGACTGTAAATTGATTGGAGTCAACTTTAGTACCTGTGAAAGTGGCTTCTTTAACGTAACTTTTAAAAAATGTAAATTAGACTTTGCTCTTTTTAGTAATAAAAAGATGCTTAAAACACTTTTTGATGATTGTTCATTGAAAAGTGTAGACTTTTCAGCGTGTATATTAACAGGTAGCAACTTCCAAAACTGTGACCTGGAGAACGCCGTATTTTCACAAACAAAACTGGATCAGGTTAACTTTTTAACCGCCTATAACTTCACAATTGATCCGGAAAGAAACGTGGTTAAAAAAGCTAGATTTTCTACTGAAGGTCTGGCTGGCTTATTACGTAAGTATGATTTAAAAATTGGTTAGTTTTTTTACTCTGATGTCCTGATTTTTACCATTCGGGACATCAATATTTATTATATATATAATTCTTTTTTCATTTCTATTCTGTTTTGTTAGTATTGCATTTCATCCCATCTATTTACCGAACAGATTCTTTCTTTTTACGCTCATCACAATAGCTTACATTCACACTGTATATCCCTGTACATTTGTATAAACTTCTATAAACCAAGTTGATAGAGGCAACGTCTGTATGAATGGAAAAACCTATTTGCTATTTTTAATACCCCTATTTATTGCATTAGATCTATATGCAATCACCTGGATTTTTGAATGGCTTTCGAAAGCATCCAACACGTTCGTTGTGCTAGGTGTCGTTGGATTCAGTGGCTTATTAATTGTCAATTATTTGCTATTCAAATTCACCTTAACCTTATTTAAATCATGAAAAAATTTACCTTAATTATTACCCTTTTTAGTTCAATTTTATACTCCTGTACAAGGATTGATGCCGGACATGAAGGTATCCGTGTAAAGCAATATGGATCGGATAAGGGAGTTCAGGATGTAGTATTAGTAACCGGACGCGTTTGGTATAATCCTTTCACGGAAGATGTTTATCAATCACCGTTATACATGCAGACGGCGGATTATGAAGCCTTCACCGTTAATGCAAAAGATGGTAGTGTTTTTACCGTAGATCCTACCATTTCTTTCCGGGTTCAGGCGGGAAAAAGTCCGCATATTTTTACTAAATACCGAAAGGATATTCCTGAAATCACAAAGACTACATTGCTTAATTATGTCAAGGATGCCTTCCGGATTCAGATGAATAAATACACTACGGATGAGTTGATTTCTAATCGTCAGCAATTCGAAAATGACGTGCAGCATACGCTCGATTCTTCTTTTAAGGCCGACGGTTTTTTACTGGAGCAATTAACGAGTGGGTTAGGGTATCCAGAAAGTATTGTCAGAGCGATTAATGCTAAAAATGAAGCAGTTCAACAGGCCATGCAGGTGGAAAACGAGTTACGGGTGGCGGAAGCTCAGGCTCGAAAGAAAATTGTGGAAGCCGAAGCAGATGCCAAAGCCAATGAACTGCGTCAGCGTACCTTATCTTCTCTGTTGATCCAGCAACAGTTTATCGAAAAATGGGACGGTAAAACGCCTTTGTACGGAAATTCTCCTACGTTTTTCAAAAATGTTCCGTAAAGTTTAGTTGATAGTTATTAGTTGCTCATGGTCTACTTTTCTACTTTCGGCAACAGATCTATATAAGATTCTTTGATGTTCTGTTGCCAGCCTTTTCGCTGGCAACAGTTATTTATAGCAGAATAATAAGCTAAATACCCCTTCTAAAAGCCAAAAAAATCATTCTTTTGTGTTATCCAATCAAAGACTGATCATGGCGTTCTTCTATCCTTTCCGTAAGTCTATTATTTTTCAAAGATTATCACAGCTTTTATTCGTCGTTCTTCTTTTTTCAACCAGCACCCGGGCCGATGACGGGTATCGATTATGGTTGAAATACGATCGTCTGACTAAGGTTCAGCCCATTCTTCAGAATCTTCAAGGGATTATAACTCCTAGTGATTCGCCCATATTAAAGGTTGCGGCGGAAGAGTTACAAACGGCGATTAAGGGGTTAACGGGCAAAACTTTAGCTATTCAAAAAACAGCTAATTCGGCTAGTATAATCCTGAAAATTAATCCTTCCGAAGGTGTAAATAATGAAGGGTATCATCTTTCTCGATCTTTAGGGAATCTTGTTATTTCTGCACAAACGGAAGTTGGTTTATTGTATGGAAGCTTCGCTTTATTACGGGAAATTCAGACGCTCCAACCCCTAGAAAAATTGAATGTCACCAGTAGTCCTAAAGTGCAACACCGGCTTTTAAATCACTGGGATAATAATAATGGCAGCATTGAACGAGGTTACGCAGGGTCTACGCTCTGGCACTGGTTCGATTTACCCGACGTGATTGATCCGCGTTACCGCGATTATGCACGGGCCAATGCCTCGATTGGTATCAACGGCACCGTTTTGAATAATGTCAATGCCAGTGCCCGTTTTCTCACGCCCGAATACCTTAAAAAAGTAGCCGCTCTGGCCGATGTGTTCCGGCCGTATGGCATCAAAGTATATTTATCGGTCTTTTTTGCTGCCCCGAAAACACTCGGAGGACTCAAAACGTCCGATCCGCTCGACCCGGAAGTAAAGCGTTGGTGGGCAGAGAAGACTAAAGAAATTTATACGTTAATTCCTGATTTTGGTGGTTATCTGGTGAAGGCCAATTCCGAAGGTGAACCCGGCCCGCAGGACTACAATCGCACCCACGCCGACGGTGCCCGGATGTTATCCGAAGCTCTAATGCCTTATCCCCAGGGCGTTGTCATGTGGCGTTCATTTGTATACAAAGCGGATCCTAATGGGGATCGATTTAAGGAAGGCTACGAAGAGTTCAAGCCCCTGGATGGAAAATTTGATCCAAACGTGCTGGTTCAGGTCAAGAATGGTCCGATTGATTTTCAGCCCCGCGAGCCTTTTCATCCGCTTTTCGGAGCTATGCCCCAAACGCCTCTGGTAATGGAATTTCAGCTTACGCAGGAATACCTGGGTTTTGCCACGCATTTGGCCTATATGGCTCCTTTATTCAAGGAATGCTTAGATTCAGATACCTACGCGAAAGGAAAGGGCTCTACGGTAGCTAAAGTGATTGATGGTTCGGTACATGGGTATCAGAAAACGGGAATGGCGGGCGTAGCCAACACGGGTTCGGATCGTAACTGGACGGGTCATCCGATGGGGCAGGCTAACTGGTATGCCTTCGGGCGACTAGCCTGGAATTATTCCCTTTCTTCTGACAAAATCGCTGAAGAATGGATTCGCCTGACGCTCACCAATGATAATAAGGCCGTCAGCACGATTCAGGATATGATGTTACATTCCCGCGAAACGCTGGTGAATTACATGACACCGTTGGGTTTGCATCACATCATGGGTAATAGCCTGCACTATGGACCCAATCCCTGGCTGGCCAAAAATGCTCGTCCGGACTGGACTTCCGTATATTACCACAAGGCCGATGAAAAAGGGATTGGTTTTGACCGTACCGAATCGAGTAGTAAAGCTCTCGGTTTGTATGCTCCGGAAGTTCAGAAGCAATGGAGCTTAGCAGCCTGTCCACCCGAATACTTACTCTGGTTTCATCACGTCCCTTGGACTCACCCCATGCCTTCGGGTCGTATTCTTTGGGATGAACTTTGCCATCGGTATTATGAAGGCGTAGCCGGAGTGGCTCGTTTGCAGCTCCAATGGGATAGTGTGAAAAGCCAGATTGATCCTGAACTTTTCACCAATGTAAAAGGCAGGCTTAGTATTCAGCACCGCGAAGCTCTGTGGTGGCGGGATGCGTGTGTGTTATACTTTCAGACCCTTTCCAAACGTCCCATTCCCGAAGGATTAGAGAAACCTACCCGCACCCTGGAGGAAGTAAAGAAGTTGGTGGATGTGTATCAGATTCGCTAGTTAATTACCCAACCTTCACCGTTTACAATTTAGGTATGAATGCTCTTCAATCTTTCTACTTGACAAAATACAATACCTAACTTCATTCTATGTATACTTATAAAATATGGGTAATAAATAGTACTTAATCTACAAATTAGTAGCTGAAAGTTGGTCCTAATGGTTGGTATGGGATTTTGAGGTTAGGTATTTACTCACTCTGATTGAGTAATATCAAAACTTAAACTATTCAACTTTTATGGAAAGAGAAATTGTTTACTCCAAATCTTCAGCACCCGTTAAAAGAATCTCCTGGAGTGCCGTATTCGCTGGTGTTTTAATTGCAGTCGTATCACAGTTGCTCCTCAGTCTCCTGGGATTAGGCATTGGCCTTTCTACTATTGATCCCATGGAAGAACAGAATCCTGCAGCAGGATTAGGTATGGGTACGGCTATCTGGTATATTATCACTAGCCTGCTTTCCTTACTGGCAGGTGGATGGGTAGCTGGCCGACTAGCAAGTGCTCCCCGTCTGTTTGATGGAATTATCCATGGCGTGTTAACCTGGAGCCTGATGACCTTGCTTACAATTTATTTCCTTACCACAACGGTTGGCAATTTAATTGGCGGAGCTAGTCGACTGGTAGGTGGTATTGTGCGAACCGCAGGAGCTGCTGCGGGTTCCGTAGCTTCAGCAGCAGGCCCTAAACTTGGAGAAGCGGTAAAGGGAACGCTAGCTGAGAATGGCATTAACGTTAATGATCTGGATCTTAAAGATCTACGTAGCGAAGTGAATACCATTTTACGCCAGACGGGCAATCCAGCTCTGAATCCCAGTGCCCTGGAACGCAAAGCGGACCAGGCTGGCAATGACCTTAAAGCTTCCGCCGGCCAGGCAGCCGAAAATCCTCAGGCTACGGATGATATTGCGAATGGATTATTTGACCGGCTGTTCCGCCAGGGACAGGCTACGGTTAGCCAGGTAGACCGGGAAGATGCCGTTAATGTAGTGATGAAACGTACCAACAAAAGTCGGGCCGAATCGGAGCAGATTGTGGATAACTGGATCAATACCTATAAACAGGCGGCAGCTAAATTTGAACAAACGAAACGTGAAGCCGCTGAAAAAGCACGTGAAGCTGCCGATAAAGCTGCCTCTGCTGCTTCTAAAGGTGCGATTATGGGCTTTTTTGGCCTGCTGGTAGGTATTGTGGCTGCTGGTTACGGAGCTAAACTGGGCACGAGTTCGAAATCGTATGCCAATTCGTACGATGTTCCCGTTCAATAATAACCTAAGCTGCCCAGATTTTTGATTATTAAAGCCAGAAACATTAAATGATAAAAGCCAGAAGGATGAGGAATCAAAAATTGACTTCTCAAGACCTTCTGGCTTTTTTTATAATCTATTTCCTACTCTATTACTGATAGACCCGCACATAATCAATCTCATAACGAGCGGGAAAGGTACTGCCACTGGGATCGCCGCCATTATCGCCACCCAGAGCCAGGTTAACCAGTAGGTAATGCGGTTGCTGAAAAGGATTTGAGCCGTCCGCATTCAGCGTTTTACTTAATTCCGTTGTATGCAGTAACTGATCATCTACGTAAAGCCGAATTTCTTTTTCATCCCAATCCATTCGCCAGACGTGAAATTTCTCAGCCCATTTCGGGTCATTGAACGTCGATAAGGGCGTTTTTACCGTATTCCATTTTGCTTTATACGCCTGATCCGTACCCCAGGCGGTATTGGCCAGAATCATGTTCTGGTAATATTCCATGATATCAATTTCGCCGTTCGAAGGCCATTGACCTTTAACTCCCAGCGTCCAGAAAGCGGGCCACATGCCGGGCTGAGTGTCGAGTTTGGCCCGCATCTCAAAGCGACCGTATTTCCATTCGTGCAATCCCCTGGTCAACAAACTCGATGAGGTATACTCGATCGTTTTTCGACTTTTCCGCCAGTCCATACTGCCTTTATCGTAAAGCGGATTGGGTCGGGACTCCTTACGGGCTTCTATGATGAGTAACCCATTAGCACAGTGAGCATTGTCCGCCTGATACCATTGTAATTCTCCATTCCGAACGAAGCCTTTTTCAAAAGTCCAGTTTTTCGGATCTGGCTCGCCATTGGTATTAAATTCGTCGGCCCAGACAAGTGTATATTTTTTAGGTGGATGAAAGGAAAGGCAAGCCCAGACGCAGCCGAGCATCAAAAATGGTCGAATCATAGATTTAAGGTTAATAGAGCGTTAAAAATAAAGCTGCTGGCCTGAAGACCAGCAGCTTTTGAAAGTATTATTTGGCGATTAACACCGCTCCACGTTTAGTCTCGACACCGCGTTCCGGAAAATAGGTGCTCCGGTATTGAACAGCCCAGGCATAGGTCTGCGGAGGGAAGGTGCGGCCCTTATAGGTACCGTCCCACATCTCATTACGATTCGTAGTACGGAAAATCAATTCTCCCCATCGGTCATACACCCGAAATTCATAATCCTGATCGGAGATATGGTTGGTAATGACCTCTAATTGATCGTTTTGACCGTCACCATTCGGTGAAAAAGCGTCAGGAACAAGGATTTGCGGCTGACACAAGTCAATAATTTCAACATTATGAGCTTCCGTACACCCTTCACTGGTACTGATTTCGACAGTATAGATCCCAATCCGATTCACTGTAATCGTTCGTGTAGTTTCGTTCCCCGGTAGCCATCGATACTGGTAATTCATAGCATTAGCAGTCCCGGCACTAATCGTGATGGCCTGATTATTCGGCTGACAAAGAGAAGCTTGGGGCTGCACAGCGACGTTGGGTAAGGGTAATACATCCACCCGCACGGTATCGGTTACTTCACATGTACTTCCATTAGCACGTGGGATCATTACGACGACTGAGTAATTACCTGCCTGAGTAACATCAATTACCTGCGTAGTCTGTCCCGTGTTCCAGGCATAAGACGTTCCTCCCGCCAAGGCATCTAGCTGCAATGTATCATTCGTACAAAGCTTCTGATCGGGCCCTAAATTGTATAAGGGCGGTCGCTCCAAGGTTACATTGATGGTATCCAGTGCATAACAATCCCCAATTAATACTCCAACCACGTAACGTCCTGAAGAATCGACCTGAATGCTTGAAGCGGTACTGTCTACGGCTAGGGCCCGGCCATCTTTAAACCAGAGATACTGGCTATTGGGATAAGGGTTTTTACTATCCAGCCTCACGTTTCGGGCACACACGTTCAAATCCGGACCTAAGTTGGCAATGGGCTGAGGATTGACGGTTACCTGTTGAGTCATGGTAGTATCCTTACAGGCGTTATACTGCCTTAGGGTAACCGTGTACGTTCCGGGAGCCGCGTATAAGTGCGACTCAGACTGTTTTGTACCTTTCGCTGACCCATCTCCAAAGTCCCATTCATATTTATCCTCCAGGGGGTCACAAATAGGCCCGGTAGACAACTCCATGGCTTCTCCGAAACATACGTCTTCGGCACTAATACCCGGTCCCGAAGGAGGTTCAATAATACTTTGAACGAAGTTCGGTAAACCCAGCTGACTCAGTTTTCCTGCCAGATAAAAACCATCCAATTGAAAATCTACTTCCGTTGAATCGCCGCTGGAAGGTGTAATAACGCCCAAGTATTCACTATCCTTAATAGCCATGTAAATTTTGCCGTCAGGAGCGTACTGAAGGGCTCCAAACTCTTTTTCCGAACGGGCCACTTCAATCCTTGTAGAAGCAATAACCGTAGAGTCCGTCCCGCTAATATCATACTGATACAGAACCGATTCCGTACTGTCATTCCCTCGCAGGGTGACGTAGACTTTTTCGCCATCCGGGGAAAATTCCAGTCCATACGCGGAGGGTGGGGCAGGGCCTAGATCCAGGGTAATCGGGGGAGGAGTAATGGCTCCAGTGGAATCATTGAAGTTATAAATCTCCACGTAGTTTCGATCCGGGCCGGGAATTACCACGCCCATTTTTCCTCCCGAAGTAGCAAACTTAATTTGCCCTTCTCCCTGATATTTAGTGGTATGAGGAAGGCCTATTTCAGGCGAGTTAGCATCTTCTAACCCACTTTTGGTCAATCGTTTCAAGATAAATTTACTCGTTCCATTTTCGTGACTTAATACCCAGTACGAAGAGTCCGCCGGGTTTTGAATGGACGTTAACCGCTCACTGACGTTACATTCTCCCGTTGGATTATTTTTATCCAGGATGATTCCTTTTCCACCATTCCCTCGCATGTCAACCCGAGTGTATTCCAGACATCGGATCGAATCATTTACGTCACGGGTCGTAAATACATAATAAATCGTTTCACACCCTCGGCAACTAGGTTGAGGCACAATCAGAGCTGCCTGCGTTGACCCTGGACTACCATTCAGGCTAGTCGTATCCGACGGATCACGGGAAGTCATGGGATTCCCATCGGCATCGTAGATCGTTCGACCGTCCGTATAAAAGAGCAAGTCCCCTTTTCGGTTTGAAATAGAAGACGTTCCTTCCGGGGTATTGATCTTTCCATCCGTGATGGCAGTGGGTTGCCCACCTTCGAAATTGATCCCGGCATTGGAACCGAAATACCATTTTGAAGCCTGCTGGTCGGACTCGCCGCAAATTTTAACATTAATCCGATCGGTAACCGTACAGCTATCGGCATTCATCACTTCAACGGAGTAACAACCCTTTTCAGTTACGCTAATCGTTCGGGTTGTATCTCCTGTGGGATACCAGAGGTACTTAACCGTTCCTTCTGCGGGTGGCGTACCCTGAAAAAACCGGGAATCGTAAGGGTCCAGTACCAGCGGGTTATCTTTACAAATCGTCGTATCCTCTTTTCCCTGGAAGAATTCAAAAGCAGGGGGTAAAGCAGAAATCCGGATGGTGGTGTCTTTTGAGTAAGGCTGCCCATTGGTTAGATTTCCATTAACCCTAACGTTATAGGAGCCCGGTTGCAGGTATAGATGGGCAGGTTTTGCCAGAGTGGATCGGTTAGCTTGTGGATCGGGGGAATTAGGATCTTCAAACGTCCAGTTCCAACTGGATGCGGCGATACCCAATACCTCGAAACGGGTAGAGTCTCCGTTACAGCCCTGTTCGGGTTCGCATTTACGCCCCGTCACCTTGATCGTCTGGGCTTCAGCGATGCACCAACAGGTCATCCAGAAAAGTAAAGTAAAATATATCTTTCGAATCATACCCGATGAACCTTTTTGTACGTTTTAGACGACGTAGGTCGGAAATAGTCTCTCTTGGACAGGATTCAGAGAACAATCTCCTGACAAGTACGTTGAATTATTCAATGTTACTAGCAGTATTCCAGTCCATAAGACACTGTTCAAACCCTGGGAGTTCGAATGCCGATGGGCTGGCAAGATCAATTTCCTGAAAATTAACGGAAACTTGGGCTACAAATTTTGTTAAGGTTTGTGCAACTTGCCGAACTTTTGCAAAAACCTCAGTGGAACGAATATATTTCAAAAAAATGCGTTCACCAGAATGTTATGCATAATCGGATTCACGGAATAAATCCCTAAGCTCCCGTCTCCGATTTCCGGTTGTTTGCCATGATAAAACATTTATTTATTCTTACTGCCTTGTTGTTAGTCGGTCTTGACCTGAAGGCTCAGGATCCGCAGCTTTCGCAGTTTTATGCCGCCCCTCTTTACCTGAATCCAGCCTTTGCGGGCTCGGCTCTGGCAACCAGAGCTACGATTAACTACCGCAACCAGTGGCCGGCTCTTAATGCTAATTACGTCACAACTATCGCCAGCGTTGATACGTACATCGATAAAATTAACTCGGGCCTTGGTTTTATGGTTATGAACGACGCTCAGTTTAGTAACCTTCGAACGCTCGATGTGGGTCTACAATATTCCTACCAGGCCCGATTAAGTGAAGAAGTTCGGTTACGAGCGGGGATTCAGGCATCGTATGTCAATCGGAGCGTCAATTATTATAACCTGGTCTTTAACTACGACGTCACGGGCCCCGGAAGCGTTACCCCGATTTACAACGATCCGGTTGTGGATGCCGGTCCAAGAATCAATTACCTTGATTTTTCGGGTGGTTTATTAGCCTATTCAGATCGGTTTTGGGGCGGTATTTCCGTACACCACCTAAACCGGCCCGATCAGTCTTTTTCGGCTAATCCAGAACGCTTGCCCATGAAAATCAGTCTGCAGGGAGGCTTTAAAATTCCACTGATGGGTTGGGAGTTAGGTAATGGGCTGGGAGCCGACATGGGTCGTGAGCGGAGTCTTTCGCCCGCTATTCTTTACAAAAAACAGGGAAAATTCGATCAGCTGGATTTAGGACTTTACATGACCTACGATCCGCTGACGCTTGGTATCTGGTATCGGGGCATTCCCATCAAGCAATACGATCGTGGTCTGAATAACCATGACGCTCTGGTTTTTCTGGTCGGTTACCGTCAGGATAATTTCTCCATTGGCTACAGCTACGACGCTACCATTTCGACTTTGAGCATGGCTTCGGGTGGGGCTCATGAGTTATCCATTTCCTATACCCTCGAAGCTTTGTTTGACCCCAAACCTTTCCCTCGTAAACGCAAAAGGGAATTGGCCTGTCCGAAATTTTAGTAGTTATTTATACTGGTAAATCTGGAGAGTTTATCTCCAGGCTTTTTTTCAGTACTACCGACCTTTCTGGATTCTTCAAAAAGCAGCCACCCAATACTTCCCGCAAAAAAGCAAAACCAGCTCTTTTGGAGGAAACCTTTTTATAGTTCTTACTTGTTGACTTTCTGTGAATTAAATAGGGTTAATCCAATGGGAATCGACTCTATTTAATAAACATAACCCACCTCTAATCGGAAACTTCAAACCGGAAGTTCTCTTTCCAGCGGGTTTTCTTCTATTTTTGTGTGGCTTCGGCCCAAACCATTTAAAAAGATTTCGCAACAATGGCTCAACAGTATGATTTGATCGTAGTAGGAAGCGGCCCCGGTGGTTATCCTACTGCCATACGTGCTTCCCAGCTGGGCATGAAAGTCGCAATTGTCGAGAAAGAAAGCCTCGGAGGTATCTGCCTCAACTGGGGATGTATTCCGACGAAAGCCCTTTTAAAATCAGCTCAGGTTTTTGAATATATCAAACACGCTAAGGATTACGGTATTACTATCCAGGATGGTGCTTACAACGCTGATTTCAGTGCCGTTATTGGCCGTTCCCGCGGGGTAGCTACCTCCATGAGCAAAGGCGTAGCGTTCCTGATGAAGAAGAATAAAATCGACGTCATCATGGGTTACGGTAAAGTAAAAGCGAACAAAACCGTTGAAGTAACCGCAGCTGACGGAGCAAAAACGGATTATACGGCAACCAAAGGTGTAGTAATCGCTACGGGTGGCCGGGCTCGCGAATTGTCCAATATCAAAATTGACGGCGAAAAGGTAATTGAATACCGCAAAGCCATGTCGCTCGAAAAGCAACCTAAGTCATTGTTAGTGATTGGTTCAGGTGCTATCGGCGTTGAGTTTGCTTATGTATACGCCAGCATGGGTACGAAAGTAACCATCATTGAGTTCATGCCGAACGTAGTTCCTGTTGAAGACGAAGACGTTTCGAAAGAACTGGCGAAACAATACAAAAAATTAGGCATCGATATTTTCACTAACTCTTCTGTTGAATCAGTAGATACGAGTGGTGAAGGCTGCAAAGTGAAAGTAAAAACTCCAGATGGAGAAAAAAGCTTTGACGTAGACGTAGTACTGTCAGCAGCAGGTGTGGTTGCCAACATTGAAAACATTGGTCTGGAAGACGTAGGCATCGCTACGGATCGCGGTAAGATCGTGGTTAACCAGTGGTATGAAACCAACGTTCCCGGTTTCTTCGCTATTGGTGATTGCGTACCTGGTCAGGCTTTGGCTCACGTAGCTACGGCTGAAGGTATTATCTGTGCCGAGCATATCGCTGGGCACCATACCGAAGCTCTGGATTACGGTAACATTCCTGGCTGTACGTATTGCTCACCTGAAATCGCTTCTGTAGGTCTGACCGAGAAGAAAGCGAAAGAAATGGGTTATGACGTGAAAGTGGGTAAATTCCCCTTCGCTGCTTCTGGTAAAGCTACGGCAGCCGGAGCTCGTGATGGTTTCGTGAAAGTAATTTACGACGCAAAATACGGCGAGTGGTTAGGAGCTCACATGATCGGTTTCAACGTAACGGAAATGATCGCTGAAGTAGTAGCGGCCCGTAAACTGGAAACGACAGCTCACGAAATCCTGCGTACCGTTCACCCTCACCCTACCATGTCTGAGGCCGTGAAAGGTGCTACGGAAGCTGCCTACGGCGAAGCAATCGACTTATAAAATTCTTTTTTGCTGATCCTAAAAAAACTCCCTTTCAGAGCTCTTCTGGAAGGGAGTTTTTATGTAAACCAACAAGGTAAAAAGTATCCACAAATTCGGAACTTTATACTACCTGAAATTGTGATACTTAGGGTGTTTTGAAAAGAATAAACGTCTTAATGTTGGCTTTTCCTCACCGGATGAAAACCAGGAGCTTCATTCCGTAGTTTTCCTAAGGGTTTTATTTTTTCATGAAAACAGAGTCTTATACTGAGGAATTACTTTCTGGAGTTTGTTTTCTATGGGAAGCTATAATAAAATACCAACATCCTGTGGCGAAAGGCTTAAAGTTCTATCGATAACCCACTATTTTTGAACACCTGTTTTGAGTGCAGAAGGTGGCCCGGCATTTGACGAGTAATACTTCCGGGCGGACTCTCGCAGATGATTGGTCTGTGTCGGGTTTTAAAAGGAATTCCCAATTAAACCCAGGTCCGGCACTTCATTCGTTGTAAGTAATCTTTTTCCTTATGAATACCAGTAAAAAATCTGTAAAGGAAGACCCTGACGTTGTATTGATCGGTGCCGGGATCATGAGTGCTACCCTGGGAATGATGCTCAAGGAATTACAGCCGGATCTGACCATCGAAATTTTCGAGCGACTGGATGTGGTAACGGCTGAAAGCTCAGACGCCTGGAATAATGCGGGAACGGGACACTCTGCCTTTTGTGAATTAAACTATACTCCTCAGAAAGCCGACGGATCGGTTGAGATCAATAAAGCCATTAAAATCGCGGAATCTTTCGAGCTTTCACGGGAATTCTGGGCTTATCTGGTTGAAAATAAGATCATTTCGAATCCAGAAGAATTCATCGTAGATACCCCTCACATGAGTTTTGTGTGGGGTAATGATAACGTTGACTATCTGAAGAAACGCCACACGGCCCTGACCAAGAACCACTTGTTCAAGGGTATGGAATATTCCGAAGATCTCAAGCAAATTCAGGAATGGGCACCGCTCATTACCGAAGGTCGCGATCCTTCCGAAAAAGTAGCGGCAACCCGCATGAACATCGGTACCGACGTGAACTTCGGAGAACTAACCCGCCGGATTTTCGATCATATGAAATCCCTGCCTGGGGTTAATCTGCATTTGAACCACGAAGTCCGTGACATTGATCGTCAAAAAGACGGTCGCTGGAAACTGGAAGTAAAGAATCGGAAAAGTGGTAAAAAACGCCAGCTGGTTACTCCTTTCATTTTCATTGGAGCAGGCGGCGGTTCTTTACCACTTCTTGAAAAATCGGGCATTAAAGAAGGAAAAGGCTTTGGTGGTTTCCCCGTAAGTGGTCAGTGGCTGGTTTGTACCAACCCCGACATCATCGAACGTCATCAGGCGAAAGTATACGGTAAAGCATCTGTAGGCTCGCCTCCCATGTCCGTTCCTCACTTGGATACGCGTATCATTGACGGCAAAAAAGCTCTGCTTTTCGGACCTTATGCCGGTTTTACGACGAAATTCCTGAAAAATGGCTCATTCATGGATTTACCTAAGTCCATTAAGCTCAATAACATTGGGCCGATGATGGCGGCAGGCATTCAGAATATTCCATTAACTAAATATTTGATTGATCAGGTACGTCAATCACCACAGGACCGTCTGGATGCATTAAAAGAATACATGCCGACGGCTCAGCTGGAAGACTGGAAACTGGAAATCGCCGGACAACGGGTTCAGGTTATTAAAAAAGATCCGAAAAAAGGGGGTATTCTTGAGTTCGGTACGGAAGTAGTGAGTGCGTCAGATGGGTCGATTGCGGCTTTATTAGGAGCTTCTCCTGGAGCCTCTACTTCCGTGGCCATTATGCTGGATTTATTAAAGCGTTGTTTCGCCGAAAAATCTAATTCAGAGGCCTGGAAAAATAAGCTGAAAGTGATGATTCCTTCCTATGGAAAATCACTCGCGAAAGAAGCTGAATTGCTGGAAAAATCAAGAGATTGGACCAGCCGGGTATTAAACCTGGATACTGTTCAAGTCAAATAAGTTTTACAACTAAAAAGCTCTCTGGGATAATTCTCAGAGAGCTTTTTAGTTGTACGCATGACAAGTATAAACGACAAAAGCCTGCATAAAGCAGGCTTTTGAAATACTGTACCGAAGGCGGGACTCGAACCCGCATGTCCGTGAAGACACACGCCCCTGAAACGTGCGTGTCTACCAATTCCACCACTTCGGTTTACTGTAGATCTTCCCGTTTGGGATTGCAAAAGTAGCCAAAAAAAAGCCCTTGTCAAGAGTTTTATTATTTTTTTCAAAAATTCCTCCGATAGAAATGTAGGAACGGTTCGAAATTAAGCTGTGGGTTTGTGTATTTTTGTCCATAATTCTTTCAAACGAGCAAGTTAATGGTCTGGTTATAAGGCCGCGTACGATTTTTTCTACCAAGCCATTCTTTTAAACGATTGAACTGTATACCCACGATGAAATCCCCTCTTTACCGCTATACCTTACTGGTAGTGGTTTTGGCTTCTCTTACTTCAGCAATTGATCGTGATGATTTAGCATCTGTATTTACCCGAATTTCGGCCGAAGTACAGGAATACTCCCAGGCTTATGAAACACTGGGTGAAGCGACACGTACAATTGGTCATCGATTAACGGGAAGTACCAATGGTGAAAAAGCCGAAACTTATGCTTATAACCTGCTTCAAGGATACGGCATCAGGGATGTTAAGTATCAACCTTTTCAAGTAGAAACTTGGGCCCGAGATACGGTTACGTTGGCTATTGCTCCCCGTAAAAGCGACAATTTTCAGGATATTCCCGTGGTAGCCCTAGCTCATTCCCCACTGGAAGCCAACGTCAGTGCTGATCTGGTAGATGTGGGCAATGGACTCGAAACGGATTTTGAAGCTCAGAAAGATAAAGTTAAAGGTCGCATGGTTTTAGCTAATTTAGGCTTGCTGGCGGCTCCTTCGGGTACGAAAAATTTACATCGCTCCGAGAAGACGGCTCTGGCCATGCGTCATGGTGCTACAGGAATCATCATGGTTAATACAGTTCCTGGAAATGTGTTACTGACGGGAACCGCATCAGTAACGGGTTCGCTCATTGATATTCCTGCCGTTTGTATTTCACTGGAAAGTGGACAGCGGATCCGAGAATGGATGGCTGAAGAAAAACTTATGGCTTTGGTAGATATGCGAAATACGAGCAAAAAATCTACTAGCCGCAATATCATTGCTACGATTAAGGGTAAAAGTAAAGACAAAATTGTTATCGGTGCTCACCTCGATAGCTGGGATCTGGCTACGGGAGCTATTGACAACGGCTTGGGTTCTTTTGCAGTAATGGACATCGCCCGTACGTTTCAGAAACTGAAGCTGAAGCCTCAACGTACTATTGAATTTGTGCTTTTCATGGGCGAGGAGCAGGGATTACTCGGTTCGAAGGCCTATGTCCAGCAGAATAGAAAATCGTTGAATCGAATCAAATACATGATTAACCTGGATATGACTAACCAACCGTCAGGCGTAAATATCTCAGGATGGGATGGGATGGAAGGATTCTTTCAGCAGGTGGGAAGCCAAATGCAGTCTGTTGATCCTAATTATAAAAACGTAATCATGAATCGGGCGGGCTTGCACTCGGATCATCAGCCCTTTATGTTAGAAGGAATTCCGACATTAACTCCACTGGGTCATCTGCCTCCTACCATTGGCATGACTTACCATACTAATCTGGATACTTTCGACAAGGTCAACAAAGAAGGTCTTCGTAATACCGTTCGTTATACGAGTATGCTACTCTATGCTCTTGCGAATGCGAGAGAGTTACCTGGTAAGCAACTGAGTCATCAGGAAACAAAAGAGTTCCTCATCAAACAGGGATTAAAAGATGAATTGGTACTGGGTAAAGAATGGCGTTGGTAATATTACTTTACAATAAAGAGGCGGGTTTCTTGAGAAACCCGCCTCTTTATTGTAAAAACTTTTATAAATCCACCCATTCCTCGTAGCCCAGAATCTGTAACTTATCCTGACAATTCGAAGTAGTCATTTTGAGTGCCGAAATGTCAAAGTATAATTCCGATTCTTTTTCTTGCACGCACTCTTCAGTTCCATTTTTGAAGACTACCTGTACCGTAATCGGCATCGAGCAGGGGTCTTCTCCGCCGACTTCGTAAAGATCAAATTGCGGCGTAGGTGAGCAAGCTCCGCTGTGTTTTACATTTACCTTAAGCAAGTTACCCTCCCTTTGAACGGAATTAATGTAAAAATCTTCCGATCCGGCAGGAGGCTGCTCATCCTGAATAAGTGTCCGGGCCTGCGTTTGAACTTCCTTTTTCTGGTCTTGACAGGCAACCAGTAAAAATCCGATGAATACAAAGAGTCGTTTGATCATGGCTTAGAAGCTTATTCCCATCCGAATTGATATTCGGTTATAGGCATAATCATAATAAACGCCCTCTTGTTCATTAAATTCTTGACCGCTGCTCAAAATTTGTCTTTTATACCCGACACTCCACGTAATGGCCGTTCCATTATGAGTAGCGAAACGAAGGCCCAAAGCCGGGTTCAGGTGCAAACCACTTTTCTTATAGTCCAGATTAGTATCCTTTGCGAGCCAGGTCATGCCTTTTCCAACATCCAGTGAATAATAGGGGGTTACTTTTTTATTCTTCAGCCAGTCCCCCCTAAACCCCAATGAAATGGGTAGGATAAGGTTACCCTTATAACTGTCCAGCCCGACAGTAAGGCCAGCCGCCAGGGCATGCGTAAGTCGATAGCCGTTAAAGGTAGAAGCTGTAAAACTGGTTTTGCTCATGGGTGAGCTATTATTGGGGCTAACCTGACCTAGCAGTACGCCCATCTGGGTATCATTGGTATACCCTCTTTGCTGGTTAACCTGGCCATAACCGCAAACGCTCAAGTACAGCATCATTACGAATAATACACCTTTCATGGGCTATGCTTCAGGACGTTGAACAGGGATCTTACTGAGTAAACGGGGGCTGTTACGATTCGTGTAATCGTATTGGTAGAAACCATCCGTTCCGATCAGTAATAATAATTTAGTGCTCAAAGGGATAACATCATACGCATTCATCTCTTTGAAATGATTGAGTAAGTGTTTATCCAATTCCAGCGGGTTACTTACATCGAACATTTTTAGTCCATGATTTCCTTCGCATACAAATAGCGTCGGATGATCAATACCTAAACCGTAGGGCCCTTCCATGGGAAAAGATTTCAGAAGTTTAGGAGCATACATATCACTCACATCAATTAAATCAAGCTGATTACTGGGCGAACCGCCACATACCGTTTGCTGGCGAAGAGTAACATAAGCGTGATTTTCGTGAACGACCACCGGATCGCACGCTCGAACGTGACTCAGGGTAGCTACCCGAACCGGGTTATTCGGATCAGTATTGGAAAGGATATGAACGCCCGTAGTCGAGCCCACATAAAGCCGATCCTGATACGGGAAAATCGTCTCAATGCCCCAACCCAGCGTTACTACATTTCCTTTCTGCGGATTCTGCGGCTGACTGATGTCAAACAACTGCATATTCTGGTTGGTAACGGCATAAAGCGTATTATTCACGATGGCAAAACGAGCCATTGATCCTCCCGTACCACTTCCCTGAGTAGGAGCAGTACTGGAAGCTTTAGACGAAGAAGAAAATGAAGACGAAGCATTAAAAAAGTTGTCCAACATCAACCAGGGCCCCCAGGGATTCCAAGGGGTCATGTTACCCTCACAATCCGTTTCTACAACGCTGGTAATTAACTCAATATCGTAATCAGTGATTAGCGTCGGAGTTGTACCAGCCCCCGTTGCACTGGCATTACTAAACCAGCTTACTCCTTCAACCATTCCACTGGGAAAAGCATTTTCAATGCGTTTCAAGAGCTTGGGATCCGTGGGATTACTAAGATCAAATACCAGAAAATCGGTATAGCTGTCGGCATAAAGCATATTATCTTTTACTGCCATGTCTGCATTACCCAAAATGCTGAGAAATGAAAGATTCTTAGGATTGGCAGGATCGCTGTTATCAATGATATGAATGCCTTTTTTTATTTCATTGATAAACAGATAATTCCCCTTTACGTAGATTTTTCCGGGCTTTTCAAGGGATTTTGCTCCCGCAATGGAAACGCCTGAAGAACGTAATTCCGCCGTAGAAATCTGACGAGCAACGTAACTACGTCTTACGCTGGTTTGCTGGCATTGGTCCTTGCAAGAGCTAAGTCCCAGCATCGCTAGGACCAGTACGAGTAAAGTTGTTTTCATAGAAAAAGGTGTTTGGTGTACTGGAAGGTCTTTTCGTTGGCTAAACACAAAGCATGGCCAGGGATATGCCTGTGCATAACCAGTGGTAATGAACTATAAATTGTATTTGAAACGAGAAGAAATGTTACAATCAAACCTTTACTCGACCGCCTTGCACTGCCCGTCTAGGCAGGTAACCGCTGGTGGGGTTAACGCAACGCAATCTGAAATTTTACCTTCCCGGCTGTTTACTTCGGCTTCCAGCAGATTATAATCCTCTACTTTTTCTTTGAGAACTTCTACATCTGCTGGCGGCAGGGAATAAATCAGATACTTCCAGGGGCCGCCGCAGGGCTTACTACCAAAGGCAACGGTACCACAGACACGCTCACCCTGACAGGCCTTATCCTGAATCATCGCCAGGATTTCCTGCTCCATGAAGCGTAATCGCTCTGAATCACCTACGATTACCTTTTCTTTTTCGCAGGAAATTAAAACCAATAGCAAGCTTCCCAGAGCGAGGATACGTTTCATAATGATTGAGCTTTTACAGGAAAGACATTAAGATGACACCGTTGAAAGTCAGAAAGTTGGAAAGAGAATATAATTTTTTCAAAAAATCTCCGCGTTAAAAAACGTTAAGGCCCTAAAACACAAAAGCAGAGCCCTTTAGAGGCTCTGCTTTTCAATCTCATAAATCCAGTTAATGTTAAGCTAACTCCGCAATAACCGTTTTACCGGAAACGGGTTTATCCCCCAGATTAACCAGAATTTTTGCATCCAGTGGTAAGAAAATATCTACGCGACTACCAAATTTAATGAACCCAAATTCTTCTCCCTGATTAACGACATCGCCTTCTTTCACGTACCAGCAAATTCGGCGAGCCAACGCTCCAGCAATCTGACGAAACATAACCTCTACTCCAGAATCATGACGGACAACGATGGTTGTACGTTCATTTTCAGTAGAAGATTTAGGATGCCAGGCTACCAGATATTTTCCGGGATGATACTTGAAAAATGAAACTACACCCGATAACGGATTACGGTTAATGTGCACGTTAATCGGTGACATAAAGATACTTACCTGGCGACGAGGGCCATTGAAATACTCGGTTTCCACGGTTTCTTCAATCACTACCACTTTACCATCCGCAGGAGCGATGATTTGCTTCGGATGCTGAACCGTTTTGCGACGAGGACTTCTGAAAAACTGAAGAATAATCAGGTAAATAATAATACTACCTATAATGGCCAGCTGTCTTACCAATGTTTGTTCGGGAAAAACGTAGGCAATGGTAGCATTAATCGCTAATAAAATGGCCAGTGCCAGGGATAACGTAGCTATACCTTCTCGGTGGATGGTCATACAGTATAAATGTTCGCGATCGGTGAGTGTTTAAGAATTGTTGCAGATCTACTGATCGTCAATGCGGTAGATGACTACTGGAGTCATCGAGGCTGCAAGGTACGAAAAAAATAGCTCGTGGGCGTAACTCCGCCTTTAGCGAACCACCAGTAGATACTGGACCGTACGAATAGGCTTGGTGGAGTGATCCGTCAAAATCCAGACTGTGCTACCTTTTTTAACCCCTTTTACGGTATAAACTCGCTCACCAGTTAGATCAGATCTCAGGGCAGGGCGATAGATACTAGTAATGCTAACCACGCTGGAATCGCTTAATACTGAGGCCCAGTTTTTCTTTTCATCTTTCTGACCCAAACGTATTTCGCGACTTGTACCTTCTGCCATTACCAATTTGGCAGGCTTTTGCCCGGGAATTAGCCAGAGAAAAAATGTACTTATAAACACCAGCATTTTCATCAGCTATACCGATCATTTCGCCAGGGGTAGGCCGTATTGGAGTACCCTCTTTCTTCCCAGAAGCCAAGCTTATTTTCAGCCAAAAATTGAATTCGCTTAATCCATTTCGAACCTTTCCAAGCGTATAACTGAGGGGTGATCATCCGAACGGGTCCTCCGTGGTCTACTGGCAGCGGTTCATCGTATATGGTATGAGCCAATAATACATCGGGTTTTAACGCTTCTTCCAACGATACGTTCGTGCTGTAGGTATCATATCCATAACACATGATATGGGTAGCCGTTTCTTTCGGCTGAACTAATGCCGCCAGATCCATTAATCGCACGCCTTTCCAAACCATATCCAACTTAGACCATGTAGTTACACAGTGAAAATCAGAAATGTCCTCTACCTGAGGTAGATTCATAAAATCGTCCCACTTTAATACTACCGGATTCTCTACTTCTCCGTCAATGGTTAATCGCCAGCGATCCAGCGAAACATTCGGATGATACCCTAAATCCAGTACGGGCCATTTTTGAGTTAACGTCTGTCCCACGGGCGTAGTTGGCATTCCATGGCGATTGGTAGGACCATGGCCTTGAGGCGTTTCGTCCGCAATCGAAGGCGTACCTTTCATGCGTTCTTCGAACCGATTTTTGAGCTTCATCCGAGCTTCAACAATCCGGTCTAATTTATCATCCGAAGTCGATTCCATGTTTGACTGATTTTTAATCAAATATAACTTCTGTTCACCTATTCTTGTGCGAGAATCGTGTCTATTAATCCTGGTAAATAAAAAGCCCATCCTTGGAAGGATGGGCTTTTATATCCACTATCTATTATTATTAAAATTTAAGAAACCAATGTTACCACTGTCAGTTCACGAACGGCCCGGGCAATCCCCTCGGGATCAAAGCCGCATTCGCGATGCAGATCAATTTGCTCACCATGTTCTATAATTCGGTCAGGAATACCTAAACGTTTGATTTTAGAGGTATACCCATGTTCCGTCATGAATTCTACCACGGCGGAACCCATACCCCCCATCAGACAACCGTCTTCTACAGTAATAACTTTATCGAATTTCTGGAAAACCTCATGCAGTAAAGCTTCGTCCAGTGGTTTTACAAACCGAAGGTCATAATGAGCAGGCTTCAGGCCTTCTTTTTCCAGTAACTGACAGGCTTTCGGAACGTAGTTACCAATGTGACCAATGGTCAGAATCGCTACCTCTTCTCCATCCTGAACTTTCCGCCCTTTACCAATTTCCAGTAACTCAAAAGGCGTACGCCACTCGGGCATCATACCTTCACCACGCGGGTAACGAATAGTCATCGATTGGGTGCCCGACTGAAAACCTTTGCTTTGAGCGGTGAACATTAAGTTACGAAGCTCACGTTCATCCATAGGAGAAGCAACGACCATATTTGGAATGCATCGCATGAAAGCAATGTCATAGGCTCCATGGTGCGTTGGGCCATCGGCTCCGGCAAAGCCAGCCCGATCCAGACAGAAAACGACAGGTAACTCCTGAATACACACGTCATGCACGACCTGATCGTAGGCCCGTTGCATAAAGGTGCTATAAATGTTACAGAATACCGTCAGACCCTGCGTGGCCATTCCGGCAGAAAAGGTTACCGCGTGTTGTTCCGCAATACCCACATCAAACGCCCGATCCGGCATGGCTTTCATCATGATATTCATAGATGATCCACTCGGCATAGCGGGGGTAACACCTACGATACTGGCATTTTGTTCGGCCAGTTCCACAAGCGTATTTCCAAATACTTCCTGATACTTCGGAGGCTGGGGATTCTCGTAAACCTTCTTGAAAATCTCTCCGGTGATCTTATCAAACTTGCCGGGAGCGTGCCATTTGGTCTGATCCTTTTCCGCAGGAGCATAGCCTTTTCCTTTAACGGTAACGCAATGCAGAATTTTAGGACCAGGAATATCTTTCAGATCTGAGAAAATTTCGACCAGATGATCAATATCATGACCATCGACAGGACCGAAATAACGCAGATTCAGGGATTCAAATAAATTACTCTGATGTAATAACGTCGCTTTCAGCCCATTCTCAATTTTAGATACAATTTCCTGAGCCGTCCGACCGAAGTTACTCATCTTACCCAGCAGATTCCATACTTCATCTTTTACCCGGTTATAGGTATGAGACGTAGTAATGTCCGTCAGGTAATCTTTCAATGCACCCACATTTGGATCAATACTCATGCAGTTATCGTTGAGAACGATCAGCAAATTGCTGTCTTTCAGGGAACCCGCATGGTTCATCGCTTCAAAGGCCATACCGCCCGTCATGGCTCCGTCGCCAATGATGGCTACGTGCTGTTGTTTGGTATTACCATTGTGCAAAGCCCCTACCGACATTCCTAAAGCCGCTGAAATGGAAGTAGAGGAGTGTCCAACGCCAAAGGCATCGTAAGGGCTTTCTTTCCGTTTGGGAAAGCCCGAAAGTCCACCATAAAAACGATTGGTATGAAAACGATTCCGCCGGCCTGTAAGGATTTTGTGACCATAAGCCTGATGGCCTACATCAAAAACCATCTGGTCTGCAGGGGTATTCAAAACGTAATGCAGAGCTACGGTAAGTTCGACCACTCCCAAACTAGCTCCGAAATGCCCGCCGTATACCGAGACATTATCAATGATAAACTGACGTAACTCCTGGCAGACCTGAACTAACTGCGATTTATCAAGTTTTCGCAGCTCTTCAGGGGTGTCAATTTGAGCTAACAAAGGACCAGGCGTAATAAGCATTGCATAAGGGATTCAAAACTGAATGAGTTACTCGTTGTATGATACCCAATCAATTAGTCGTAGTTTATCCTAAACAGCTGAAAGTCATGAATTGTTTCGACCTTCCACTGGTGTCATTAAAAAAATGAGGCACAAAGTTACAGTAAAAATAACTTAGGTGTATGATTTAATACAGGATGTCTTGCATTGAAAAACCCCTCGAAGATCGAGGGGCCGTTCGCTTAGTTTTTCTGACTAGCTTTATAAAGCTTCTGTTTTTCCTCACGAGTCAGGCTTTCATAGCCTGATTTCGAGATTTTGTCCAGAATAGCATCAATTTCTTCATCTCCCGGATAATCTTCAGCGGAAGCCGTGCTGTAGGTAGAATAGGTCGTCCGCGTTTGAGAACGATACTTTACCTGCATGGTAGGACGCGGTTGGCGGGCAAACAGTCGTTTGAAAAAATCCAGTACGGCTTCTACCGGCTGTCCTAAATCAATTCCCCGACGAAGCATTCGGATGTACATATAACCAAACAAAGCCCCACTCAAGTGAGCAATGTTTCCACCCGCATTCGTCCCTGGAATCTGAGCAAAGGAAACAATCACCCAAAAAGCAGCAATGTATTTGATACGAACCGGGCCAATAATTAACACATGAAACGTGTAATTAGGTAATAGCGTTGCCGCCCCCAACATGACCGCATAGACGGCACCAGAAGCTCCCAGATTCAATACATCCAGCTGACTTTGGTATAAAGGAACCAGGTTATAAAGGGCAATGAAAACAAAACCGCCAAAAATACCCCCCAACAGATAGATACTTACTAGCCGGCGACTACCTAAATATTCCTGCACCAACTGACCAAACCAGAATAAAAAAAGCATATTGAAAAGAATATGCAGAACGTTCTGGTGAACAAAACAGTAGGTTAATAGTGTCCAGGGCTTATAAAGCACGTGAGCCAGGTTGGATTTCAAAGCCACCTGATTCAGGATCACGTCGTAAATACCTGCTTTGCCAGCAAGGCTAAAACTTACCTGTAAGACCAGTAAGAGTAAAAATACAAATACGTTAATCAGGATTAGCTGAATCAACCCATTGTCTCGTCTGGAAAAGGCCTCCTTTATGTCGTCTACAAAGCCGCTCATAACCCTGTTATAATGTTAATATTGCCCATAATGCCCATACGCATAGCTATATATCTATAACGGATACGGCTGTATTTGGGTTCTAAAAAAACAATGCCTGATTAATAAAAATTTTTCCGCTGCCGGCCCCAGTATCTGATTAGAATATACGCAAACAGCATCCCACCAATGTGAGCGAAGTGTGCCACGTTATCTCCTGGATTGCGGTGTAAACCAGAATATAACTCGAATATACCGTATAAAGCTACGAAATATTTAGCCTTGATCGGAAATGGGATAAATAACAAAAACAACTCTGTATTAGGGAATAACATACCAAAGGCCATCAGTAACCCGAAAATGGCTCCAGACGCACCAACCATAGGCGTATCCACTATTATTTTCAGATACTCTTTGGTCAGGGTAACGCATTGATTTTGTAAAAATGAATTATCTGGATTTCTTAAATATCGTCCTACCAGAGGTTCTGACTCCAGAAAAGGAGCATGGTCATTTACGAAACTTACGAAATTTGTAGGATCAGGGTCTTGAATAAAAGTAATGGCGGACTGATAAAGCTGGTTGTATTCGTAATAATTAATTCCTGAATACAGCAGACCTGCTCCAATGCCTGTAAAAAAGTAGAAAAATGTAAATCGCTTAGTTCCCCAGAGATTTTCCAGATTGGGCCCGAAGATGATCAGGGCAAACATATTGCTAAAAATATGACCAAAGTCTCCATCAGAATGAAGGAACATATAGCTAATAAACTGGATCGGATTGAATAAACTGGAACTAACACTATGTAAGGCCAGTAAATCAGTAATCTGAGGGAAAACCAGTTTCTGAATGGCATATACTGCCACATTCACAATCAATATAATTCGAACCGCAGGCGTAAGATTGAACATATCGGGCTATACTTTTATAAGGGACTTTTCAGCTCTTTTTTCGAAGGAACGATTACTAAATTTTTTTGCCAGTATTGGCAAAATTCGGTTAACTGGCATTCCTGACACTTCGGTGAGCGAGCCAGACAGACATACCTTCCGTGCAAAATCAGCCAGTGATGAGCTCTGGGAACCTGCTCTTTGGGAATATACTTCATTAACTCTTTCTCAACCGCAAGGGGAGTAGTCGCCGTTTTAGGAACCAATCCAAGCCGGTGGGATACCCGAAATACGTGCGTATCCACCGCCATCGTGGGCTGATTATAGATTACGGAAGCAATTACGTTCGCGGTTTTTCGTCCTACACCGGGCATTTTTTGCAGATCTTCCACCTTTGCGGGTACCTCGGAGCCGAACTCATTCACCAATATCTTTGCCATCCCTACCAGGTGCTTTGCCTTGTTGTTAGGATAGGATATGGAGCGAATGTACTCAAAGACTTCATCCGATGTGGCGATTTGCAATAATTCGGGCGTTGGAAAACGTTCGAACAACTTCGGAGTAACCATATTTACCCGTTTGTCTGTGCATTGAGCGGATAAAATGACGGAAACCAGTAACTCGTATGGATTTCGATAATTAAGCTCCGTTTCGGGCTCGGGGAAATGCTCGGTAAAATAGGCAATCAGGCCTGCGTAACGTTCTTTCTTAGTCATAAGCAAAAAAACCCCATCTCACTGCTGGAGAGGGGTACGCGAATATAAACAAAAAACCAATCCCGTTTCAGTGGTACTGCCGACGGGACTGGTTTTGCTGTCTCTTCTCTTTCGAGTAGCTCAGAATAGTATCAATGACGCGGGTGGATGGCTCCAGCTCAACTTTATTCAGACCAGCTTTCAAATCCATTATATCGAGGTAGAACAACAGTAACTCATGGTCGTGCATGAGCAGTTCTTCGATCTGCTGGTTTTCTTCCGTGGTGGTTTCTTCGTAAGCGTAACGAAGAATGTCATTTTGTGTAAAGGTTTGTATCATGCGTACGTACGTTTTTACTCATCATCTTCCGTAAATTGATGAGAGCATAACGCATACGTCCTAATGCGGTGTTGATACTAACGCCCGTCGCATCAGCAATTTCCTGGAAGCTCATGTCTTCGTAATGCCGCATGACCAGCACTTCGCGTTGCGGCTCGGGGAGTCGCGTAATGAGATCTTTCAGGTGTTCATACGTTTCGTTACGAATGGTGGTCGCCTCAATGGAGTCGTCCGCAAATTCCAGCGTATTAAACACATTGCTTCCGTCTTCGAACACCACTTCGGGGTAGCGTTTCTCTCGGCGGAAAAAATCAATTGCGAGGTTATGAGCGATCCGTACGATCCAGGGAAGGAATTTACCTTCTTCGTTATATCGTCCTGATTGCAGCGTATCGACGGCCTTGATAAAGGTGTCCTGAGTCAAATCTTCTGCAACAAAAGAGTCCTTAACAATAAGGTAAATAGTCGTGTAAACCTTTGATTTATATCTATTTACTAAGTGTTCAAAGGCACGTTCATTACCACGGATATATAGCGAAACCAGCTCACTGTCGCTAAATTGGACTTTTGCCATTTACTTTCCAGTTTAGTTAACGTAGAGCAGTGCTGCATGTAGTATCTCCTATCCGTAGTTTTTTTTGAGAATTTGTAATAATCAAAATTAATCTGCTAAAGCAATTTCGCAAACGGCTTCCATTAAATCCGGGTCGTTAAACCGAACATTTAACAGATTTTAACAAATTAACCATAAGTTCAAGCGAATTAACTATACTTCACCGAATGATGTTTTGAAGAAAGTAGAATTTACACTACCATTATCGAATTGTGAAGAATCACAAAAATAGTATAATAAATCCATCATATAGACTTTTATTTATTTTTCGGTAAGAAAACTCCTATTTTCTTTCTCAGAACCAGCGGTAACGAATTTTGCTCTTTAAGTAATATACCGAATAAAAAGCCGATCAGCAGTATACCATGCACCAAAACGGAAAGCCCGAGATTTTCAATACTCACCAGTGAACTCACCAGTATCAGCACACCTCCTGCCAGCAAATATCCCACTGCCGACGAAACGTGATAGGGAATAGGGTAGTACTTTTCACCTAACACATAACACGTCACCATCATAACAAAACAGGAAACGGCAAAAGCGATGGCACAACCCATGTATCCCAGAAAAGGAATAAGTACGAAGTTAGCTAGTAACGTTACCGCTGCTCCTATAAAGGTAAGCAGGGTTCCGTATTGTGTTTTATCAGAAAGCTTAAACCAGACGGTCAGATTATAATAAATGCCCAGGAATAAGTTAGCCAGTAACAATACCGGAACTACTTCCAATCCTTCCCAATATTCTTTCCGACGCAGGAATAATTGTGCTACCAAATCCAGATTAATCGAAACGGCTACCCAGATCAACACCGAAATGATGACGAACCATTTCATTACATCGGCAAATACACTCGGAGCATTCTTATCCTCCGCTTTTGAAAAGAAAAAAGGCTCGGCTGCGTACCGGAATGACTGAATCACCAGACTCATAAAAATGGAAAGCTTATAGACATTTCCGTAAATTCCCAAAGCCTCTTTGGAAGTACGCCCCGGATAGAAACCCTCCGGCAACCAGCGTTCGAGGACGAGGCGATCAAAGAGTTGATTGAAGTTACCGGCTAAGCCCAGAATCAAAATCGGATACGCATATATCCACATGGGCTTGAAGGCTTTCCAGTCCCAGCGAAAGCGAAAGTCCCGGAATTCCGTCCATAACATTGGAATAGTCGCTAGGTTCGCAATCAGATTCGCAAAGACGATGTACCCCACGCCCAACTCAGGATTGTAATTAAATAACCAGGTTCCTTGGAGAAAACCTAAAAAATGACCTTCATGAATGTTTCGGCAAAACCAGAGGAAGTAAAAATTCAGTCCGACATTCAATAAAATATTGGATACACGAATAATTACAAATTTTCGGGGTCGCTTCTCCAGCCGAATTCTGGCGTAAGGAATAGCTACCATGGCATCTATCACCATAATGATGGCTAACCAGCTCACCAATTGCCCCCGCCCTGGATACCCAAACGTTTCCGCAATCGACGATGAAAAGAGGATGATCAGGCCCGATCCCACTACACTTACGGTTAGAATAGCCGTAACGGAAAGGTTATAGAATTCCTGGAAACGATCTTTTTCTCGGGAAGCAAAACGGAAGAAGGTGGTTTCCATCCCGAATACATAAATCACATTGAGTAAAGCAACCCAAAGAAAATAAGTAACCTGTTCGGCTAATGGTCCCGGCCCAAAAACGGCGGTGTGCAAAGGAACCAACAGGTAGCCAATTACTCGTCCTAAAATGCTGCTGACACCATACAAAGCCGTGTCACTGGCTAATTTCTTTAAAGCACCCATGTGGAAAATGTACGCTCGTGGCGGGACGTCTTACTAATGTGATAGGTAGCAACTTTGCCGCAAAGGTATAGCTGCAAGCAGGCAAATTCCCAAAGCGATAAGCAATGAGAGCGGGAGAATCGTACTTTTGAGCAAAACTTTCTCCCATGAAATTCTTTTACTCCCTCGTTTTACTTTTCCTCATAGCCTCCACTCAGTCGCTTTTTGCTCAGGCGGCGGTGGGTTATTATCCTTTTAACAGCATCCTGAACGTAAGTAGTAATCCTAAAAACAGGATTTGGGTAGATGCCCGCTTTCAAACGAATTCCATTTTTTCTTCCCTGAATACGGAAGTTGTTCCGATGGTAACTTTTGTTCGTAAGCCGCAGCATTTGTTTTATGCCGGAGTAGGAGCCAATATGGGTATCGTCGGTAAAATCGTCGACTCCCGTAGTCGTTTGATTCAGGGCTACCTGTTAAGCGTCGGAACCCGGGTATATCCCTTAGAAAAAGTCCCTCAACTAGGTATTGCCTTCGAGATTACACCTTATTCCCGTCAGGATTTTAAATCGGGTAATTTCCGCACCTGGCTCGGTGTTTCCTGGCAATTGCGAAAAACCAAGGAAAAGGAAAAAGGTGAATAGGGTTTGAGCCTACTCACCTTTTCAGGATCGAATTAATTCTGTTATTTAAGCTGATTAACCGCCATTTGATCCGCCTGAGGGAATCCTCCCAAGGCTTTCTTGTACAGCGGATCATTGGCGTTTAATACCTGATATAGCTCATTACGCAAACCAGCAGTTGTCGCCCGTTTTTCCCAGATATAGCTGGCTACCAAAGCTTTGATCTGATCTCGTACGTATCCTTTCGAACGGTTAAATTCTGCTTCATTACGCTTAATACCCGAAGCTGCTGCCATACTTACTACTTCATTTAGCATGGCATCGGTTACGCTAAACTTTTCAAGGTACTCTTTGAAAGACTGCTCGCTTAACTTCGCTTTATGATCCATAGCGTAGCGGAAGGCATATTCAGCAATCACATTTTTTCCCGCTAACTGATATAAATACCGAGTTCGATAGGTAGTATCTATCGGGACAAAAACGTCAGGAATAATACCGCCGCCGCCGTACACCGGGCGACCGTGATCGGTTTTGAAGGCCTGTTTTTTATCAAATTTCACACTATCAGCTACGAACAACTCCCCATCTTTATACCGATCATCTGACTCGTAAATAGCGTAAGGTTTCTGAATACAGCGACCGCTGGGGGTATAATACCGGGAAACCGTAATACGAATCTGAGAACCGTCCGTTAAATCAATGGGGGTCTGGACCAAGCCTTTTCCAAAAGTACGACGACCCACCAGCAGGGCTCGGTCGTGATCCTGTAATGCACCTGCCACGATTTCAGAGGCCGAAGCAGAATTTTCGTCGATCAGTAGGACCACCGCTCCTTTTTCGAAAAGGCCTTCTTTCTTGGCAAACGTTTCTTCGTCAAACTGAGGACTTTTACCATTCGTCTTGACGATCAGCTTATTCCCGCCTAACAATTCATCCACAATATTCGTAGCCCGATCTTTAAAACCACCGCCATTCCCGCGTAAATCCAGCATCAGGCGAGTCATTCCCTGTTTTTTCAGGGAGGCGAGGGTGTTGCGGAATTCGGTATAAGTAGATTCTGCAAAGCGATCAATTTTAATGTAACCCGTTTGTGGATCAATCAGGTAAGCCGCCGAAATCGAGTACGTTGGAATGCGTCCGCGGGTTACCGTAAATGGAATCAGGTTTTTCTCGCCGCGACGCTGAATTTCCAGTTTCACGGGTGTGCCCCCTTGACCCCGCAGCTTACTAAAGATAATCTGATTATCAATCTTTTTACCCGTAAGTAAAGTCCCATCAGCTTTAATCATGCGATCCCCCGAACGTAAGCCTGCCGTTGCTGCCGGTCCACCAGGAATAGCATTGATGACAAATACGGTGTCATTAAATATATTAAATTCCACGCCGATCCCATCAAAACCGGATTCGAGCTGGGCCTTGGCCGCCGCCACTTCTTTTTTGGGAATATAGACACTGTGGGGATCAAGGCGGGTCATCATTTTTTCCAGACCATAATCCACTAGTGTATCGGTGTTTACCGAATCAACATAGGCGTTATCAATATAGGTTAGAACCTCCCGAAACTTATTCAAATTTCGAACGACATCTCCCGAATACTTAGGTCGGCCCCCAAAGAAAGTGGCTCCAATCAGAATTCCTCCAGCCATAGTAACAGCCAGTAGTAAGGGCAGACGAATGGTAGAAGGACTATTACGAATATTCTTATCTGAATGGTTCTCCATATTGATTTATAAGGTAAGCTCGGTATAATCAGCAACGTAAAAAGTCCTCCTGGTGTACTTATATTTGCTTTTTCTCCAGTTTCTTCGGATCAATCTGCCGAATCAGTTCCTTCCGACTCAGGAAAATAGTCCAGAGCCCCAGCAGGTCATTTTGTGGTACTGCTTTAATGACTGGATTACTGATACTTTTGTTTGCCAAAGCGGCTTCTATCTCTTTAGTCATAACGACCGGAACGGTGTACAACCACTCGCTACCGTCGCCGATTTTCTGAATGTTGGTTTCCTGGGATAAATGTTTTTCTGCACTGTACTGATATGCATCAAATACTTCCTTGATTTTTACATCCGTCTGGGGATTGCTTAATTCTTGCGTAGGAATAAAAACAATACGCGAAGCTGAAGCTTTTGCCAATGAATCCACCAGAGCAGGCGTAGTTAAGACGCGAACGGGCTGACTCTGTAATATACGACCGATTTCGTCGCCCTTTTCGCTGGCTAGTGTGGACAGTTGGGAACTAGTGACATGTTTAATCTGCTGATTCTCCATGTCATGCTTCATTTTAGCCGTATCCATCCGCTTGAATTCACAGGCGTTCAATCCTAGCATACCCAAGATAAGTACGCATCCAACTATTTTCATAAAAATCAATGTTAAAGAATAACCAGACTTTGGCTGGAAGAAATAAACCACCCAGCATCGTTTCGGTAGATATTCGACGAAGGTACATCTACACTTTTAATCCGCAGATACGTTGGAGGAGCAAAAACTCGGTCTGACTGAAGAAATCCCAGATTAAAAGTTTCGCTAAGACGGTCAAACTGCCGACGTCCCCAAGGCGTGTTGAATGCAGAAAGGCGAACATCAGGACTTACCTTTAAAATAATATTCGCCCGTTTGACCCTTACGACCTGTCCATTAATAACCGCCTTGCGGGTTTTTCCGAACAAGGGGATATCAATGGCCTCAGCAGTGGTGCTTGCCAGTGTTAGAAGAGAAAATATAAAGGCTTTGATGGCTTTCACGTAGTAAAAATACGTAGGATTTAGGTAATCGGATGACCAATCAGTAAATCTTGTATGATCAGGAACATCAATGCTTTGCTTTAGGTTCTTTCGTATGAAGCTCTTATAATAATTATCTTTGCATAAATTTTATCCTCTCGAAATGAAATCGGAGGAAAATGTTTCATTCTCACGACCATGCTTGAGCAATTAGAAGCCATACGCGAACGCTTTCAGGAAGTATCCCAACAAATCGTACAGCCCGAAGTGGCCAGCGATGTGAAGCGATATAAAGCCCTTAGTAAAGAATATAAAGATCTGGAAAAAATCGTCAAGAAGTATGAGGAATACGAACTGCTGCTTGGACAGATTGCTTCCGCCAAAGAAGTTCTGACTACAGAGAAAGACGAAGATTTTCGTGAAATGGCGAAAGCCGAACTCGACGAACTCGAACCCAAACAGGAGGACATTGAGCAGGAACTTAAAGAATTACTGATTCCAAAAGATCCCAACGATAGCCGGAACATCATTCTGGAAGTTCGCGGCGGGACGGGTGGGGACGAAGCCGCCATCTTTGCTGGTGATATCTTCCGCATGTATCAGCGTTTTGCTCAGAATCAGGGCTGGCAGTTCCAGATTATGGATCAGACCGAAGGAAGCTCGGGTGGTTATAAGGAGATTATCGCTGCCGTTCAGGGAGAAGATGTGTACGGAAAACTGAAATTCGAGTCGGGTGTTCATCGTGTACAACGCGTACCCGCTACGGAAACGCAGGGCCGGATTCACACCTCTGCCGCATCGGTAGCGGTCTTACCCGAAGCTGAAGAAGTAGACGTTCAGATTAACATGAACGACATTCGGAAAGATACCTTCTGTTCTTCCGGTGCTGGCGGACAGTCCGTTAACACCACTTACTCGGCCGTTCGGGTAACACACTTACCTACCGGGTTAGTAGTGCAGTGTCAGGATGAACGTTCGCAGATCAAGAACTTTGAAAAAGCCATGACCGTGCTTCGTTCCCGTTTATACGAAATGGAACTAGCGAAGCAGCAGGCTGAGATTTCCGGTGCCCGCAAGAGCATGGTTGGTTCAGGTGATCGTTCTGACAAAATCCGTACTTATAATTATCCACAATCCCGGGTGACTGATCACCGCATCGGCCATACGGTTCATAATCTTCCTGCCGTTATGGATGGGGACATTGGAGATTTTATTGAACAGCTACGCATCGCCGAAAACGCCGAACGCCTGAAAGAAGGAGCGGTTTAATTTAGAGTTATTAGTTGTTGGTAAAGAGTTGTTTGATACCGTTTGATTCATAAATTAAACGGTATCAGACTCATTCAAACCTCATCTAATTATAGTAGAAAGCCATGAAAATTACCATTGAGATTCCTGACGATCAGGCTGTTTTTATGAAGCAGTTATTCGATCGATTGCCTTTTATCACCTCCCTTGAGGTGGAAGAAAAACAAAGTCCGGCGGTCACAACTGCGGAGTTACTTAACGTTTTTCCTATTTTGAAAGAAGAAGCCAATGTTCGTTTGTCGAACATTCTGGATCAGCATATGAATTGAGTTTCTAATCATTTCTTTCTTGAGCGATTTTCTCTTTCTTATTACCGGCCTGCTTATCGGGGCTGTGGCAACCTGGATGGCCACTAAAGGCCAAAAAGGCTCACAGCTTCGAGTGGCAGAGCATTCTTTTCAATCCCTTCAGAACGAAGCCAGTCAGCTTCGCTCAACGCTGGAAAAAGAACGGCAGAATACGCTGGATTTAAACCGGCAGCTGGCCGCTCTCGAAGCTGATTACCGAAATCTGGAAGATAAACTGCACTTCCAGCAGGAGGAGCTTTCTTCGCAATTCCGGCACCTGGCTAATGATTTACTCGAAGAAAAATCACGGCGTTTTACTGAACAGAATCAATTAAACCTGAATCAGCTTTTACATCCGCTGGGGGAGAAAATTCAGGCCTTCGAGCGAAAAATTGACGAAACCTATAAGGAAGAACTTCGGGATAAGGTAAGTCTGCTGGCTGAAGTTCGTAAGCTGCACGACCTAAGTCAGCGACTCAGTCAAGATGCCGATAATCTGGCCAAAGCCCTCAAAGGTGATACGAAGCAGCAGGGTAATTGGGGTGAGGTCATTCTCGAAAAAGTGCTGGAGCGTTCCGGATTGGTCAAAGGAGCTGAGTATAACACCCAGGTATTAACCCAGAATGTGGATAACGCCCTCATTCGTCCAGATGTGGTAATTTATTTACCCGACAACAAACACCTCATCGTAGACGCCAAGGTTTCCTTATTAGCTTATGAACGCTGCATGGGATGCGATGATGAGCTGGAACGAAGTAAATACTTAACTGCTCATTTAAGCTCTGTACGGAGCCATATCCGGATTCTGGCTGAGAAAAAGTACGAAACGGCTCAGGGGCTCATAACTCCTGACTTCGTATTATTATTCATGCCCATCGAACCAGCCTTTAGTCTGGCTATTCAGTCGGATGCCGAGTTATTCAACTTCGCCTGGGAACGTCGCATTGTATTGGTAAGTCCTACGACCTTACTGGCAACGCTACGAACCGTTTCCAGCATCTGGAAATTTGAAAAGCAGAGTAAAAACTCACTCGAAATCGCTCGCCTCAGCGGTGAGTTATACGACAAATTCGAAGGTTTTATTCGGGATTTGCAGAAAGTAGGAGATACCCTTAAATCTTCCCAGAACGCTTATGACGAAGCCGTTAAAAAGCTCTCCGAAGGCAAAGGAAATATGCTTCGCACCGCCGAAAAAATCAGAGCCCTCGGAGCTCGTTCCACGAAAGAAATTCCCAAATCCTGGATTGATCAGGCGGAGGAGTAAATATACGTTTTCAGTTTTCGGTTTACCGTTTTCAGTGATTTCCGTGTAAACCTTCATTGAAAACTGAAAACCGAAAACTGAAAACTAATCATGAATATTGGCCTATTTTTTGGTTCTTTTAATCCGATTCATATTGGGCATTTGATTGTGGCGAACGTCATGGCCGAAACTACCGATTTGGATCAGGTCTGGTTTGTAGTTTCGCCGCAAAATCCCTTTAAGAAAAATAAACAGTTACTCCACGAAGAAGACCGCTACAAGCTTGTGGAACTGGCCATTCAGAACAACTCAAAACTTCGGGTAACGGACGTTGAGTTTTCCATGCCCCGGCCTAGTTATACTATTGATACCTTACTGAAACTTCAGGAAAAATTTCCGCAACATACCTTTCGGTTAATCATTGGCGGGGATAACCTCGGACAGTTTCCAAATTGGAAAGAACACGAAAAAATTCTGCGTGATTTTGGCTTATACGTGTACCCCCGCCCCAATTCCGAACCAAGCGAGTTAGAGCATCATCCCAATGTTCGAATGGTTGAGGCTCCGTTACTAGACATCTCCGCCACCTTCATTCGGGCTCAGATCAAAGCTGAGCGAACTATTCGATACATGGTTTCGGAAGAAGTAGAAACCTATATTCGCTGGAAGAAATTCTATTTATAAGTACTTACTTATTTACTTAATAGTAAACTAATGAGAATCAGTATTCTGGGTTGCGGCTGGCTAGGGTTACCTTTAGGAGCTTATCTCGCTTCGAAAGGGCATATTGTTACCGGAACTACCACTTCACCCGAAAAAATGGCTCTGCTGGAGCAAGCTCATATTCAACCCATATTACTGAATTTTAAACCAGAAATAGAAGGAGATCTTTCGTCTCTGACAAACGCGGAAGTTTTGATCATCGCTATTCCGCCCAGAGCAGGTAAACAGGGCGATGACTTTCACCCCCAACAAATTAAGTATTTACTTAAAAGCTTAAATTATTTCCAGGGACAGATCATTTACATCTCTTCCACATCGGTTTACCCAGATACCAACAGTCTACTCGATGAAAGCGGACCCGTGCTGAACAACCATCCTCTCATCGAAGTAGAAAACTTACTTCAGCAAAGTCCTTTCCCGGTTACCATTCTTCGTTGCGGCGGATTAATGGGATACGATCGGATTGCGGGCAAATACTTCATTGGCAAAACGGTTGAAACGGGCAGCGTTCCCGTCAATTTTATTCATCGGGATGATGTTATCCACATCATTGAGAAGATTATTAATCAAAACGTCTGGAATGAACTCTTTAATGTAGTTGCACCAGAACATCCCGTTCGGAAGGCTGTTTACGAACAAAATGCTAGAGACCATCACTGGCAGGCTCCTGTTTTCCAGGAACCTTTAAAGCCCGTCTCTTTCAAAATTATTTCCAGTGGTAAGCTGCAACGTGCTCTTGCTTACTCCTTTCTCTTTCCTAACCCCTTAGGTTTTAAATAGTATTTAAGTAAATACTTACGAATTAAGTTAATTTCAACTAGGTAACATTTTCCACAGTTCTTCACCCTATATATGGGGAACTGGTGTAAAGGAACTGTTTTTTCATCTACTTCTCTACTAAACATAGAGAAGCCATGAAAACGACACCTAATGCTGAAAATAGCGATAAAAAAGAACCCAATCGGTTGTATGTAGGACTCAACCCTTCGGAACTGGAAGCAAACGCTGATGCCGGTTTTGAAAATTATGAGCAGTCTTTTGAGGAAGAAAAGGGAGAATTCGAACGTACCGATATCGAGACCGAACCAAGTCTGCGAGAAAAAGGAACTATAGACCGAGCTGATCGCCATCAGCAGGATGACGCTCGTCATCAGCAGCATAACGAAGCTCCGGATCCTGCAAAAGAAAGGTAGTACGTATTCATCATTGATGAATCATTTACTAAACCAACCCAAAAATGAATCTATATGAGTGTTGTACCTAGTTTGCCTTTAAAACCTGCCCGCCGACGTCGAACCCGCCTGTGGTCAAAAGATCCCAAGCGTTCCGCGAAAGTGGCCGGTTTAATCTATACTACCGACGACCAGCCGGGTATTCTTCGACTTCGACACAGTAAATCCTTCCGATACGTTGATGCGGATAAAAAGCCCATTCGTGACGTGGAAACCTTACGTCGAATTCGTTCACTAGTCATACCTCCTGCCTGGGAAAAAGTGTGGATAAGCCCCTTGGAAAATGGGCATTTACAGGCAACAGGTTACGATGCGAAGGGACGAAAACAATACCGTTATCATCCCGACTGGAACGAAGTACGGAATGAAACCAAATTCTCCCGTATTATCCAGTTTGCTGAACTGTTACCTAAAATTCGGCAACAGGTACAGCAGGATTTGCGACGACCAGGCCTACCGTATGAAAAAGTACTTGCTCTGATCGTGCAATTAATGGAAAAGACCAGTATCCGCGTTGGTAATGAAGAGTATAAGAAGCAAAACGGATCGTATGGCCTTACTACCATGCAAGACAAACACGCGGACATCGAAGGATCGAAAGTTACGTTTCGATTTAAAGGTAAAAAAGGTGTTTTCCACGAAATAAGTCTCAAAGACCGCCGATTGGCTAAGTTGGTTCAACGTTGTAAAGACGTTCCCGGCGAAGAACTTTTTCAGTACATTGATGATCAGGGTAATCACAAAAGTGTAGGCTCTGGGGATATCAATACGTACTTGAAAAATATCACGGGTGAAGAATTCACTGCCAAAGATTTTCGAACCTGGAGAGGGACTTTGGGAGCTTTCGAAGCCTTTCAGGTATTGGGACTATTTGATACGCCTACTGCCTGTAAGAAAAACATCAATCGTTGCTACGATCTCGTAGCGGAGGCGTTGGGAAATACACGGGCAGTCAGCAAGAAGTATTACGTTCATCCCAAAATTATCTCGGCCTATGAGTCGACAAAACTTTGGAAATACTGCGATGGACTGGAAATTCCGGCAACGAATTCCAGTGATTATTCTGCGTTATCACCACTGGAATTGAAAGTAAAAGAACTGCTTGAAGCTAGTTTTTAACTACGATTAATTTCATGAACCCCACGATTAGCCAAAACTAATCGTGGGGTTTTCATTTCCAGGCATAAGCAAAATTACTTATCGGCTCTTTTTCTCCGGTTAAAGATCTTAAGTTTGCTCTTTATTTTTTCATGGACTGATTATGCTGGCAAAAACGTACGGAGCGGCCATTTTTGGGGTAAACGCAACGATGATTACCATAGAGGTTGCAGTAGGACAGGGTAATAATACTTTTTTAGTCGGCTTACCTGACAATGCTGTTAAAGAGAGTATACAAAGGGTAGAGGCAGCTATCAAATACCATGACTATTTCTATCCGCGTAATAAAACCGTCATTAACCTTGCCCCGGCAGATGTTCGTAAAGAGGGTTCGGCTTATGATTTACCCATTGCTTTATGTATTCTCCAGTCCTCAGAGCAGACGAATCTCAAGAAACTTGAAGAATACCTGATCATGGGCGAGTTATCGCTTGATGGCAAACTTCGGCCTATTAAAGGCGTATTACCTATTGCCATCGAAGCCCGCAAGAACAAATTCAAAGGCTTTATTTTACCGAAAGAGAATGCCTCCGAAGCCTCCATTGTGAATAACCTCGATGTTATAGGCGTGACGACGCTTCAGGAAGCCGTGAATTTTCTCAAGGGTACGCTAGACATTGAACCCACCGTTTCGGACACGCGAGACATCTTTCTAAGCACTCTGAATGAGTACGAAACGGATTTTGCCGACGTACAGGGTCAGGAAAACATCAAACGCTCGCTGGAGATTGCCGCCGCCGGTGGACATAACGTCATTATGATTGGTCCGCCGGGAGCGGGAAAAACCATGCTGGCGAAGCGTTTACCGAGCATTTTGCCGCCTTTGTCTTTACAGGAAGCCCTGGAAACCACCAAAATTCATTCAGTGGCGGGAAAACTCGGGACGAAAGCTACACTCATCGCCCGAAGACCTTATCGTAACCCTCACCACACGATTTCTGACGCGGCTTTGGTAGGGGGCGGGGGCATGCCTCAACCCGGTGAAATTTCACTGGCTCATAATGGCGTTTTATTTCTGGATGAGTTACCCGAGTTCAAACGCTCGGCTCTGGAAGTCATGCGACAACCGCTGGAAGAACGGACCGTCAGCATATCAAGGGCTCGCTGGGCCGTGGAATTTCCGGCAAATTTCATGATTATTGCAAGTATGAACCCTTGCCCCTGTGGTTATTACAATCATCCTGAAAAGGATTGCACTTGTCCACCGGGAAGCGTGGGAAAATACCTGAGTAAAATCTCAGGGCCCTTACTGGATCGGATTGATTTACATGTAGAAGTAACTCCCGTTAATTTTGAACAGCTTTCCTCTACCCGAAAATCAGAACCCAGTGCTCAGATTCGGGAACGGGTAATTAAAGCCCGCGATATTCAGACCGAGCGTTTTAAAGAAAATCCCGGCGTTTACTGTAATGCTATGATGTCTTCCGAAATGGTTCGGCACGTTTGTGTACTAAGCGAAGCAGGCAAGATGTTATTAAAGACGGCCATGAATAAGTTGCAGCTTTCCGCCCGGGCTTTCGATCGTATTCTTCGCGTTTCGCGAACTATTGCAGATTTGGCGGGTTCGGAAGAAATCAAGATTGAACACTTAGCCGAAGCCATTCAGTATCGAAGTCTGGATCGGGAGAACTGGGGAAGCTAAAAGCGTTTTGAGTGGCTGCGGTTTAGGGTTTTGAGTTATTCGTTCTTAAAAACATTGCTTTGGATATTTTTTTGCTTTTGGGGGCTAATCTAGGAGATCGTCAGGAGACCTTTCGACGGGCTATTGAGTTGCTTTCCGAACGGGTTGGAACGGTTACGTTGCCATCCAGTCTGTGGGAAACGGCAGCCTGGGGCTTGACAGACCAACCTAATTTTCTAAATCAGGTCTTATTAATTTCGACCGAATTACAACCATTAGATCTATTAGCCCAAACCCAGGCCATTGAAATCGAAATGGGTCGGGTTCGTAAAGAAAAGTGGGGAGCACGGCTGCTTGATATCGATTTGCTGTATTATGGCTTGGAAATTTTAGACTTGCCTCAACTAAAAGTGCCCCATCCGTACATTCCCAAGCGTCGCTTCACGCTGGCTCCGCTCGCTGAGATTGCCCCGGATTTTATCCACCCTTCGCTCCATATAACTCAGATAGAGTTATTAAATCAGTGTGTGGATAACTCTGTGGTTAACAAAATTTGAAATTATTTGTATTACTATTTAACTGATTATCAGAGTATTATTTTTATTAACTTTCATTAACAACCTTCATTTATGGAATTTTTGAATCGCCTGCATCCAAAGGGTGAAATGATTCAAAAACCAATAATTACATAACGTCATGAAAAACATTCTTTTGCTTGCCGGAACCTTATTATTCAGTACAACTCTTTTCGCTCAAAATGTGGATAAAGAACCCGTTCGTAAAATTGAAATCACGGGTACTTCCGAAGTCGAAGTAGATCCCGACGAGTTCTACCTGACTATCAGCCTGAAAGAATATTATAACGACGAGAAAAATCAGAAAGATAAAGTAACCATTGATATTCTCGAGAAACAGCTAGCTCAATCCGTTCAGGCGGCGGGCTTACCTAAAGAAGCTTTGAGTATTCAGGGCATCTCAGGCTATCAAAACAGTGTGGGTAAAAAGAAGAACCCCGCCCAGTTTCTGGAAAGCAAACAGTATCAACTGAAGCTCTCAAAACTGTATAATGTGGATAACTTACTTTCAAAAGTGGATCCGCGTGGCGTAACCAGTACTCGAATCAGTCGGGTGGATTATACAAAGAAAGATCAGTTACGCAAGGATAATAAAATCAAAGCCCTGCAAAATGCCCGCGAAAAAGCTGCGTATATGGTAGAAGCCTTAGGCGGAAAATTGGGTGAAGTGTTAGAAATCCACGAAATTGAAGAAGGTGATATTTATCCACAATACATGGCCATGCCCCGTATGGCCATGATGAAAGGTGAAGCTGCTGCTGCCGATGTGGCCGATAGCGATCTGGAATATCAGAAAGTAAAATTTACCTCTCGCATTCAGGTGATCTTCCGTATTAAACAATACTGATTTACTTAAGTACTTAAACGGTTTGCTTTCGAGCAGACCGTTTTTCTTTTATATCCTAAATGAGAATGCTTTACCGTATTTTTGTGGATAAGTTAGAGTAATGGATGGCCCATAACTGACAACAGTAAACGGAAAACAGTAAATTAGAAAAATGATCGGGACGGATTTACAACGAGCAAAAGAGCTTCTGGAAGCGGGAAAACTGGTGGGAATTCCCACTGAAACGGTTTATGGACTAGCGGGTAATGCGTTGAATGAAGAGGCCGTACTTTCCATTTTCCGGGTAAAAAATCGTCCGGCTTTCGATCCCCTCATTATCCACACCAATTCATTTGAACGTTTACAGGAGTTCGTACGCGACGTTCCTGAAAAAGCTTTGTTATTAGCGGAAAAGCTAACGCCTGGTCCGCTTACCTTACTTTTACCCAAAGCTCCGCAAATCCCGGATCTGGTAACCAGCGGGTTGGACACCGTAGCTGTCCGCATTCCTCAGCATGAGCTGACTCGTTCTTTGCTTGAACAGTTACCTTTTCCTCTGGCCGCTCCCAGTGCTAATCCTTTTGGATACATTAGCCCAACCACAGCCGAGCATGTTGCACAACAGTTAGGCGATAAAATTCCTTACATTCTCGACGGCGGACCTTGTGAAATTGGAGTAGAATCTACCATCGTTGGTTTTGAAGGCGATCAGGTGATTGTTTACAGAAAAGGAGGAACGCCCATTGAAGCCATCGAGAGTTTAATTGGCACCGTTGAAGTAAGGTCACATTCCAGCTCTAACCCACAGGCTCCGGGAATGTTGAAAAGTCATTATGCCCCCCGTACGCCGCTTTCAATTGATGCCGATATACGTGAGTTAAGTCAATCTGATCGGATTGGAATTCTGAGTTTTCAGACGGATTATGGCTTTACCAATCAGGAAATTCTTTCGCATACGGGTAATTACGCCGAAGCCGCCCGTCACCTATTCGCTGCCATGCGAAGACTCGATGCTCTGGATCTGGATCATATTTACGCCGAATTAATACCTGAACAGGATCTGGGCGTAGCCATTAATGATCGCATCCGGCGGGCTGCGGCCCTATAGAGACGCGATCATTTCGTCTGAGTAAAGCATTTTTTACTTATCCACATTCCTCCACGTAGAATTATATAGCTTTCGATATGAAAATCAGAGTTCTATTTTTTTTGGCTATCATTTCCATAACTTCAGTAAACGCTCAGGTTTCAATGGGGAAAGCTTGTCTTGGAAAGTGGGAAGGGATCATGAAGATATATCAGAAAGGCCAGCTAAAAGATAGCGTCAGGATTCAGCTAACGGTAGCCGAAACGCCCGATCCGAAGGTATGGGTGTGGAAAACGGAATATCTTTCTGCTCAACATCCTGCCGTTAAAGACTACAAGCTAAAACTGATTGACGAAAGTAAAGGCCACTATGCTATTGACGAAGGGGAGGGCATTGCCTTACCTCATTATCGTTTTGATAATAAGCTATTTAGCATCTTTGAAACTGAAGGCATCACGCTGACTTCAACGTATGAACTGAAGGGCGAAGAACTAATTTTTGAAGTAACTTCGGGAAAGAAAGGAAATGCAAACACGATTACTACTTTTTCCACCGACCACTTGCAGAAAGCGTTATTGAAACGTCATTAATGATATCGGGTAGGTATAAAACCTAACTTCCCGAAAGTCTTCAACTTTCGGGAAGTTAGGAGCAAAGTTTTTTTGCTAATATCCACCATCGGTCTTAATTATTAACTCCAGATCTCGTTGGCTTCCGTCAGAATCACGGGTTGATCATCAGTAACGACAATCGTATGTTCGTGCTGAGCAACATAGCCTCCTTTGTTTCCCAGTAACGTCCAGCCATCTCCGGCCTCGTCGGCATAAATCGAATGCGTCGAGATAAACGTTTCAATGGCCACAACAGAATTTTTCCTGAATTTGGCCTTATTATGCGGGTTATAACAATTCAGTATTTCACTGGGTGCTTCGTGTAACTTCCGGCCAATGCCATGCCCGGCCAAGTTTTTGATCACCCGATACCCTGCCCGTTTGGCTTCGGTTTCGATTAACAAGCCAATATCCGCAATCCGCACACCCGTTTTGATCTGATGAATTGCTTTGTGAAGAATTTGCTTCGACGTATCCACTAGTCGCTGGTGATTCTTGGCATCATTTCCCAGTACAAAAGAACCGCCGTTATCCGCCCAGAAACCGTTCAGCTCTGCAGATACATCTACGTTAATCAGATCACCTTCCCGCAGTATTTTCTTTACGGAAGGAATGCCGTGAGCCACTTCATTATTCACACTGATACAAGTCCAGCCGGGAAAGCCGTAAGCAGACCGGGGAGCTGATTTCGCTCCGAGTCCTTTTAATATTTTTCCACCAAAATTATCCAGTTCCTTCGTCGTCATGCCCGGTTTTGCGTAAGCCCGCATTTCTTTCAGGGTGAGAGCCACGGCCTGACTCACCTCTTTCATTCCGGCCATTTCCGCCTGCGATGTAATCGACATATCCGTATTGATTTTAAAGTCTTCTAGTGACAACCTCAGCCAGAGCGTTTTAGTTTAGCCTACAATTTCCATTTCGCTAAATCCACTAGCCTGCTTACGTAACTGAATCTGCGTTGTAATTCGTTCTTTTAAAGCTTCTACGTGCGAGATAATCCCAATCATGCGGTTGGATTCCGCCTGAAGCTTTTCGAGCGTTCCCAGGGCAATTTCCAGGGTATCGGGATCAAGTGTACCGAATCCTTCGTCGATAAATAAACTCTCAATCCGAACATTTTTAGACACCATATCACTCAGGCCTAACGCCAGGGCCAGACTGACCAGAAACGTTTCTCCACCGGATAAAGTGGAAACCGCCCGTCGTTCGTCGAAATTGCGATCCAGTACCCAGAGATTCTCCTCATCGCCTTCGGGCGGCAGCAACAGGTAACGTTCCGATAAGTCTTTCAGACGACTATTGGCCGACCGGGTTAGATTGGCCAGCGTTAATTTCTGAGCAAACTGATTGAACTTCTTACCCTCCCGATCACCTAATCCTTCCGATAACAACCGCCATTTTTTATACCGCTGTTCAAGCTCGGCTATTTCTTCCAAACGTTTGGCATGCTCGTTTCGGCTGGTTTCATTATCCTTCAGTGATTGCTTCCAGCCGCCTATTTTTTGCAAATACTCGCGTTCAGCGTGACTATGCGTTTCAATTTCTTTCAACAGAGCGGCCAAATCGATTTCAGCCTGATCCTGTTCCTGAAGAACCTTGAGTTCTTCCGTCAACGTATGGAGCTGAGTATCAATCTGCGTTTTCCGCTGAACGAGCTGTTCCTTTTCTTGCGTTAAAGTTCGATGTTTATCCGAAGAAAGTAAGGCGGCCTTTGCCTCTTCACCTGAGTTAAACCCGAATGTGGATAACTCAGTTAATAACTTATCTTTCAGACTTTTAAAAGCCGCTTCTGCCTGTGTATAACTTTGCTGGGTTTCCAGTAATTCCTGTTTATACTGTTCGGGTGAGTAGGACTTATGCACTAGTTTCTGAAGCAAGCCGTCACAGTCGACCGCCAGGAATTTAATGTCTTTGGCGTAGAGCTTTTTCAGCTCTTCTGTTAATTCCTGATGTTTTTGAAAATAAGACAAGCCTTCCTTCAGGTGACGACCAAACTGAGCCAGACTTTCACTTTTGTCCTGTATTTTCAGTAACTCCTCCAGATGCTGAAATTTCGTAGTTTCAGTTTGTAACCAGGCTTTTACGTCCTCTGACTTACCTATTTTATCAATATTCAGGCGAGTTTTCCACAATCCTACTCCTTCAATAATCGGTTGAAGATCGGCCTGAGCACTGGCCTTTTCAGCCTCCAGCGTTTGAATTTTTACTTCAATTCCTTTCTTCTCATTTTCCAACTGACGAAACTTGCCTTCCAACGTAGCCAGATTTCTTTCCCGAGCTTCAAAACGGGCTTTCAAACTTTCCAGCTCCTGCAAGTAGGTATCCACACTAAAGTGATCTTCTTCACCAGTTCTCAACAATACCGGATGATGCACAGATCCACACACCGGGCAAGGCTGATCTGTGGATAACTCTGTACGTAACCGGGGAATAGAGGTTTCCCTAATAAAGTTAAGCTGCTCTTCCTGAGCAATTTGTAATAAGTTTTTAGCTTCTATTACCTCTTGGGTAGCTTTGTGGATAACTGGTAATTGCTGGTGGATTAGCTTTCGCTGATCTTCGATTTGCCGATCATAGTCGGTCAATCGCCTGCGAAGATTCTCATATTGCCGAACCTGAATTTCGAGTTGTTGATACGCTTCCCGCCGCTCCATTGACTGCTGACGAAGCAGGGTAATATCGCTATCTTTTTCAAGCAAATAGATTTGTTGAAGCTCCGTTTTCCGGTGATTAATCTCCTGCCAGGCTTCCCGGGAAACACTAAGACAATCGGCGTAGGATTCACGGTTCCAGAAAGACTGTATTTCGGGCGAATGGGTTTTTGTTAATAACTCAAAAGCCTGATTTTTAGCAGTGAACCAATGCTGACTGGCCAACTGCTGATTCGTGTGACTCTGGCTAACCTTATCCCGAAAAAGCTCAATGCTCCGCTGAGCAGACTGATCCGTTACTAATTCACTTACCAGTCGTGAAATATCTGATAATAACTGCCGCTGATTCTGCTGAGCCTGAGTCTGTTCTTTTTGGATTCGCTCCAACTGAAGCTGCGTGTTTTTTACGCTTTGTTCCTGTAACCGATACTCTGTTAATTGGGGAGAAAACTGCTGAACTCGCTCGTGCCGTTCCAAGGCAGGAGCGGATTGCGTATCAAAGGTTTGTTTATCCACATTCCAGCGTGGATATTCTTTCTGATGAATACCGTCCAGGGCATTCTGGACATCCCGAATCCGGTTTTTCCGTTGAACCTGAATTTCCAGTGACTTTCGTTTCGTCTCTGACATCCGGCACATTTCCTCATACTTCTCTATTTCTTCCAGCAGTTTTTTGATCTCTTCTTCCGAAATAAGCTTCTGAAAATCAAGGCTTTGCTGTTTATTTTCAATTTCTTTTTTGTAGTGATCATGCCAGCGGGAAAAAGCTTCCATACCGAGCTTTCGGTAGATTTCGGTACCCGTAATGCGTTCGAGTAACTCCGCCCGTTCTTCACGTTTAGCTTTCAGAAAAGCCGCAAAATCACCCTGCGAAAGTAAAATGGCTTTGACAAACTGTTCATAATCCAGCCCAATGCGTTTTCTGATTTCCTCCTGAACTTCCTTCTTTTTCTTCGAGGCCAGAATGGTATTACTTTCTAAATCAGCAATTTCAGCGTATTCATCCAGTCGGGATTGTCCTTTATTGGCTCCCCGGCTGATGATTTCCCGCTGTAAACTCCACCTAGCCCGGTAAGAACCCCGGGGTGTGATAAAGCTCACTTCAGCATAAGCCTGATTAGTATCCCGGGTGAGAATACCTCCCAGTTTTTCCAGAAGGTTACTGTTGACCTCTCCCAGCCGGGGCGTTCGGTGATAGAGGGCCAAGGTAATAACATCGAGAATCGTAGTTTTCCCCGCTCCGGTGGGGCCGGTAATGGCAAAAAGATTGGAGTTGCGAAACGCAGCTTCATTCTGAAAATCAATGGTATGCTGGCCCCGTAAGGAGTTAATATTCTCGAAACTAACTTTTAAAATACGCATTCGGATGTTGGATCATCAGGGAATGAATTCAAGGTTTACTGCACCGAATTCATCAACTCGTGGAAAGCTTCCGTTAATAAGACTTGGGATTCGTCAGAACTGGCGTTTTCCTGTAGCCATTGTTCAAATACCTGAGCGGGTGCCAGCTCGGGCAAAGCCGTTGTTTCTCCGAATAATTCATCGGTGGTTTTAAGTTGCTGCTGGAATTTGAATCGCCAGTTCAACACCGAAACGTGGGAATGGTTCAGCTTATGAAAATAAGCCTTCGCCTGATCAATTAATGCCGGATCCCGATATTCTTCGTGGATTTCTATTTCAGCTAATGTGGATAACTCGTCAGAGTGTTGATAACTATTGATCAGTGTTTCTATCTCCGTGAACGATCCCGTAAAGCGACGAAGCTGACGGAATTTAGGAACTTTAATTTCTTGAATATCAGTAACTTTATTATTTTTTATTTCGATGTGGATAACTAGTTTTTCATCCAGTCGCTCACTAAAACTCAGGGCTGTAGGCGAACCTGAATAGCGAACGTACTCCATTTTCCCCAACATCTGAGGTCTGTGGATATGTCCTAAGGCCAGGTAATCGAACGCAGGGAAAAGACTTACTTCAAAGAGATCAAGCGTCCCGATGCTGTGCAGTTTTTCATCATTATCGGACGTAGCTGAACCATTGACGAACAAATGGCCCATCCCCAAAAGCGGTATATCAGAGTACGTTTTTCGACCATGGGCGTGTACCTGATCGTATCGCCGTTGAATACCCGCCCGAACCGCCATGCGTCGATCTTCAAAGGTTTCCCCTTCCACGGAACGTTTCAAATCCCGATCCCGCAAGAAAGGAACGGCAGCAACGGCGGCCTGAAGTTTTCCACGACGGTCGAGTAGGGGTAACACTTCATCGTGACAATCCTCGCAGGCTCCGCCAATGACGTGCACATCGAGTAAAGCCAGTAACTCCCGGGGACCATTCAGCACCGCCGCCGAATCGTGGTTACCACCCGTGATAATCAGCCGGCATTTCAGATGAATCAGTTTCTTCAGAAAATCATAATACACCTGCATCGCTTCCGTCGAAGGATTGGCCGTGTCGAAAATATCACCCGCCACGAGCAACACATCAATTTCCCGTTCCTCGATGGTTTGCAACAACCAGTCCACAAACCGACGGCTGTCTTCAAGCAAGTCCGTTTGATAGAGTCTCTTTCCTAAATGCCAGTCGGCCGTGTGCAAAATCTTCATTCTTCAAAAATAAAACAATCGCTTAGAAAAAATCCCCGAATGGTACAGCTACCAAACGGGGATGCTTTCAAAATCTTATTATCCGGTGGAAAAATGGGTCGCTGAGAATTTAATCCTGACGCTCTATTGTCCAGCTCATCCTTTCTATTCAATTCTCAGAGCCTTCAAACCAGTCGTTTATCCACGATTAATTTTTGAAAATCAACAACTTATTCACACTTTTTCCACATTCAAAAGAGTTGTTCACAAATCGAACGAAACTCAATTTTGGGGCTTATTCGAGTACGCCGAGGTAATTAAAGGGCGAAATGGCTCTCAATTCGGCTTTGATGGCTTCTGATACCTCCAAAGTCTCAATAAACTCCGAAATCGTTTTTTCAGTGATCGCTTCGTTCTTCCGGGTCAGGGCTTTAAGAGCTTCATAAGGTTGTGGATAACTTTCACGACGTAATACCGTCTGAATCGCTTCGGCTACAACTGCCCAGTTCGCTTCGAGATCCGCATCAATAGCCACTTTATTTAATTCCAGTTTGTCAATCCCGCGGACTAACGATTTCAAGGCGATCAGCGTGTGAGCCAACGGCATACCCAAATTTCGAAGAACCGTCGAATCCGTCAAATCGCGTTGCAGACGAGAGATGGGTAACTTGGCTGATAAATGCTCGTACAAAGCATTGGCCACGCCGAAGTTTCCTTCCGCGTTTTCAAAATCAATGGGGTTGACCTTGTGAGGCATCGCCGAAGAGCCGACTTCTCCCGCTTTGATTTTTTGCTTGAAGTAATTCATGGAAACGTAGGTCCACACATCCCTTGAAAAATCAATAAGAATGGTATTGATGCGTTTCAGTGTATCCATTATGGCCGCCAGATGATCATAGTGCTCAATCTGTGTCGTATACTTACTGCGGGTAAGTCCTAAGTTATCCACAAAGGTATTCCCAAATTCAGGCCAGTTAAAGGCGGGGTAAGCCACCCAGTGAGCATTGAAGTTACCCGTTGCTCCACCGAACTTAGCCGCATGTGGAATCGCTGTTAATAAGGCTTGCTGTTGCTTGAGACGCTCAACAAACACCAGAATCTCCTTACCTAAGCGAGTAGGAGAAGCGGGCTGACCGTGCGTACGAGCCAATAAAGATACGTCTTTCCAGCTTTCAGCCCGGTCGGTTAACTTGTGGATAACTTCTTCAAAAGCTGGATTAATTACAGCATCCATCGCTTCTTTCAGCGATAAAGGGATAGCTGTATTATTCACATCCTGAGACGTTAAGCCAAAGTGGATAAACTCCAGATACTGTTCAATGTCCAGATCCTTGAGCTTTTCCTTAATAAAGTATTCAACGGCCTTCACGTCGTGATTGGTCGTTTTCTCAATTTCTTTGATTCGAAGAGCATCCGCTTCCGAAAACTCCTTGTAAATGGAACGCAACTTTCCGAAAAGTGCCGTATCAAACTGAGCCAGCTGGGGAAGTGGCAATTCGCAAAGGGCAATAAAGTATTCGATTTCAATCCGAACCCGATAGTGAATTAACCCGAACTCTGAGAAAAAAGGAGCCAGGGATTCCGTCGCCCGGCGATAGCGGCCATCTACGGGAGAGATAGCGGTTAGGGTAGTGAGAGCCATACTAATTTGCTTCGTAAAAGACAAAGTTACCCTGATTTTGTGAAGAATAGCGATTCTGTTCGGCCTAATCCGTAGAGACATCGATTTATCGCGTCTAATTCCGCGTATCTATTTCGAATAAATGGAAATCATATCAAAAGAGGACGCGATAAATTGACGTCTCTACGGATATTAATTCCAAACAAACACCCAGTAATGCCTATTTTTTCCGAATTTGCTTTCATCTTTCATCAAATTACCTACATAAACTATTCTTATGCCTGAATCACAGGGTCATCTTCGTCGGTCCATTGGACTGGTATCCGGGATTGTGTTTGTTATTAGTGCCGTGATCGGGACGGGCGTTTTTAAGAAAGTAGCCCCCATGTCGGCCGAGTTGCAATCACCCGGATTAGTACTAGCGGCCTGGTTATTAGCGGGTCTTATTAGTTTGGCCGGAACGCTAAGTAATGCAGAAGTCGCCAGTATGCTCGTGGATTCGGGCGGGGAATACGTCTATTTTCGAACCATCTATAATCGCTTTTTCGCCTTTCTGCTCGGCTGGACCAACTTTGCGGTCATCCGTACCGCCTCCATTGCTTCAATCGCTTACGTATTTGCTCAATCATTAGGCTCACTCATTACCTTACCTGATACGCCTGCTTCACTGGCGAATATTAATTTGCTGGGATTACATCCGCTGGATAATCTGAGTGTGAAAGCCATTGCCATTGGCTTGGTATTAGCACTCACTTTTCTGAATGCCCGAGGATTGAAAATGGGTGAAACCATCAGCCGGATTCTGACGGTAACGATGATTACCACCATGCTAATCATTATCATTCTAGGACTTACTTCATCCACGGGCAGCTGGGCAAATATTCAGCAGCCTTCGATTAATTTTAACGCTGAAGCCATGTCTGGAGGAACGCTTCTGAGTGCTTTAGCTTTGGCCTGTTTAAGTGCATTCTGGGCTTATGAAGGCTGGAATAACCTGGGGTATATTGGTGGAGAAATAGAAAATCCGCAACGAAATCTACCTTGGGCCTTGACCATCGGTACGCTGATGATTATGACGATTTATCTATTGATGAACTTCGTGTACTTCTACGTATTACCCATTGATGAGATTATTAATGTGCATAAGTCTCAGAACGGTATTGCGGCGGTGGTGGCCGTGAAGCATTTTCTGGGAGCAGAGGGTGGATTGGCCATTTCCTTATTGATTCTGGTTACAACATTCAACTGTACCAGCAGCACGATTTTAATGGCCTCGCGTTTATTCTACGCCATGGCGAAGGATGGTTTGTTCTTTAAATCAGCGAATTATATTCATCCGGTTTTCAACACACCCTCCAAAGCCTTATGGATGCAGGGAGCCTGGTCTTCGGTACTGATTCTATCCGGAACATTCGATCAGTTAACCGATATGCTCATTTTCGCTTCGTTCATTTTCTACGGAGCCACTACACTGGGCGTATTCATTTTACGACGTAAAATGCCGGACGTTACTCGTCCGTATAAGGTCATAGGTTATCCCGTAGTGCCTGCTTTATTCCTGATTTTCTGTGCCTTTCTAGTAATTAACACACTTTTCAACCGGACTACCGAAGCCTTCATTGGTTTATTACTAATGGCCACGGGTTTACCCTTCTACGCCGTCTGGCGAAAGCGGGCGACAGTTTAGTAATTTGAGTGGTTGGTTATTAGTTATTAGAAAGAAAATACAAATAACTAATAACCAATCACTATCAACTAACTATACATGCTTTCGATCAAGTCCTTGTACTTCTGGACCACTACTTTACGCTTGATTTTCAGCGTCGGGGTTAATTCTCCGGCATCTATAGTAAAGAGCTTGCTGAGTAAGGTATACTTTTTAACGCGTTCGAACTGGGCGAAACTTTCGTTCAACTTTTCAATTTCCAGATGTAGTTTTTCCAGCACCTGTTTGTTTTTTATCATTTTCTCAGGCGTAGTATACTCAATCTGATTAAGGTTACAGTACACTTTTAATGCTTCGAAGTTAGGAACAATGATGGCAGAAGGGAATTTCTGACCTTCTCCCACGACAATGATTTGCTCGATATACTTCGATTCTTTGAGCTTGTTTTCAATCAACTGAGGAGCTACATACTTACCACCCGAGGTTTTGAACATCTCTTTTTTACGATCCGTAATCTTTAGAAAACGACCTTCGACGGCTTCGCCAATGTCACCCGTATGAAACCAGCCTTCAGCATCAATAGCCTGAGCCGTCAGTTCCGGCTGGTTATAGTATCCCTTCATAATATTAGGACCTTTGACCAGGATTTCGCCATCCTCTGCGATTTTGACGGTTACTTCGGGTAAAACACTACCTACACAACCCACCCTCAGATCAGGCGGATTCACCCGACCTACGGAAACTACGGGGGAAGTTTCGGTCAGCCCGTATCCTTCGGCCACGGGGATTTCTGCCGCCCAGAATACGCGGGACAAACGAGGTTGCAAAGCCGCCGATCCTGTACAAACGATTTTGATATTACCCCCTAGAGCTTCTTTCCATTTACTGAAAATCAATTTCCTAGCCACTTTCAACTGCGTGTTGTACCAGAAACCCTGATCAACGGCGGGGTCATAACGTAGCCCCAGTTTCAAAGCCCAGAAGAATAACTGTTTCTTAATTCCCTTTAGCTCATAGCCTTTTGCTACAATCTTATCATATACTTTTTCTAAAAGACGTGGTACCGTCGTGAATACAGTGGGTTTTACTTCATTAAGGTTATCCGCAATGGTTTCCATACTTTCAGCGTAGAATACGGATACGCCATATCGCATATATACATACAGGATCGTACGCTCATATACGTGACTCAAAGGCAAGAAACTTAGGCCCCGCTCATGAGGCTTCATGGGCATGTAGGGTTTTACACCTTCAATATTGGAGATTACGTTCTGATGCGTCAGCATAACTCCTTTGGGAGTTCCGGTCGTACCTGAAGTATAAATTAGCGTTAGTAAATCATCGGGTTGAACGGTTTCCCGGATGTGCTCCAGCGAAGGAATATCCGCTTCATTCGCCAGATCCGTTAACTCTCTCCAGTGGTTGACTCCTATAATAGGTTCTATAGAATAAATTCGAGGAACTTCTGAAAGGTTGTTAACGGCTTCAGATACCTTACCGTACAGAGCTTCGTTGGCTACAAATACGATCTTTACTCCCGCATCATTGAGAATATAACGATAATCATCAACGGTGATCGTAGGATATAAAGGCACAGAAACTGCTCCGATTTGCTGAATCCCGAAGTCAATAAAATGCCATTCTGGGCGGTTGTTTGAGATAATTGCAATCTTATCATCCTTTCCGATACCCGCTTTCAACAACGCTAAACTTACCAGATTAGCCTGACGCAGGAACTCAGCAGCAGGTATTTTTTTCCATACTCCGTCTACCTTCGAAGCTAATGCTTCCTGACTATTCGTCTCCTGAACGAACCTGGTGAGCACTTCAAAAACCCGTTTGTAAGGATACTGCGTTGTTTCACTTGGAAATGAAGAGGTTATTAATTGCATTTCAGTGTGGTTTGTACCTAATAGTATTCTTATTTCAAGTCTAAATTAGATCAAATGAAGAATACTACGGAAAATAGTTACGAGTATAAACAAAAAAAGGCCGGAATGCCGGCCTTTCTGATTGAATGACGTAGTTATTTTTTGTCTTGTCGAGCATCCTTAACGTAATACAGCACTTCCTCGTATCCACTGGCGTATACGTATTTACCCCGACCGTGCCGGTAGCCATTTTTAAACTCACCAATATAACGATCGCCGTTTTTAAACCTGAGCATACCCACGCCCTGACAAACACCCGCGTAAAAATCTCCGGAATAAATAGCTCCGTTGGAATACCAGAGTGTTCCTTTTCCCTCAAAGCGACCGTTTAAGAAATCACCTTCGTATTTCTTTTTACCATCGGCATAAAATTGCGTACCGACTCCATTAGGGCGGCTGTTTTTCCATTGCCCTTCGTATTTCTCCAGTGTCTTACGGTTTACATAGGCTCCAGTGCCTTCTTCACAGTTTCCAGTCAAGCAACCCGTACGGGCAGGAGCTTCTGCTACTACCACTGGAACTTTGATTTCTACAGGCGAAACGGCTACTTGAGCCGATGGGGTAGGGGAGGAATCTGGAACCTTACTCGCTATACGTGGGTAAAAATTATCCGCTTCACGCCATCCTTTCTCAATTGCGGATAATCGATCACGCTTGGCGGGGTGCGTAGCATCACCTTCGTCGTTCTGTAAAAGCTGGATTGCAATCTGGGCATTCTCTAAGGTTCCGCCTAAATTGTGGATAACAAAACCGGAAAAATAATCCGCCTGTAATTCTTTATCGGGGCGACTACCTGTACCGTCTGAGGTATGACCCAGGATATGATGGCCGATTTCGTGAGCCATGATACTGGTAGCTGACCAGTCGGTACGAGTGCGATTTTCGACTTGTTTTAGAAAGGCATTGTCATATACCACATACCGAACGCCGTTAATGATCGTAGCATAACAGTTATCCGTATTAGGACATTCAACTACCTGAAAGTTACGCTTTCCAAAACCCATTCCTGCTGATTTCAGAATGTTATCCACAACTCCCTCGGCGTGTTGATTAGACTTGAATAGGTATACGTCACAGGGTCCTTTTTGTAATTTTTGGGAACCATAACTCCAAGTCGGAAATTTTTCTTCCTGATTTTCAGTGGATTCCTGAGAAAAGGCGGGTCCGCACAGAAACAGCAAACCGCAGAAAAGTCCCTGCTTAACAAGACGGCTTATAGTAGACATGTGGATAACTTAGGGGTTATTAACAATGAGAATGACTTGTCCACAACACAATGAAAAGAATAGAAGTTCGTGGCCCATCCGGTTGCGGCCCACATCCGTTTTCCAACGGCTTCCCACGGGCCACGAGCTCTAGAATAACAATCGAAATGAATGCTTAATTTATTGCGTCGCCCCGTAGATTTCTGAAACGCTTACGAGCTTCGGCGGTATAAATGCTTCCGGGGTACTTGGTCAGAATCTCTTGATACAGCTTCATGGCTGTTTCCTTATCGTTTTTATTCTCCTGTTGAAGCTTTGCCATCAGGAACAGAGCATCGTCGCCCAGAATGTCCTGCGAATGCGTTTTGATGATTTTATCCAGATCTTCAATCGCTTCATCCGTCCGGTTTTCTTTGATCAGTGTGTTCGCTCTTCGCCAAAGAATCTCATCGGCCAGCGAATGATCTTTGTATTTCTGATACAAATCATTGAGTGAAGCCAGAGCTTCATCCGTACGATTCTGAAAAAGTAATAAGTCCACCGCTGCGTAGGCTTTCATGGCCGTTTCAGTGGTGTCCATACCCGTATTGTCCTGAATTAATAAACTCAGTTCGATGGCATCGTTAGAAATTTCGCGGGTAGTCGCTTTTTTGAGAATATCCAGCACGTCTTTGGCCAACTCAAAATCGCCCTTATAGTACGACAGTTTCGCATTTTTCAACTTGGCGTCATAACCCATCGGACTATCTTTCGCCGACTTTTCCACTTGAGAATAGAGTAATGTGGATTCCCAAGGTTCGCCCTTGAGCAGGAATACGTCGCCTAACTCCAGCTTGCACTTATTCACAAACTCCTGATCCATTCCACCAATCTGAATGGCTTTCTGCAAGATGGCCGCTGCCGTATCTTTTTCGTCCAGATAAAAAGCGTAGAGATGGGCGGAATTCCGCAAGGCTTCCAACGTTCGTGGATTTTCACCTAACTCCGTTAATAAGCGACCGTATTCGTTGATTAACACCCGGATGTCTTCCTGCTTAACGGGATAGGTGGTCTTTACCACTTCTTCTTTGGCGTTAATCAGTAACCGACGATAAACGGGATAATTGGTACTTTTGGGGTATTCTTTCACCAAATACTCAAAAACTTTCCCCGCTGCTTCGTAATCTTTGTTCTGCATGGCGAGGAAGCCAATCTCGGTTACTTTCTGTCCTTCCAGCTTTAATCGACGATCCAGAGCACGGGCCTGAATAAACGCTTTGCCGAATTCTTTCTGCTGAAGCAAGTACCAGACGAGCATTTCACCGTAGTACTTTTCGTTGGGTAATTCCTGTACTTTCCGGTAAAGCGTTTTCTCCAGAGCAAGGACGATTTTCTCGTCTTTCATCTCATCCTGAAGAATACCCTGGACCAGATCGGTATTACTTTCATTCGAACCGAAGACAAGATATTCCTCAATCATGGCGTCAGACTGGCCCAAAAGTCGATGCAGACGAGCGATCTGCAACGAATAATGGGATTGATCCTTTTGAGCTTTCCGAGCTTCCTGGAAGAGTTTTAGAGCCAAATCAAGCTGATCTTTATCCGCGAGGTTCTTTCCCATTCGATAGGTCCATTCTTCTTTTCGCTGTCCTTTGGCCAATGCCTCATTGTACCACTTATCAGCATCTTTTACTTTTCCCTGACTTTCGAGCAGGCGGGCATAGTCTAGCGAATAGAATGGATTTTCTGGTTCTTCCTTGATCTGCTTCTTTAGAAACTTCTCAGCCTGATTCCAGTCTTTCAATTTCACCAGACTTTCTAAGTAAGGTTCATATACTTCCGTGAATACATTTTTATCCTTCACTAATTTTTCAAGGGTAGCACGGGCTTTTTCATATTCCCCATTGCGAAGGTATTCTTTCCCCAATTGAACTTCCGGCGTCTCCGTCTGAGCGGGCATAAGCTGAGCATGACTTCCGAACGAAATCAGAAGAGCTCCACAAAAGAACAGTCTGAACAGTTTCTTCACCATTTACATTTATTAAGAATATCTTTTTTTAAAATCTTTTTTAATGGTTGTTATATAGCCGGTGGAAAAGTGAATAAATTTTTTTTCAAAAAGGCTTGGTCGAATCATCGTTGATTAAATCCCAGCTTGTCCACACTTACCCACATCCTTGTACACATCTAATATACTGATTTACAATTAAATCTCATTTACCCACATTTTGAAGAGTTATACACCGTGGAAAAGTGGATAATTTTTAGCCCTGGAAAAACGGTTAATAACTCGTGTATGATTTGGGGATTACTCGGGAGTTTTCAACGGATAACTTCAAATTTCAGTCTTCAGCCTTTGCATTGTGGATAGCCCTGTGAATAGTCCACAGGCTTTATCCCCAGTTTCCACACTAAAATGCCCCTTTATCAACGTTCTTATCCACATAAAGTTTGGACATTTTTAATTTAGAATGTAGCTTTTCCGTAGTATCCTGTTTTCCGCTCGTGAACTCCGTTTTCCACAGGACTTTTCCACAGTCTAAAATCGACTTATTCATACCTTTTGAATATAAAAAAAGCCCGTCCGAATGGGACAGGCTTGTGATGTGGATAAGCAGATAACTATAATGAAAAGTCGTTTCCTAGTAGTTCGAAGTTAGCTTTTAGCTTAATATCATTGGGGAAAACAACAACCGGCTCAGGGGGTATAAATTCATCGGGATTTCCGGCATCCCATTTTCCATTTTTATTGAGATCAAGAATCAGCCTTAACTTATACGTTCCCGGTGGAACGGCTGTGAAGGTATAAGGGCTTGTATTCAGAATACTCCGAACGACTTTAAAGTCGGCAGCACTTAATAACTCGACGATATAGTTAGACTGGACGTTTCGAACTTCACCGCTAATGGTCCCGTACTTTTCAGGATCACGTAAGGGATTCAAATTCTTTACGGCCTGCACCGTATCTTCTTCAATTGAAATGAAAGTACCTTTCGGAAAAATGCTACGAACGTCTCTTCGGAACTTTAATTCTTTTTCAATTTTCAATTCGGTTCGATAGGCGTTCCATTCAAAATCATTAGCACTGAAATTGACATCGCGAATGGTATCTTCCTGAATACGGACCATCAATGGATTGAAGCGAGTGATGGGTTTATTAAAGACCATCTGCATTTTGAAAATCTCATCTACATCCTCTCCGCTCTTGGGGGTCTGTTTCAATTCCAGAGGTTCCCGAGTATCTCCATCGCGTTTACCTTTTTCGCGGAAACGAATTTTTTGTTCACTGGTGAAGCTGCGACCTAATGAATCCTGAACGGTAATGCTAGCTCGTAAGGTATCGGTAGAATTGATGGTGTTATAAAAACGAATCTGATTAGATTCCATCAGAGCATACGGCAAACTATCGCCTGTAAATTTGACCTGAGCCGAGGTTATTCCTTTGGGGTAGATTAAAGAAAAAGTCCGGGCAGTAGCTAATGTTTTCGGCGTTCGCTGCGGCGACTGATCGGCATTCGTAATTTTCAGAACGGGTGTATCGGTGAAGCCGGGTAGGGTAATGGGATTGGGATGAAAAGCGATGGCTTCCTTTTCCGTATTATACAAAAGGTTATTGTTCACATCTTTCAAAGCCGCCAGACGATACTTTCCCGGAGACATATTTTCCAGATCAAATCGACCCGAACTGTCGGTCTTCGTTAGGTAATACGGTTTGTTTTTGGAAAACTTCAACGTGTCGCTGTACTGGTATAATCCTACCAAAGCGTCATACACCGGACGATCGGTGAGTAACTCCTTTACCGTTCCCTGCATCCGAAGCGAGTCGAGTTGAGTACCCGTACTAAATACAAGTTTGACATTCCGGGCCGGGTTTCGTTCCGTTACATCTTTAAAGGCATTCCGAAAATTGAGGGTATAAGTCGTATTCGGTTTGAAGTCCTGTTCGAAAGTAATACGTACCCCTTTGGGAAAGGTTTTAAAGTCAAATGTTCCTTCAATGGCTGGGGTAATGAGTAATTGCTGATTGAGGTTGTCAATGTTAATGTATTCGTCAAAATCCAGCTCGACGATTCTACCTTTAAAATTTGTTGTTAAATTTTCAGGTACCTGACGAACAACTTTCGGTGGTGTGGTGTCCTTTTCTCCACCCGTCGGTGAACTCTGTTGGGCACATCCCGCCAGACCAGCCATTATTATAATGGACCAGAGAAAGGCTTGAAAATGGCTATGCTTTTTTGAATACATATATAAGGCTGGAGTAATTGTTCTGATGACTTTTGGCCCACTGATTCGAGCGAAGTCCTTTCCGGACGGCTTCCACATAATTGATATTACCATCCCTATATTTAGTGCTGAGCATACTCACGTAAAACGAATCGAAAGGCATGGGTAAGGTTTGCGTGAGCGTAAATCCTTTTTCGGTTACTAATTGATGAATGGCTTTTTGAGAAAAGTGATACAGGTGGCGGGGCACATCATAAGCAGCCCAGTGTTTCCCATATTCCTGAGCATCGAGAGATTGTAAGTTTGGCACTGCAATGACCAAATGTCCCTGGGTAGCTACTCGCTCTTTTAGCCAGTTTAGCGTTGCTTCAAGTTGGTGAATGTGCTCCAATACGTGCCACATGGTAATAACCTGGAAGGTTTCACCGGCATAACTTTCAAGAATAGAAGGCTGGATATTTTCAGCGGTTTGTTCAACTGCAATCTGGCGAGCTCCGGGATCGGGCTCCACTCCGGACACTTGCCAGCCCCCCTCTTTACATACCGATAAGAACATGCCCGTTCCACAACCCACATCTAATAAGCGACCCTTTTGGGGGCTTAGTTCATTCACCAGTTTGAGCTTGTTTTGCAGCGTAATCTTTCGAACACTATGATAGGCTTTTGCAACTAATCCCTGTTTGGTATTGCTGTGAGAAATGTAATCGGTGGACTGATAATAGGCTCCAATTTCATCTTCTACGGGACGTGGGTTCGTGAAAACAAAACCACAGGACTGGCATTGTTCGAGGGTAAATTCTTCCTGACTAACGGTATAATCTTTGCAAACCAGGTAGGGGGTATTTTGCTCCCCTTTGCATACCGGGCAGCAACTGAGGGTTTCCATTTTCATGCTTCAAAAATAACCGATGAGTTTTGATTCCCTGAGCATATCAGTCGAGCATCTTTCATGACTTCGTTAAATATGCTTAAGGTAATAAAAAACCCCTTCGCAACGGAAGGGGTTTTCATGAGAACGTCTGAATGGATTAGCGTCCGAGGTGTACCATCAAAATTGAAATATCCGATGGAGATACCCCACTGATCCGTGATGCCTGTCCTAAGGTTTCGGGACGAATGCGGGTCAACTTCTGCCGACTTTCAATAGATAAAGCCGTCAGTTTGCTATAGTCGAAGTTAGGATGAATGACCAGATTTTCGAGGCGACTCAGTTTTTCCACCTGACTCCGCTCCCGTTCCATGTAGTCTTCATACTTCACATTGATCTCCGCCTGCTCCAGAATTTCATCTGAATATTGGCTCCGTAGTTCCGCTGTAGCAGTACTTAGGTCGAGAAGTCCGTGAATATCCAATTCTGGACGCTTTAAAAGCTGGTATAAATTGGTCTTTTCCCGTAATAAAGCCGAGTTCTGACGCTCCAGACCCGCATTTGCTTCCTCTGGAGCAACCTTCATTTTCTTAAGAGCGTCAATCAATCGAGCGGTCATTTCTTGCTTCTGCTGAACCTTTTGATACCGTTCTTCCGAAGCCAGACCCAATTGATAGCCTTTTTCAGTCAATCGAAGGTCTGCATTATCCTGACGAAGCAGAGTTCTGTACTCAGCTCGGGAGGTAAACATCCGGTAGGGCTCTTCCGTACCTTTATTGATCAGGTCATCGATCAATACTCCGATATACGCTTCTGATCGATGCAGAACGAAAGGCTCTTTTCCGTGAACCTGGTTATGGGCATTGATACCCGCCATGAGTCCTTGGCATGCGGCTTCCTCGTAACCTGTTGTTCCGTTGATCTGTCCAGCGAAGAATAATCCCTGAATTAACTGGGTCTCCAATGTAGACTTTAACTGAGTGGGAGGGAAGAAGTCATACTCAATAGCATAACCCGGACGGAACATACGCACATTTTCAAAACCAGGTATTTTCTTCAAGGCAGCGTATTGTACATCTTCCGGAAGAGAGGTTGAAAATCCATTGACATACACTTCAACGGTATTCCATCCTTCTGGTTCTACGAAAATCTGATGACGATCTTTATCCGCGAAACGGTTGATTTTATCTTCAACCGAAGGGCAGTAGCGGGGGCCTAATCCTTTAATCCGTCCTGCAAACATGGGCGATTTTTCAAACCCGGTCCGCAGAATTTCATGCACTTCGTGATTGGTATACGTAATCCAGCAGCTGCGTTGTTCCTTTAAAGTAGGGGTATCCAGGTAGGAAAACTTATTAGGGACCTCGTCGCCTAGCTGTTCTTCCATTTTAGAATAATCCAGACTTCGGGCATCTACCCGTGGCGGTGTTCCGGTTTTCATTCGTCCAGCTTCAAAGCCTAATTGAACGAGTTGTTCCGTAATGCCCGTTGCAGCTCGTTCAGCCGTACGTCCGCCGCCAAACTGTTTTTCACCAATGTGAATCAATCCATTCAGGAAGGTTCCATTGGTTAATACCACCGATTTAGATTTGATTTCCAATCCGAGTTGGGTACGTACGCCCGTCACTTTTCCGTCTTCTACTAAAAGTCCGGTTACCGTTTCCTGCCAGAAGTCAACATTTAAATTTTGCTCCAGAGCTAAACGCCATTCTTCTGCAAAACGCATCCGATCAGACTGGCATCGCGGAGACCACATGGCAGGTCCTTTCGAACGGTTTAACATGCGGAACTGAATCATGGTTTTATCAGAAATAATTCCTGACATACCTCCAAGAGCATCTACTTCCCGTACAATCTGACCTTTGGCTACTCCACCCATAGCCGGGTTACAGGACATCTGGGCAATCGTATTCATGTTCATTGTGATGAGCATGACTTTAGAACCCATTTGAGCTGCCGCATGAGCCGCTTCACATCCGGCGTGGCCGGCTCCCACTACTATGACATCGTACTCGTTAAACATCTTTTGTATGTTACTCATTTTCAGCACTTAATGCTTTAGCAGAGTAATCGTTAGGGCTGTGTGAATTTTTATACTTTTTGAATGTTTCACGTGGAAACATAAATTTTTACAAAAAAATAATGTTTCACGTGAAAATATTAAGGTCTTAAAGCCAGATAATGAGACTCTAAGCGACGCATTTCAGCTTCTTCTTCATCGGTTTTGTCCAGGTATCCTGAAAGGTGAAGTACCCCATGAACAACTACCCGACAAAGCTCATCATAAAAAAGAGTATTGAGTGAACGGGCATTATCTTCAACTCGTTCCACACTTATGAAAATATCTCCGCTAAGTATGCCCTCTTCTTCTGAATTATCGAACGTAATAATATCGGTATACGTATCATGTTCCAGATATTCAACATTGATCTTGTGTAGATACTCGTCGGAACAAAAAATATAGTTTAACTCTTGAATTTTGAATCCTTCAGCTAAGGCAACTGTATTAAGCCAGCGACGAATTTTTTGTGGAAACGGGACTTTGAATTCTACGTCCTCTATGAAATAGCGAATCATCTAAAAGCAAATTGAGAATCACAAAGATAAGGCTAATTCAAGTAGGATAGAAGCCTGAACGTGAAACGGTGGATAACTCTGTGGAAAACCTAGTGGATAAGAACATGCATAACTAATGGCCTGACTATTAATAATGTACAAGCCAATATACAATTTAATAATTCCACTAATGATGAGTCTGAAAAAAGAAAAAAGCTGAACCTTTCGATTCAGCTTTCAATAAGGTTAACGAAGTTTCTTAAAGTATAGATCCACTTCCTTTTTGTAGAACGGAGCCAGAGAGGGCGGAACCGTTCGAAGTAATTCAGTCTGCTTTTGCTTTTCCTTAACGTACTGCTCGAAAGCAGGCGGTACCTTAGGTGGTAAAGGCTTTGCGGTTTCTGATTTACGCTTCTCATCTTCTTCCTGCTGCTGGATAGCCTTTTCTGATTCCAGTAGACGGGTTAAGATGTCTTTATTACGATTAATAGTATTTTGAGTAAGACGTTTATTTACCAAATCTTCTTCGGTCTGATCCATTTTTTTCATAAGATCATTTGCTTCATTCTGTAACTTTTTGCCAGCATCTGTCCCTTTCAATCGCTCCATAGCTTCCTGAAGTTGTTTACGGATAGCCGCCTGCTGAGCGGCCATTTGAGCCATTTGTTCCGAAAATTGTCTTCCCTGCTTACTACCACCCTGCTGCATCTGTTGCATTTGCTGATTCATCTGCTCCTGCTGCTTGCTCATGCCAGGGGAATTACCTTTTTGCTTCTTGCCTTTTCCTTTACCTGAAGCCATCATATTCATGGCATTTTCCTGCATTTGTTTCAATACATCTGAAAGCATCAGAGCCAGATTATTCATATTCGTCATGGCAAATTGCTGTCGGGCAGTGGCTTGAGAGAGTTTTCGTTCACGAATTGACTTGGCTGCATCATCCATGTTTTTCTTCATGCTACCTACTTCACGAGTGACAAAGGCTTCAATTTGCATGACCCGTTTCGCCAAGGAATACAGACTGTCTTCAATAATTTTGGCATCGTCCTGCATTTTGATCTGCTCCTGAGCCAGTTTTACGAAGCGAGGATCGGCTAACTGAATGCCTCGGAATTCCTTCATTAATCGTTCCTGGTCAAAACTGAGGTGAACCAGATTTTCCAGAATATCACGCAGGTGATCCATGTTTTCCTGATTTTCTTCCATTTCCGCTTCCTGTTTCATATCCGAAAGTTTCTGAGCCAGCTTTTGCATCTGTTGGGCAGCCTGCTTCTGTTTTTTAGCGGAAGATTTCTGATCACCCTTCTTCATATCCTGCATGCTCTGTTCCTGCTGTTTGAGTATATCTTCCTGTTCCTGCTTGCCCATGTCCATGTTTTCCATGTCCTTGAGCTCCTTATTCAGCTCTTCTACTTGCTGCAGCTCTTCTTTGACATTCTTCATGTCTTCCTGCAATTTTTGCTGCTCCTGCTGCAGGGGGGAGGCATTTTCTTCTGGCTTCTGATCCTGTTTAGAATCTTGATCTTTCTCACCAGAGTTCTGATTTTTTAAAGAATCAGGGTCGTTTTTACCGCTCTTAGCATCTTTATTTTTCGAATCGTTAACCTGATGTTTATCCGATTTCTGATCTTTATTCTGATCCGTTTTCTGAGCTAACTGTTCCTGGTTTTCAGCTAGCTTCTTTAATTCTTCAATTGTCTTATCAAGCTTCTGTTCGCGTTGCAGACGTTTGAACAACTGCATGGCCCGGTCCAGATCCTTTTCAGCATTACGTTCCTTCGATTTCAGACGATCCAGCATATCCAGCATTCGTTCATCCTGATTCTTTTCCAGCATTTGCTTGAGCTGCTCGTAAAGCTTATCCGAGTCATTCTTCATTAACTCATTCATGAGTTTTTGTAATTGCTCAAACTTCTTCGCTAACTCGGGCTTTTGCTCACTGAAACGCTGTTGTTTTTCAGTCAGGCTTTGATTTAATTCCTGTAACTGCCGGATTTCGTCTTGTAATTCCTGACGCTTCTTGAGTAACTCTTCTACCTGTTTCTTATCCTGATAATCCAGATCACGTTTGTTTCGCAGACGAGTTTCCAGAGCTTCGAGTTCCTTTTTAAGTTGCTGAGCTTTACTCAGGGAGCGATCCATCTGCGTCTCGGTCTTATCAATGGCCTGATCGATCTCCTTATCAATCGCTTGTTTGGAAGGAATGGAATAGTTCATTACGCCCGTTTTAGCTGCTTTCGCACCGTTCACGCCATCGTTATCCCAAACCTGAACGAAGTATTCTATCTTATCGCCCGGAGCTAGTTTAAGGCTGTCAGTCGACCATTGGTAATAAAAACTCTGAATCGTCTGGCCTTTGGAAAAGGGGATACCCAGCGAAGCGTAGGCTTTAGGTTCAGGCTTACCTTCCCGTTGGATACGGTAATAAAGCTTGAGATTCGATACTCCGTAGTCATCACCGATGTTACCACCCAACACCAGATAGTTATATAAAGTAGAATCGCGGTATTGTTCCAGTGAAATAGTGGGATACTTATCAGGTATTACGTTCAGGAAAAAACTAACCGGCTCGCGATTATTAGCGTATTTATTCTTTAGGAAGACCTGATATTCACCTGATTTACGAGCTTGTTTGGCAAAAGAAAAGCCTCCAATCATGGCCTTCTTTGCTGTCTGTTGCTCCGTTTCTCCTTCAAAAGCCAGATTGACAGCATCCGTCTCAGAGGCATCAAACGACCATTCAATACGGGTTCCTTCAGGAACCGAGAGGTTACCCGTATTTTCTACCGATTCATTGGGTTTATTCAGGTAAGCCGGATAATTGAGCGTCACTGCAAAACCCGTTAGGTTTGGGCGGGAAATAAGGTCGATTTCGTAGGCATTGGAAGTATAACCAGCCGCTTCAAACTTGAAATCGATATCCTGCTGAACCTTACGGAAAGTATATTGATAGTGTCGCTGATCGGTCGATTCCATTTTAAACCGTCTGCCTTCAAAAGTCAGATACACGGATTCAGGAATAGCATCGCCCTGGAGATTTAGTTTTACGGTATAATCCTCATTCTTGAAAGCTTGTAATTCTTTGTTCTCCAATAAGAACGTAAAAGGAGCCTCTTCCGCAAATTCATTGGTAAAATAGACAATGCGAGTAGTGGACTTCGTGAAAAACTGGGGCCAGGCTAGCAGGATGGCAATAATGGCAAGGGCCGGAATGGCTACGAACTTGATGTACTTTTTATTCTCATCCAGCTTGACGGCATCTGCAAATTTGACCAGTGTGAGTTGCTGCGACTTTTGCTCAATTGAGGCTAGGATTAATTCGTTCTGATTATGATTCAACCCAACAAGTTGAAGTGTATTTAGTAAACGGTCACCCACTTCGGGAAAGAAACGTCCGATCTGTTGAGCGGCCTGTTCGTTGGAAAGGGGTTTCTGTTTTCCATATAAATAAACCAGCGGTTTGATAACCCAGAAAATGGTAGAGAACAGGAAGACGGCTACGAAACCGAAAAATAGAACCGTACGGAAAATTGAACCAAAGTGGCCGAAATATTCCAGCGTGTTGAAAAGCAGATAAGCCGAAAGCACCACCGCCGCCGAGAAAAGAATGCCTTTCAATAACAAGTTCGTGTAAAACTTGCGTTTGTATTCATCCAGCTGCCCTAGTAAAGTAGAGATCGGAGATTGTTGCATAGAGTACAGAGGCCTAATAGTAAATGCTGTATAGAAAGTATACCGAAGTATGAACCAGTCGTGTATATTAAACGATTTAAGTTACAAAAAATTTATTGATAATGGGTAAAAGCCTCAGAGTCTAAAGATTAATTATTTGATAATCATACGGATATAACGAAAAGAACCGGGCCTTATTTGACCCGGTTCCTAAGATTAACAAAAGCTATATTATCGTTTTTTTCGAGGAGAGCTACTTCTTTTTTTATCTCTGGGTGAAGCACTGGAAGGCTTCCGGCTTCGACTGCCACCACCCCGATTATTACCACCTCTGTTACTAGTACCTGCCGTTGAAATGGGCTTCAGTCGGGGCGATTCGCCCGTGGTAATCATACCTACGAGTTCCAGATCAATCAGCCGCCGACTTAAGTTGGCTTCTTTTACTTTTACCCGGACTGTATCTCCAAAGTTGATAATTCGGCCGGTTCGCTCCCCAACGAGTCGGAAGTTAGGAGCGTCCAGATGGTAATAATCATCTTTCAGATCACTCAGTCGAACCATACCTTCACTGGCGGTTCCCTTCATTTCTACGAATAAACCAAATTCGGTAACTCCCGAAACCATACCATCGAAGAATTCACCTTCATGCGATTGCATGAACTCAACCTGCTTGTATTTAATGCTCGCTCGCTCGGCTTCAGCGGCCATTTTTTCACGCTCGGAGCTGTGTTTACAACGACCTTCGTATTCATTCCGGTTTTCGGAAATTCCGCCATCCAGGTAATGCTGTAGCAAACGGTGAGCCATCATATCCGGATACCGACGGATAGGAGAGGTAAAGTGCGAATAATGAGCAAATGCCAAACCAAAGTGACCAATCTCTTCCGTTGAATACCGGGCTTTAGCCATGGTTCGCACAGCGAGATTTTCAATTAGGTTCTGCTCGGGTTTCCCTTCGACTGCGGTCATCATCTTGTTCAGCGAGCCTGCAATATTACCTTCCACCTGCACCTGATATCCGAAACGGAGGGCAAAATCGGCAAAGGTTTTCAGACGATCTTTATCGGGAGCTTCGTGAATCCGGTAAACCATCGTATTCCGAGGTTCGTCTTTTTTCAGGTTAAAGACAAATTCAGCTACCCGTTTATTAGCCAGCAGCATGAATTCCTCAATCAATTTATGTGCATCTTTCCGGACTTTCTGATACACGTCGAGCGGTTTACCATTTTCATCCAAGCGGAATTTCACCTCCACTGTTTCAAAATTAACCGCTCCTTTGCGGAAACGTTCGGCCCGTAAGGTCTTGGCCAGATCATTCAGAATATGAAGATCTTTCTGGAAATTAAAGGCAGTCTCTACTTTTCTCTTTCGTCCTTTAGGCTTCTCAGTAGTTTCTGGAGTAACAGCAACGTCACTTTCGGCTAATTCAGCTTCCAGTAACTCCTGAGCTTCCTCGTAACTAAAGCGTTTATCCGAGTGAATAATGGTTCGTCCAAACCATTCGTTAATGATTCTGGCCTTTTCGTCCAGTTCAAACACGGCTGAAAACGTTAACTTATCTTCATTGGGCCGAAGCGAACAAAGATTATTCGAAAGCTTCTCGGGTAACATGGGGACGGTCCGATCCACCAGGTAAACCGATGTAGCCCGGGCATAGGCTTCTTTTTCCAGTTCCGTTCCTGGCTGTATATAATGAGTAACGTCAGCAATGTGAACGCCTACACGGATATTTCCATTTTCGAGATACTCAATGGAAAGAGCATCATCGAAATCTTTAGCATCGGCGGGATCAATCGTAAACGTTGTAATAGGACGGAAGTCCCGACGTTTTTTAACTTCTTTCGGTGTGATTTTATCCGAGATAGCTTCTGCCGCTGCTGTAATGTGATCAGGAAATTCATTGGGTAACCCGAACTCCGCCAGAATTGCGTGCATCTCGGTGTTATTATCCCCAGCGTTTCCTAATACCATTTTCACCTTTCCTTCGGCCCGTTGCCCTTCTACTGGGAATTTTGTGATCTCAAGAATAACTTTCTGACCATCTTCTACCTGATTGAAGTCTTCACTTCGAACAAAAAAATTGGTGTAAATCCGTCGGTTATCAGGATACACAAAGCCATATTTCGGGCTCATCAACTCAAAGGTGCCCACCACTTCCTGACGCGTCCGGTGAAGCACTTCCAGCACTTCACCTTCGGGGCGGTAGCCGGAGCGTTTGCTTCCTTTCCAGATCGAAATCCGAACCTGATCGCCATCCATGGCAGAATTCAGACTATCCGTTGGGATGTATACGTCAGCTTCTTCCGGTTTGGCATCGTCAAGGATAACAAATGCGAAATTTTTATTAGTGTGTTCTACCCGGCCCGTGCGATAACGTAAGCCCGTATCTACCTGATATTTACCCTGAGCAAAAAGTAATTTTCCTTCTTCCTGAAGTTCTTCGATCATGAGGCGATAAATCTCCCGAAGGGACTTTCCCCGTACATCCATCTGATCGCATAACTCCGAAATAGTGAAGGCTTCTTTGTAATTAATATCAAAAAAAGAGTGAATTTCGGCTTTAAGTTGATTGAGGAAACGTTCTTCTTTCGTGGCTGTATGATTTTCTTTTGAATTCTTTTTCATGTAAATTATATCGTTACGTATTGATTAACAGATGGTTGAGTGAATTGGTTCTGCGTTGACATCTATCTAATACAGATTGGAAATACTTATACCTAAGGCAAATAACAACTAATTTAAAGTTGTATTAATTAAAAAACGTTTCGAAGATATTTCTTCGAAGATTGCCTAATTTTGCACATTCCTAAGAATTGAACTAAAAAAACTGACGCTCAGAGGCTTCCAATGGCATTATTCGATTTCCTAACCAGCGACATAGCGATCGATTTGGGCACGGCCAACACGCTCATTATTCATAAAGGCAGAATAGTAGTGGACGAACCCTCTATTATCGCCCTCGACAAAACCAGCGGCAAAGTACTTGCCATTGGTCATCGAGCCATGCAAATGCACGAAAAAACCAACGAAAACATCAAAACCATACGTCCTCTCAAGGATGGCGTTATTGCTGACTTTACGGCAGCTGAGTTGATGATTCGTGGGATGATTAAAATGATTGACGAACGCAAAGGCATGCGTTTCTTCACCGCTTCTCACCGCATGGTGGTTTGTATCCCTTCCGGTATTACCGAAGTGGAGAAACGAGCGGTAAAAGATTCGTGCGAGCACGCCGGTGCGAAAGAAGTATACATGGTACACGAACCCATCGCCGCGGCTTTGGGTATCGGTATCGATATTCAGCAACCCAACGGTTCCATGATTGTGGATATCGGGGGAGGGACAACGGAGATCGCCGTTATCGCTCTTTCTGGTATTGTTTGTGAAGCGTCCGTTCGCATTGCCGGGGATGTCTTTACTCGTGATATTGTGGATTACATGCGTCGGGAACACAACCTCCTGATTGGCGAGCGTTCGGCTGAGATGATTAAAATCGAAGTCGGAGCAGCCTTACCTGAACTGGAAAACCCACCCGCTGATTTTGAAATCCGTGGTCGGGATTTGATGACAGGTATTCCGAAAGAGATTAAAGTAACGTATTCAGAGATTGCGTATGCCCTCGATAAATCGATTTCGAAAATAGAGGAAGCAACGATGAAAGCTCTTGAAACGTCACCTCCAGAGTTGTCGGCGGATATTTACCACAATGGTATTCACCTGACGGGTGGCGGTGCCTTATTACATGGATTGGACAAACGTCTGGGTGCAAAAACAAAACTTCCGATTCACATCGCCGATGATCCCCTGCGGGCGGTCGTTCGTGGTACGGGCGAAGTATTAAAAGATCTGGATAAATTCAAAGCCGTTCTTATTAGTTAATTTCAGGACAGCGTAAAACGTAAGCAACGGAGCATGTTTGTGACTTGGTTGCTTACGTTCTCATTTTTGCTTTCCGTTGCATGAATTCGCTTTTTGCTTTTATAGCCCGGCAGCGGGCCTTTATTTTATTCATCCTGCTCGAAGTTTTAAGCTTGTGGTTTTACTTCAAGTTTAATAACTACCCAAGCTCGATTTATTTCCACACGTCCAATTATTACGTGGCTAAAAGCCTTCAGTTACAGGCTTCCATCACGCAGTATTTGAACCTGGGGCAGGTAAACGCGGGCCTGGCGTCAGAAAATGCCCGTTTGAATGCGGAGTTAACCAAGCTTCAGAATAAACAGGTGCCAAGCGTTATTAACTATAAGGCAGATTCTATCGTCGCTTCACGGTTTCAGCCCTTAGTGGCGAAGGTGGTGAAAAACTCCATCATTGTAGCTCAGAATAATTACCTTACGCTTGATAAGGGTACGGCCGATGGTGTTCAGCCGGGAATGGGTGTTATTTCTCCTACGGGCGTGGTTGGAATTGTGAAGGGTTGTTCGGAGCATTTTTCCCTGGTAACTTCCATCCTGCACATTGATCCACCCATGCGGGTTTCTTCGGAAGTAAGACGTAGCGGAGAAATTGGTTCCAGCCGTTGGGAAGGACAAAATACCGAAATCGTAAAGCTCTTCGATGTGTCGCGTTATAAGTCGGTGAAAATGGGAGATACCATTGTTACTTCGCACTTTAACTCCGTTTTCCCGGCGGGAATTATGGTAGGTACCGTTAAAAAACTAGGCATTAGTTCAGATCAGACTTTCTGGGATATTGATGTAAAACTCGCGACGGATTTACGTAATCTGTCATACGTATATATCATTAACAATCGCCTTCAGAAAGAACAGGAACAACTCGAAAGCACCGTCAAGTAAAAGAGTTTGGCGTTTTGAGTTCAGGGTTTAGAGTTAACAACGAACTCCAGGCTCCAAACATAAAAACCCTAAACCCAAACCGCTTTTAACCCCATGAATCGAAATATTTTAGGTATTGCCTTTTGGGTAGTTCTTTACTTATTGCTTCAGGTTTTCTTTTTTAGAAGCATGATTCTTTTCGATCATGCCTTTTGCTTTATATACATCGCCAGCGTCCTTTCTCTGCCTTTCGATACCCCCAAAACCTGGGTGTTGTTGCTGGCTTTCGTCTCCGGATTCTTTGTCGATTTCTTTTATAATACCTTAGGGCTACACGCGGCCTGTACTGTTTTTCTGGCGTTTGCCCGGCCCGGTATCTTGAGGCTGCTAACTCCCGCTCGGGGATATGAAGAACGTAACGAACCTACGCTGGAAGTAATGAACCTCTGGTGGGTGATTCGTTATACCTTTATCGCAGCCTTACTGCATCATGCTTTACTTTTCGGATTGGAATCCCTAAGTCTGGCCTTGATTGTGCCAACGCTCATTAAGATTATAGCCAGTACGCTTTATTCAACGGTCGTTATTATTATCCTTCAGTTTTTCAGAGGAAATTAGATCACTAGTACACCATAAAAAAGGCGGCTCATTTAAAACGAGCCGCCTTTTTTATGGTGTACCGGAATGTAGATCAATAACGTCTCAACGTTTAATTCTTTACAAAACGTTGGCTGACCCGTTGGTTTTCATCGATAATCTGTACTAGATATAAACCACCACTCCAACGGGATACATCGACTTCCAGGTAATAACTGGTTCCTAAGGGATACATCGCCTGCGTTACAAGTGTTTTACCATCATTGCTAAAAATGGTCGCTGAAACGTTAGATGCATTTGGCGTGTAGTATTCAATTCGAATGCGTTCCTGAGTAGGGTTAGGCAGTACCTTAAAAATAGTGGTATTTTGAACCAGCTCTACCGACGTAATGGTAACGGTAACTGCCTGCGAACGGGCTTTGCAACCAGCCGCCTGTGTGGTTTCTACCTGATAAGAACCCGATTGCCCCGCCAGATAAGTTTGTGAAAGAGCTCCCGAAATAAGCGTACTGTCCCGATACCATTGATACGCCGTAGCTGAAGAAGAGGTTAACTGTAAATCCTGACGGGTGATGGTTGGGATAGTAACGGACTGACTACGAACTACCGTGGCCGAAGAAGTCGTTTCGCACCCCGAAGGCTCCGAAACTTTTACCGTATAACTACCCGCCTGATTTAACGTATAACTGGCTGAAGTGGCTCCTGAAATGGTCTGATTTTCTTTATACCACTGGTACGTAAACCCAGTTCCGGTATTGGCTTGTAAGGTTAAGGTTCCATTTTGACAGACGACGGCACTGTCTCCGGCGGTAATGCGGGCAGGAGAGGTAACGGTTCCCGTAGTGACTGCCACTGCAACTCGAGGACTGGCACAACCGCTGGCTTTTACTTTCAGATCATAGAAATAGTAATAATAGGTATTCGCAGCCGAACCCGCACCATTACCCGTTATCGAAAATACATTACTGAGACTGAAAGGATAAGGTTTCGTAGAACTGCTCAGATTTCGGTAAATCGTAGCACCATTACTGTATGAAATCTGGATCTGATAATCTCCAGCCGTTGGAATACTCAGGCCGAGTGGATAAACGGCACCGTTATCACTGGCATCATCCGTACTGGAACCGGCTGCCGCCGGATTTCGCGTAGCCGTTACGTCCAGCGTTACACTGGAGACGGTACTTCCTGAAGCATTTACAACGGAGAATGTAATTTTTCCACTGTTACCGATATATAAACGGGCACTTTCCAGCACAACCGGAATGTCTGCATGAACCGTGATCGCGGGCGTAAACTGGTTATAACCACCCCCTGAATAAACGGATTTAGTAGCTGGTCCAACGTTCCCGCTAAATTCATTTAAGCTGGAATAGACTGTCCCGGAAGCTGGTTTTTGAGCAATAGAAGTCGCATTACCAATGGCTAACAGATTACCCCCGCTGGGCGAGTCATACCAGAAAGCCGTTCCTGAAGCGGAATTCCGCAATGTTACTTTTGCGTCAGTTCCGCAAGTTTGAGCTGTAGCGATGGGATTAATCAATGCCGCACTCGTTCGAGTCTGCGTTAATCCATCGTTCGTCGATTGCTGATCCCCGGACAATGCCGTAGAAATCGTAATGGTATACGTCTTGGTAGCTTCGGGCGTGAACGAACCCGTTAACCAGACATTTTTTTCTTGAAAAGCGTCAATACTGGTTTGACCAGAAAAAGTAGCTACCGTTGTACTACCGTCTTTAATTTGAGCAGTAAGTGGAATAGCAGATTGATTCTGAGTACCGAAATTCTTCACCGTTACCTGAACAATAGTGCTTCCACCGGGGCAGAAATTCGCTTCTGGCGAAAGTAACGCGGTGACTCCCACATCTTTGGCAGGGGTAACGATTTTCAGGGCATACTGCTGGGTTTGTCCAGCGGTATAGTTACCACAAGCCGTAACGCCTTCCGTGCCTTCCTTGGTAATGATTCGTACGGGAATGAATTGGCCAATGGTCACGCCCGATGGAATGGTAACTGTTCCGCTAAAAACACTGCCGCTTTGCAGAACGGACGAAGTTCCTAGTGTTTCATTGGCATCTTCAAAATCACCATCCAGATTCCAGTCAGCGAAGATTTTAACGGTTTTGCTGGTACTGGCTCCGTTGCAATTTGCTACCGTAATTTCATAGTTAATCGTCTGTCCTACGGCTACTTCAGCAATTGGATCGGTATATACCTGATTGGTCGAACAACCGTCGGGTAAGGTATTATTAATACTACCGAAGACAACCTTACTGATTTTACTAACATTGGTATTCGTTGCCAGAGCCGAGCAATACGCCGCTCCGCCAATGCCACTCATAATTAAACTATAAGCCTGGGTGGAGGATAGGCTGTTTTTATGAGAAACCGTGACCGTATAAGTTCGACCAGGAACGGGGTTGGCAATTAAAATTTGCTCGACGTTATCGCGAATGTTATCCCCACGGGTAGCCACAGACGAGGGATTTTCAGGGTCAAGAATGTAAGGAAGGCTGGTCGTCGTTCCGTCCGAAACCCGAATATCCAGGTCGTTAACCAGCCGAGGCGTACGGTTATTTAACGCCGCCGCATTGATAGTTAATGGGGTTGATTCAGGATCAATCCAGGCAATGGTTACCACTAACGGCCCTTTACCCGAGGCAATAACCTGTTGTGTATAGGTTTGTCCGGAAGTTAACTCCCGTTCGGCAATGGAGTAACTTTTATCCTGATTGAGAATCACCTTCGCCGCTTTTTCCATATTCAGTAATCCCCAGCCGTAATTATAATCAGGCCCCGCATTACCCGCATCATCTGCAGTGTGGATAACTAATCCTTTCAGCGTGGAAGAACGCATGAACTGATTGTTATTCTGTTGACTATAAAGCTCCTGTAGCAGAAATAAACTTCCTGAAACGTTAGGTGTAGCCATCGAAGTTCCCGAAAGGGTAGCGTAGGCATCGCGAGCTGTTGAAGTGGAAGAAAGCACATTAACGCCATCCCCGACGATATCAGGCTTGATCCGTCCGTCATCCGTAGGGCCAGAACTGCTAAATGACGCTAATTGTACATCTGAAGACTGATTATAGCCTTGGGGCAAACCATACACGGCTCCGACGGTCAGAATATTCTTGGCCGTGGCGTAAGTGGGAATATTATCGAAAGAGCCATTACTCTTGCGAACTTTCGTACTCGTAGTAGAACCGGAACCAACGTTATAGGAGGCTCCATCGGCAGGTTTATTGGTATTATCAGGATCACGGTCATTGCCCGCCGCAAAACAAATCAAGTAATTAGGCGAGTTAACGGCAATGCGATCCAGCGACTGAGCATTAGAGCTATAATAGCCAAACTTGTAATCTTCCGTTTCACTCACCGCATCGGTGCCGTACCAACGCCAGGTGGTACCATCTTCGTCGAGTTGCCATCCTGCCAATTGCCCGTAGGAGTGATTGGATATTAACAAGCCTGAAGCGGCACTGGTCATTTCAGAAATGTCACTAGTATAATCCCAGGCCCGAAGTGAAGCTCCCGGAGACATTCCTTTAACCAGCGGATTCACTCCACTGGCAATCATGGTTCCGGCTACGTGCGTGGCGTGTGAGTTATTACTCGTAACATTATCTACCTGCGTTACCCGGCCCGAATATTCCACATGATCGGAGCGAACGGCCCCGCCGTCCCATATTCCTAAACGACCGCTCATTACCGAGCTGCCTCCGGTAAGACTTAGTCCTAAACTGTTTCCGCTGTGAAGAGCATTGGTGCGGGTGGTGGCAGCGGCCGTCGCGTTTGAAAAAGTAGTTACATACACGGGTTCACCCTGAGCATCGAGTCCCTGAAGTTTGATCAGGCGGCCATTGGCATAAAATCGTTCGACAAACCAGCCGCGTTTATTCACCAGTTCCAAGGCTTTGGCATAGGAAGATTTTTCCTGGTCGGCTAGTTGGCGGGACGACTTTTCGAGGAGTTGTGTTTGTTTTTGAGAATAAAGCGAAAGGGGTTTCTGAGCCAGGGCAGGATAGAAGACAACCAATCCCAGTAATACCAGTACATATTTTTTCATTTCCTGCGGGGATATATCATTCAGAATACGATACGTTGAAAGTAGATGGGACGTTGCAGGATTCGACAAGTAAAGCCTTGATTATTATTCTTTTCGTAAACCGTGATCAATGAAATTCCAAACCCTTCGAAAGGGGGTTCCGATTTATAAATCAAAAGAGCCCAGTAAAGCGAAAAATGGTTGACAAACAAAAAAGCCCCTGATTTCTCAGAGGCTTTCTTATTAGTTATTATCCTTGAACCTTGCTTCGTTTTCCTCCGCAATTTCGCTGGCGAGTCGGGCCTTTTCCCTTTTATTATTTACTCTCGCTGAAACGAAAATACTGATTTCATAAAGAAGTAATAAAGGAGCCGTTACCAGCATCTGACTGAAGACGTCGGGTGAAGGTGTGATCACCGCCGCAATAATCAGGATAACGATAAAGGCGTGTTTACGATATTCCCGCATGAATTTGGGAGTCATTATGCCCACCTGCGAAAGAACAAAGATGATCATGGGTAGCTGGAAGGTCAGACCACAAGCCAGAACCATCATTACCAGTAAGCTCACATAAGAGGATATATCTACCTGATTCTGAATGGATTCATCAATCTTGAAATCAGCCAGGAAGTTAATTGCCAGAGGACTGACTACATAATAGCCAAAAGTAACTCCGCAGAAAAACAGTAAAGTTACCCAGAATACCGAACCTCGGGATGCACTGACTTCCACGTCCCGTAAGCCGGGTCTAATGAATCGCCATAATTCCCAGAATGCATAGGGAAATGCCAGTGATAAACCAATGAAAAAGGAATAGGTAATGGCCATCATAAATTGACCCGTCATTTCCCGGTTAATCAGGATGAAGTCAATTTTCTGAACGCATAAATCAGGAGCATTAACGATCTGGGCTAAATCACAAAGTTTGCGATAGGTCCAGAAATCAGGTCGGCTGGGAGCCAAGATAATGCCATTCCAGATTTCGTTATGAAAAGCAAAAGCCAGAACGGTAAAGACGATAATTGCCGCGAGTGCCCGGATAATGTGCCAGCGAAGTTCCTCCAAATGTTCAATGAAGGTCATTTCACCGCCCGTTTCTTCTTCATTTTCGTCCCAATGTTGATCCAGAGGCATTGTATAAATGTTAAATATGAATAAAATTTTCGGCTATACTGGTGTTCAAAAGAGTAAAGTAATAGATCAGAGCCGAACGTTTCAACCTTTGGCTATCGATTTTTTGCTTTTCAATAAAAAAGATCGTTTGAATCAGTTGATTTGAAGGATAACTTCAAAGCTTTTAAACTGTTTCAAACGATCTTCAACCTTAAAGGTATTTTAATTAGCGGTACAGTGGGAAGTTTTCAGTCCAGGCATTTACCTTTTTCTTCACTTCAGCGATGTAGCTTTCGTTTTCGTTGTGCGTTAATACGTCGTCAATCCACTCTACGATTTGTAACATATCGTTTTCTTTCAGACCACGCGTCGTCATGGCAGCCGTTCCTACCCGCATACCGGAAGTAACGAAGGGAGACTTATCGTCGAAAGGAACCATATTCTTATTCACCGTAATGTCAGCTTTAATCAGCGTGTTTTCCGCTAATTTACCCGTCCATCCTTTGGGGCGAAGGTCAATCAGCATCAGGTGGTTATCCGTTCCTCCGGAGCTGATCTGGTATCCTTTATCGATAAAGGCCTGAGCCATTACCTGAGCATTTTTCTTAACCTGAACGGCATACTCGCCGAATTCTTCCGTCAGAGCTTCACCGAAAGCTACCGCTTTAGCAGCAATCACGTGCTCCAATGGACCACCCTGCGTACCGGGGAATACGGCAGAATCCAGCAGGCTGCTCATCGTACGGATATCACCTTTAGGGGTAGTAATACCGAAAGGATTTTCGAAATCCTTACCCACCAGAATCAGACCACCGCGGGGACCACGCAGCGTTTTGTGCGTCGTCGTCGTTACGATGTGGCAATGTTCCATCGGGTTATTCAACAGACCTTTAGCAATCAGAGCCGAAGGGTGAGAAATGTCCGCTAATAATAAAGCACCGACCTGATCGGCAATGGCACGCAGACGGACGTAATCCCAGTCACGAGAGTAAGCCGACGCACCGCAGATCAGCAGACGAGGACGCTCGCGTAAAGCAGTTTCTTCTACTTTATCCCAATCGATCAGACCTGATTCCTGCTCAACACCGTAAAAAGAAGGCTGAAAATATTTACCTGAGAAGTTTACGGGAGAACCATGAGAAAGGTGACCACCGTGAGCTAAACTAAAGCCAAGGATTTTATCACCAGGATTCAGGAAAGAAAGAAAAACGGCTGCGTTGGCTTGTGCACCTGAGTGAGGCTGCACGTTGGCCCAGCTCGCTCCGAATAATTCTTTCGCCCGGTCAATAGCCAGTTGTTCCACCTGGTCAACCACTTCGCATCCGCCGTAATAACGTTTACCGGGAAGACCTTCAGCGTATTTATTAGTTAATACACTGCCTTGAGCTTCCATCACTTGCTTAGACGTGAAGTTTTCAGAAGCGATCAATTCGATGCCATATTCCTGGCGATGAGCTTCTTTCTCAATGAGATCGAAAAGTTGGGTGTCGCGTTCAATGCGGGAAGCGGTAACCGTTGACATGGCTATAAAGCAGGTTATGTAAATGGTAGATTTGTTCGCTAAATTAATCTGATTGTCAGTTTATTGACTTTTCAGAAAAGGCTCAACTAACAAAGAAGGGCAAAGGTACACCGGAAACCTAAGCTTGCCAAATCCTGAGGTCTGGCTCAGTGTTTTTAGAATCCTATTCTGCAATTTCCCGGTTATGGGCTACTTTTGGGAGTTTTCTGTCTGAATAGTCAGTATTGCATACAAAAACCTTCTGCCTGAGTACTGACTATTGTTCACTGAACATTTGGAAAAGCCATGTCAAAAGAAATAAAAGTTGGAATTATGACCCTGGTCTCAGGGGTCATTCTGTATTTCGGATTCAACTTTCTAAAAGGATCCGATCTGTTTTCTAGTGCTCGGGATTATTTTGTTATCTACGATAGCGTAGATGGACTAACCTCGTCTAATCAAATTATGCTTAACGGCGTAGCGGTGGGTCGAGTTAAGGAAACCCGCATTCTTACGGAACAGAATAACAAAATTCTCGTCACCCTTACCCTGGATCAGGATATTCCTCTGACTACTAATACCGTAGCTCTGTTGGGAGATAATGGACTTATCGGAGGAAAAGTGATTCAACTGCAAATCGGCAAAGGTTCAGCCATTACTGCCGGAGATACCCTGAAGGGTAACAAGCAGGCCGGATTAACCGCTGCCTTGCAGGATAAAGCTCTACCGATCATGACGGATGCGGATTCGCTGATTCGTAATCTGAACGTAGTGGTTTCCCGCTTCAAGCAAACGGGCGATGTTCTGAATCAGTTGTTAGCCAATGTCGATCAGACGGGGCTGGCTTTACGAGCTACGCTGAATGAAAACCGTAAGAACCTGACCAGCATAACAGGAAACCTGAATCAGTTGTCGGCTCAGTTGCTGGAAACTGAAAAGAGCATCAAACCGCTGATGGCGAAGGCTAATACGTTTACCGATTCACTCAATGCCCTTCGTTTAGGTCAAACCGTAGCGAAGGCTAATCAGACCGTAGGCGAATTACAGGCAATGCTACAGTCTATAAAAGAAGGGCAGGGAACCGCTGGAAAACTTCTGAAGGACGATGAGTTATACAATAATATGAATCAATCGATCCGGGATTTGGATAAGCTTCTGGTGGACCTTCGTCAGCAACCCAAACGTTACGTTCATTTCTCGGTATTTGGTGGAGGAAAAAAAGGTAAAAAAGCCGCTGGAGATACGTTGGGGAATGGAGAGAAATAGTGGTTAGTTATTAGTTGATCGTTATTGTAGTTAATAGAACAGTCTTTAAAAGATCGCTGCCAGCTTTTTGCTGGCAGCTTTTTTATAGGATAACCCAAGGGAAAGGATGGCCTAATTCACATAATGTTGGCAACGATACCTTAAGCCGTTTTCAAAAACTCTACCATTTTCGTTACCGCCCGGGTGCGGTGGTTAATAGCATTTTTTTCTTCCATGGTCATTTCGCCAAAACTGCGATCGAAACCTTCGGGCTGGAAAATGGGATCGTAACCAAAGCCCTGAGCACCCCGAGGAGCTTCCAGAATGGTACCTTCCACGATTCCTTCAAACTGATAAATCTCCTCCTGAATAATGAGGGTAATAACCGTACGGAAACGAGCCGAGCGATCGCTTACTCCTTCTAATTGAGTTAATACCTTCTGCATATTGGCTTGAGCATCCCGTGAACCCGAGTAAAAAGCGGAGTCCACGCCGGGTTCACCGTTCAGAGCCGTAATTTCCAGTCCAGTATCGTCCCCGAAGCAATCCACATTATAGTAGTCGGCCAGATACTTGGTTTTTTCCAGTGAATTGGCTTCCAGAGTTCGTCCGTTTTCAGGAAGTTCTTCCGTACAATCGATATCAGCCAGCGTCTTTAATTGAAAACGATCTCCTAAAAAGGCCTGAATTTCGTCCAGTTTATGACGGTTATTGGTAGCGACGACTAATTGCATCTTACAGGGTTTTGAGTTTAAGGTTTTGAGTTGAGCGTTATGCACTCCTGATGGTTCTCGAAACCTGCTTATTAGGTTCAAAGGTAAATCAGTGGTCATTAATGAAACATAAAGAATGGCTAAAATTTACGTTAGGGCACTAGCTTAAACTGTCATCTTGAACGAAGTGAAAGACCTTACTTGGGCTGGAGATTACCTCTGGGACTGGAAAATATCTCGGAAGGTCAGTAAGGTTCTTCGCTCCGCTCTGAATGACAGACTTCGGGTTTGAGCACTTATTTCTGTCATTTTTGGAAAGGCTTCATTACCCCAGAAAGAAAAAGCCATCCGTTTGACTGGATGGCTTTCGTATTACTTCTGCTGACTGAACTTCGCTTTTCCTTCGTCGAGATAACTAATAAATTTCTCCACATTCGGTTCGTAAGCGACCGCTTTGACCAGCGGCGTGGCATCATTATTCGGATCGATTAACACGTATAAAGGCTGAGCGTTGAAGTTATACTTCGAAATTTCAAAGTCCAGATTCTGATCGCCAATGGCCGTTTTAGGCTTGCCGTCTACTTTTGAAACGTAATGCTCACTTTCAGGAAGCTCGGTTTTATCATCCACGTACAGCGAAATGATGATGTAATCTTCGCGTAAACGTTTCAGTACTTCCGGCTGACTCCAGACGGTTTCTTCCATCTTCCGGCAATTCACGCAACCGTGACCCGTGAAGTCAATAAAGACGGGCTTGCCGACCTGTTTGGCATAGGCAATGCCTTCGTTATAATCGAAGAAACCCTCCAGTCCGTGGGGTAACTTTAGAAAATCGGCGTATTTCCGACCTGCGGGTAAGGTGCTACCCGTTCCCTGCTGAGCCGTGGGGGCATTGTGATACAGGTTGAATTCCTGCGAAGTCTCGGGAGGTAATAAACCTGAGAGTGGTTTCAGCGGAGCACCGAACAAACCGGGAATCAGGTAAACTACAAAGGCGAAAATAACAATGGAAAATAAAGTCCGTGGAATCGAAACGCGATCTACCGGGCTATCGTGCGACATTAATACTTTACCTAAAAGGTTAAGACCCATTAAAGCAAAAATCACGATCCAGAGGGATAGATATACTTCACGGTTCAGTAAACCCCAGTGATAGGTCTGATCAGGAACACTCAGGAATTTTAACGCGATGGCTAATTCCAGAAAACCTAACTGAACTTTCAATGTATTCAGCCAGCCGCCTGATTTTGGCATCGTTTTCAGAAAGCTGGGGATAAAAGCGGCAATAACGAAAGGAAGAGCAAAGGCGGTTCCGAAGCTAATGTTCAGTAAAGCCGAATCCCAGATGCTGCCTTTTGCGGCAAGAATAGCCGCCGTGCCGACGATAGGAGCTGTACACGAGAATGAAACCAGAGCCTGAGCAAAAGCCATAAAAAAGATACCACCCCAGCCGCCTTTATCAGCTTGAGCATCCACTTTATTAACAAAGGCACTGGGTAAGTTCAGCTCGAACGCTCCAAGGAATGACAGCGAAAATAGAACGAAAATGAGGAAAATGAATACGTTGGGAATCCAGTGCGTACTAATGAAATTGACAAAGCCGCTACCAAAAACGGCTGAGATGAGCGTTCCGAAAAAGGCAAAAATCAGGATGATTGAAATACCGTAGAACAGGGCTTTCGTCATGCCCTCCGCCCGCGAATCCACGCGTTTGGTAAACATCGCTACCGTCATGGGAATCATCGGATATACGCAGGGCATCGCTACTGCGGCTAAACCTGCCAGGAATGCCAGAACTACATCCCCAAAGCCAATGCCTCCTTTCTGATTCTGAGAATCAGTGTTTTCGGGAGTGATTGCGGCTTCAGTCGATGAAGTTGCTTCTGCTACTACTGCATTGGTATCCGTAACGGTAACGGCTGAGGTGGCAGTTGAAGTGGTATCTGCCGATGGGCTTGCCGCAACCTCTGGTGTTTTTACTTCTTCGGTTTTAGGAGCTTCGGGAGCTGATGCGGCAATTACTTTCAGTTTGGAAAGATTAAAATCGCCATCGTTGATAGGAATGCATAACCCGTCATCCTGACAAACTTGCCCGCCAATGCTTCCTTCAATTTTAGCTCCTTCTTTCAGGATTTTAACGGTCTGACGGAACGATGGTTTTCCTTCAAAGAAGCGGACTTTACCATCGAAGATTTCGTCCATTTTTTCAATGGGCTTACTCGTCGTGCGAAATTTACCCACGGTTTCATACGCATCGCTTTTCTTGATCTTAATGACCGTCGGCAGCGGACCTACGTCAGGATCCTGGTCGGGAGAGAAAATGTGCCAGCCATTGTTCACGTCTACTTCAACCACCACGTCTACCGTTTCGCCGACCTTAACTTCGTTTTTGGAAAGGGAAAACTTCAGAGCGTAGGGTTTGACCACCTGGGCCTGTGCCGCAATGGCCGTCCATACCCAAAGAGATAATACTACTAACTTTTTCATGAATGTTGAATGAATCGAGGACGTTGAATGGGGAAACAATGAGCAGATTCCTCCGTCCTGCGTCATTTATGCACTGATATTAGTCGGCAACGCAAAATAAATCAGGATAGTTTAGTTTATGAAAAGGAAGTGTGTTAATCCTGCTTATCTACCGATTTATAGCAAATAATTGCCTGGGAATCTCATTAAAATGAAGCATTTAACCCTTGATGCCTTAAATTTGCTGGGTATGGGCCTACACTCACCCAATTTTCTTTTATAAATCAGAATGGATTTTTTACACCACATACTCGGGAATGACCTGGAAGCTGCCGGTTTTGTTATCCTGAATTTAATCCTGATTGAAAGTTTACTGTCCGTCGATAATGCTGCGGTACTGGCTACGATGGTGATGGACTTATCGCCTGAACAGCGTAATAAAGCCCTGAAATACGGTATTATTGGTGCGTATGTGTTTCGGGGGCTTTGCCTGGTTGCGGCAACTTGGCTTGTAAAAATCTGGTGGCTTAAACCTATTGGCGGCATTTACCTGCTATACCTCTGCTTTAATTATTTCTTCAAGAGTCCTCAACCGGAAGAAGAGCACGAAATCCAGAAAAAAGATTCCTGGTTTTATCGTAATACGATTGGCTTGCTGGGTAAATTCTGGGCAACCGTTGCTCTGGTCGAAGTCATGGACCTGGCCTTCTCCATTGATAACGTTTTTGCGGCCGTTGCTTTCACGGATAATATTTACCTGATCTGTACGGGTGTATTCATTGGAATCCTGGCGATGCGTTTTGTGGCTCAGTCGTTTGTGAAACTAATGGAGAAATTTCCTTTTCTGGAAGGAGTTGCTTTTCTGGTCATCGGACTTTTAGGACTGAAGCTCATGTCGTCAGCGGCGTGTCACTTTTTTAAAGAAACGGCTATTTGTCAGTTCCTCGAAGGCGAAGAGGCGGATCTGTACGTATCCATTGCTACGGTCGTTCTTTTTGTAGTACCGGTAGTTAGCTCTCTTTTGTTTAACGTTCCCAAACGGCATATAACAGAAGATTGATCCAGTTTCATTATCTGAATACCTTCACTGAAAAATGAAACAGCGTTTGCGGTAACGCTCTGTTTTTTTGCATATTTGAAGAATAATATTTTGCCGCTTCATTGATAACCTAAACAACATTTTAAAATTTACTCCTAACGGAACATTTGTATGGCGAACATTTGGGTAAAAAAGCCCCTGAAACAGTTGTTAAACGAGGCGGAAGCCACAGGGGAAGGCTCATTAAAACGAACACTTACGGCCGGAAATCTGATTGCTCTGGGTATTGGAGCTATCATCGGAGCGGGTCTTTTCGTACGTACGGCTGCCGCCGCTGCTGATAGTGCCGGTCCTTCCGTAACGATTTCTTTCATTCTGGCCGCTGTGGGTTGTGCCCTGGCTGGTTTATGTTATGCTGAATTTGCTTCCATGATCCCCATCGCGGGATCTGCTTATACGTATTCGTATGCAACCATGGGTGAGTTTGTTGCCTGGACTATTGGTTGGGATTTAGTCTTAGAATACGCCTTGGGTGCCGCCACGGTTTCCATTGCCTGGTCTGAATATCTGAATAAGCTCCTGGCCACACTCTTTGGTACCGAGATACCCTATCAGTGGTGTCACTCACCCTTCCAGGTTTCGGAGTTAGGTACGCAGGGCATCATGAATATTCCCGCAGTATTCATCCTTTTCTGTTTGACCTTGTTATTGATCCGTGGCGTTCAGGAATCAGCTTCAGTTAACGCCGTTATCGTTGTGCTGAAAGTTGCCATCGTTATTTTGTTTATTGCTCTGGGCTGGCAATACATTAACCCTGCTAACCACATGCCTTACATCCCTGAAGCAACGAAAGTGACTGATTCTGCCGGGGTAACCCGTGATTTTGGTGGCTTCTGGGGAATTGTCGGCGGTGCCGGAACCGTATTCTTTGCTTTTATTGGTTTTGACGCGGTATCAACGGCGGCTCAGGAAGCGAAAAATCCTAGCCGTGATATGCCCATTGGTATTCTCGTTTCACTGGTGGTTTGTACGATTCTTTACATTCTGTTTGGTCACGTATTAACGGGTATTGCTAATTATACGGAATTCCGCACGGCGGGTAAAGAAGCTTCGGTAGTGTATGCCATTGAGAAATACATGCATGATTACCAATGGTTAGGTACGATGATTACCGTGGCTATTCTGGCTGGGTTCTCCTCCGTAATTCTGGTGATGTTATTAGGTCAGTCACGCGTATTTTACTCGATGGCTAACGATGGTCTGGTACCTAAAGTATTCAGCCAGTTGCACCCTAAATTCCGCACACCTTACCGTTCGAATATGCTATTTTTCGTATTCGTAGGTCTTTTTGCCGCCTTTGTTCCTGGTGACGTGGTAGGTGATATGACGAGTATTGGTACGTTATTCGCTTTCGTTCTGGTATCGCTTGGCGTTGTCATTATGCGTAAAACAGATCCCAACATTGCTCGTCCGTTCAAAACACCATTCTCACCTGTAGTTCCTATTCTGGGAGCAGTTACCTGCTTATTGATGATTTACGGATTAGGTCAGGAAAACTGGATGCGTTTGATCGTTTGGATGGGCTTGGGTCTGGTGATTTACTTCGGATATAGCGTTCGTCGGAGTAAGTTACAAAAGCCCGGTGCGAATCAGGAATAATGTATTCTGAGAGAAGGTATTACATACGAAAGGCGGCTCATTCATTGAGCCGCCTTTTCCTTTGATAATCATATAGTTTTTCAAACAGTAATAAATAAATATTCGGGAGTATTCGTTATTAAACGATTCAGCAATAATCTTGTAAAAGAAAAAATGATCCGCCAGAGCCGTCTATCTTATACAGAAAGCACAACGCTCCACTTTTATTACCCGACTACTATGAACACAAGAATGTATCGAACCTGTCTTTGGCTGTTTTTGCTCGCCTGGAGTACCCTCAAGGCTGCTGACCATCCGGCTGATCAGCGGGGATATAATATTGGAGAAACCGTTTCCAATTTTCAACTGAAAAATGTAGACGGTCGAATGATTGGACTGACTGAGTTTAAGTCTGGCAAAGGCATCATTGTAGTGTTTACTACTAATCACTGCCCCTATGCGAAAGCCTATGAAGACCGAATTATCGCTCTGGATGTTAAATACAGGTCTCAGGGGTTCCCGGTATTAGCTATTAACCCTAACGATCCTTCCGCTTACGAAGAGGATTCTTACGAAAATATGAAAGCAAGGGCCAGTACCAAACGGTATCCTTTTCCGTACCTGTTTGATGATACCCAGAAGGTAGCTAAAAACTTCGGAGCAAGTCGAACGCCTCAGGTCTATATTCTGGTTCGCGAAGGCGATAAGTTCACGGTTCAGTACATGGGGGCCCTGGATGATAACTCGCAGGACCCCGCTGGAGTAACCCGGCGATACGTGGAAGACGCCGTTAATAACCTCATTCAGGGAAAACCCGTCATGTTGAACGTGACCAAATCCGTAGGTTGTGCGATTCAGTGGAAAGAAGGATAACGAAGACAATAACTAAAGAAGGGGCTTGTGAATAACTCACAAGCCCCTTGTTGTTAGATAATACCCTTTATAAACGAATCCCAAAGTTAATAGCACTCATTTCAGGACCTCTGTTAGCCTGGAATACATTATTCAGATCATACTGAACGAAGAAAGAACCAGCATTCCGGAATGCAATGTCCAGAGCGACACCGTAACGTACATTGTTCATGTAAAAACGACCGTGATCACGATTCTTGTTACCATCCTGATCTTTCGTTTTGGTGTAACTATCCAGTCTCATGCCCGCATAACCCCCAAAACTTACGTGAGAAACGACGCCATCGCGGAAGATTACCGTAGGCATTACTGGAATATTCAGATAAGCCGCCGTTAATTTACTTTTTTGAAGTGGACGGCTTGCTTCGGGGAAAGTAACCTGTCCATTTGCGGCATTAACTACGTTATTTTCCTGAAACATAAAGTTGTTCCAACTAACTTCTACACCCGTTTTTAACGCGAAGGCAGCTTTATTGCCTTTGTATAAACGAAACCGGTGAGAAGAACCGACAGACACAAAACGACTTCCTAACGGACGTAAGTCGTAACCAGAAATACCAGTCGAATTCTTCACATTCAGGGCATTCAATCCGATGGCAAAATCCATCCCGTGGGAAACGGCAGGAATCCAGCTTCTTTCTTTAACGGGTTTTGTGGGGAGTACGGATACACTATCACTGGACGTTTGGGCGAAGGCAGTAGTAGTAAAAACAGATAAAGCGGCGATGATGATAAATGAGCGTTTCATGGCTATGGCTATTTAGAAGGTTCGAATGAATATTAGAGCAATTCTTTATTTTCGAATTCAATTAGCAGATGTGTGAGTCTGGAAGAAGGTGAATTTTATCAGTAGCAATGGTTAATAGGCGGGAGGAGAGGTTGAAATCGTTGATAAGAATCGCCTGCAACCGAAAACAAGCGGTATGACTAAAGCAGAATTACGCAAAGAATTTCGTCAGAAAAGACAGTTATTAACAGAGCAAGACATAGTTATCCACAGTCAAGCCATTGCTGAACACCTAATTCTTTCGGCGTTGATGGCCTCTGTTAATACCTTACACGTCTTTTTACCCATTCAGAAGAAAAAAGAAGTGGATATGTATGAGGTTATCCACAAAATCAAAGAAAGTTATCCACAGTTGAAACTAGTGGTGTCTCGGTCTAACCCAGACACCAGGCGATTAACTCATTACTTATTAACGGATACTACCGAGATTGTGGAAAATCAGTGGGGTATTCCCGAGCCCGTTCCGGAAACTGCACCGGAAATTGCTGATGCAGCTATTGATGCCATCCTAATTCCGTTAATGGCTTTCGATCTGACCGGGAATCGGGTAGGATACGGAATGGGGTTCTATGATCGGTTTTTGTCCCGATGCCGGCCAAACGTTCAAAAAATTGGCATTTCTTTTTTTGAACCCGTTCCCCTCATTTCGGACATTACTTCCGATGATGTCCCCCTAACTTCCTGTATTACTCCGCAGGAGATTTGGCACTTTACGCATTAAGCCCGCCTTTATTGGGGGATACTTTTAAAAAGAAAAATAAAAAAATGGGTTAACTGTTTTTCAGTAACCTATAAACCCCTTACTTTGCGGCCAATTCGACAATTCGTCACAGTGAACACAAAGAAAATTAAATAGAACATTCGGAGTGAGCGGGGCCTCGACCCTCGTTTGCCAGAATTGTTTTGTCGGTTTTCTCTCCTTCACGGTGACGAATTTTTTTATGCCCATACCTCACTATTGGTACGAAAATTGCTATTGACTATGAGCATATTACGAAATAAGGATTCTATTTATTCACTATATTTCTTCGTTACAAAACAATGAAAGTTGCTGTAGTTGGAGCCACCGGCCTAGTGGGTGGTGAGATGTTAAAAGTATTGGAAGAACGTAACTTCCCCATCACCGAACTCATTCCGGTCGCTTCTGAGCGTTCTGTGGGTAAAAAAGTAAGCTTCAAGGGTCAGGAATATACCATTGTTGGTTTTGAAGATGCGATTGCTGCCAAACCAGCAATTGCCATTTTTTCAGCCGGTGGTAGCACTTCTCTGGAGCTGGCTCCCAAGTTTGCAGAAGCGGGCATTTTCGTCATTGATAACTCTTCAGCCTGGCGGATGGACCCTACGAAAAAACTCGTAGTGCCTGAAATCAACGCTCACACGCTGACGAAAGAAGATAAAATCATCGCTAACCCCAACTGTTCAACGATTCAGATGGTGGTGGTGCTGAACCCATTACACCAGCAATATAAAATCAAACGCGTAGTGGTTTCGACGTATCAGTCGGTAACGGGTACGGGTAAAGCGGCGGTCGATCAGTTATTTGCCGAGCGTAAAGGTGATGACACCGTAAAGAAAGTATATCCTCACCCCATCGACCTGAACGTACTTCCTCACATCGACGTATTCCTGGATAACGGCTATACGAAAGAGGAAATGAAAATGGTGAATGAAACCAAGAAAATCATGGGTGATGAATCTATCGCGGTAACGGCTACTACGGTACGGATTCCCACGATTGGCGGTCACTCAGAAGCCGTAAACATCGAGTTCGAAAACGATTTCGATCTGGAAGAAGTACGGGCTATTCTGGAGAAAGCTCCCGGTGTAGTGGTTCAGGATGATCCTAAAAATCAGGTATACCCTATGCCATTAACGGCTCATGGCAAAGACGAAACGTTCGTGGGTCGCATCCGTCGGGACGAATCTCAGCCGAACACCCTGAACTTATGGATCGTAGCTGACAACCTGCGTAAAGGTGCTGCTACGAACGCTGTTCAGATTGCTGAATTCCTGAATACGAATGAATTAGTATAAGATTAATATCAATTCTGAGAAAGCGGGCTAGTAAGAACTGGCTCGCTTTTTCTTGTTTGTATACGATCCCAATCGATAATTATATGCAAATTGAATGCCCGCCTTTTGGGTAACGTTACCAACCGTGAGTGAGACCAAATGTTCATTGGCCTGAATGCCCAGCATAATACTGGAAACATCAAACCATTGAGATCCATTATAATCAGCACCTATGGCTTTCCCCCAGGTAGCTTTAAGGATAACGGCACCTTCATGTTGAGGGTAGTTATTAAAAACCATTTCACTGGAAAGAGCCAGTGTAGTCAAGCCACGCGAACGAGCGATAATCCAGTTATCCACATAAGTGGCTCGTTGATTAAACTTATAGGGCTGATTGTATCGATAAATGGTTTTTTGCGGTATCTGTTGACGAATGTCGTACAAGGATCCATATTCCTGGCTATGAGACCATTCCACACCTAGGTAACGCCAGTTCGTCTTTCTGCCTTTTCCAATAATAGCATTTAAATGAGCACTGCCCCGAAGTCCCCAGCCGTGAAAATAGTAGGCTCCTGCGTATTCGCTTGGTTTACGGATGTAGTCGTAAGTGGCCCATTCTGGCGGTGAGGGTAAAGGAGACGTTCGGACGGTATCATACTCGGCGAAGCTAGATTTCTTAATGGTATACTTTCCCAAAAAGCCGAAAGCTCCATACGATACACTGGCGTATTTCCAGCTATGAGCTCTACTAACCTGTAGTAAACCAAAGTTGTAGCCATTATTCGTGGTACCTATGGCTCCTTTATATCCATCACCTATGGTATAAATGCCCCCCACATGCCAAGCCGAAGTCACGCTACTATCTTTTGGAGCAAACGGTTTTGGCTGATAAACCAGATCATGGGCATGTAAACCCGCTCCGAGCCGATAGTTATAGATGGTCTGGCAACTACTTAAACCGGCCATTGCTGCTCCTAGAAAGCAGAGGTAATAAAGGTATTTCATAAGGATAGGTGCGGGGTAACTAATGAAGTACATAATCTACGCGAAAGACCCTAAATTTTTTCAAATAGTTGGAATGGAAAGGCTTTTTTAGACGTTACTGTCTGGATGGCCCGAACTGTATCTTTCTGACCATTTTTTAGTAGTTTCACTGATTCAGAAAGGATGCATAGCCCTTTCGATTTTTGTATAAAGAAGCTGAACCGAACGCCATGGATTTTGAATTAACCTCTGAATATCAGCCTACCGGCGACCAGCCCAAAGCCATTCAGCAGCTTGTTGAAGGGATTAACCGAAATGAACCTGCTCAGGTCTTGCTGGGGGTAACCGGCTCAGGTAAGACCTTTACGGTAGCTAATGTCATTAAAGAAATCAATCGTCCGACGCTGATTCTTAGTCATAATAAAACGCTGGCCGCTCAGTTATACGGTGAATTCAAGCAGTTCTTCCCTAATAATGCCGTCGAGTATTTTATCAGTTACTACGACTATTACCAGCCCGAGGCTTACATCGCTACGACGAATACTTATATCGAGAAAGATCTCGCCATTAACCAGGAAATCGACAAGCTTCGGCTTTCGGCTACGTCCGCGTTAATGTCTGGTCGGCGGGATGTGATTGTGGTTGCCTCGGTTTCCTGTATCTATGGGATGGGTAACCCCGATGAATTCCGAAAGAGTATCATGCGGGTGGGCGTTGGGGAGTTATACTCTCGAAATCAGTTTCTGTACCGGTTGGTAGAAATATTATATTCAAGAACGGAAGCCGATTTTGCCCGGGGAACCTTCCGGGTGAAAGGAGATACCGTTGATGTGCATTTACCGTACGCGGAATTTGGGTACCGATTTATCTTTTTCGGGGATGAAATCGAAGCCATTCACCGGATTGATCCGGTTTCGGGTAAGAAAATCGGCGAAGAAAACCGCGTTGCCATTTTCCCAGCCAATCTGTTCGTGACGGGTCGCGATACCCTGGCCCGAGCCATGCACGAGATTCAGGACGACATGGTAGAGCAGATCAAGTTTTTTGAAAAAGAACTGCGTTTGCAGGAGGCCGACCGGATTAAGCAACGGACGGAATTCGATATGGAAATGATGCGGGAATTGGGTTATTGCTCCGGTATCGAGAACTATTCCCGGTATTTTGATAACCGCTTGCCCGGTCAGCGGCCGTTCTGCTTGCTGGACTTTTTCCCTGAGGATTACTTAATGGTGATTGACGAAAGTCACGTGACGGTTCCACAGATCCGGGCCATGTGGGGCGGTGACCGCTCGCGTAAGGAAGCTCTGGTTGACTATGGCTTCCGCCTGCCCAGTGCTCTGGATAACCGGCCACTGACTTTCCAGGAGTTTGAAAATATGGCCATGCAGACTCTCTATGTTTCGGCTACGCCCGCTGACTATGAACTACGCCGGAGTGAAGGGGTAGTCGTTGAACAAATCATTCGCCCGACGGGTCTGCTGGATCCAGAAATTGAAGTTCGTCCCAGTATCAATCAGATTGATGATTTACTGGATGAAATTCACGATCGAATTAAACGCGAAGAGCGGGTGCTGGTTACAACCCTGACCAAGCGGATGGCCGAAGAGCTGTCTAAATACCTGGATCGGGTAGGTGTAAAATGTCGATACATTCACTCGGAAGTAAAGACACTTGAGCGGGTTGAAATTCTGCGGGAGTTACGTTTGGGTGTTTTTGATGTACTAGTGGGGGTTAACCTGCTGCGGGAAGGTCTGGATTTACCTGAAGTTTCGCTGGTAGCCATTATGGATGCTGATAAGGAAGGCTTCCTGCGGGATATTCGGTCGCTGATTCAGACGATTGGACGGGCGGCCCGGAATGATCGTGGTAAGGTATTGATGTATGCCGACCGCATTACGGGTTCGATGGAAAAAGCCATTAGCGAAACGTCTCGTCGCCGGGCCTTACAGATGGAATATAATGCTGACAATGGCATCACGCCTAGAACGGTTCGTAAATCGAAAGAAGTGATTATGGAGCAAACCAGTATTGCGGACGTAATGGGTAAACCTTCAAGAAATTATTACGTAGAACCGCAGGAAATCTTCTTAGCTGCCGACCCGGTGATGGCTTATATGGATAAAGATGCCATCAATGAACGTATCAAACAGGTGCAGAAAGAAATGGAACAGGCAGCCAAAGAACTCGATTTTATGAATGCTGCAAAACTGCGGGATGAGATGCTGAGTTTGAAGAAGATGTTGTAGATAGTTCAATTTTAACTTCCCGAAAGTTTCAAACTTTCGGGAAGTTTTCTTAAACTAGTTCTCAGAATACTTCTGCCGGGCCTTCACAATTTCCGCCTTATACATATTCGCCCATTCGGCTAGTTCAATCATTCGCAGGAGTAAACTTTCACCCAAAGCCGTTAACTGATATTCTACCCGAGGGGGTACTTCAGCATAGATGTGCCGCTGAACGAGCCCATCCTCTTCCAGACTTCTTAAAGTAACGGTCAGCATTCGCTGGGAAACGTCACCAATCTGATGTTTTAATTCATTGAAACGGAGTGTCCCGGCATTACCTAAATGAATGATAGTCAGGAACGACCATTTATCTCCAATTCGGTCGAGAATGCCTCGAACAGGACAAACGCCAAGTCCATCAGTGTTACTGAAAATTTTTTCTATCTTTTTCTGAACTGGATTTTCCTGAGTATCAGCAATAGTTACTTTCATGTGCCTTAGTTATTGAAAAATGCCTTCTTGTAGGACTTAAACCATTGATTTACTTTTGAGTTATTAAAAGTAACCAAGGAAACAAAAATAACTAATATTATGAAAATCGCACTGATCGGAGCTACTGGATTTGTAGGAACGGCCGTATTAAACGAAGCCTTAAACCGCGGTCATGAAGTAACCGCCATTGCTCGCAATACCGATAAGATCACGAATACGTCTGAATTTTTGACGGTGAAAGCGGGGGATGTTCAGAGTAAAGAAGAAGTAAAAGCACTGGTAGCAGGCCACGATGCCGTAGTTAGTTCTTACAACGCTGGCTGGACCAACCCAAATCTGTACGATGATTTTCTCAAAGGTTCACAGGCGATTCTGGATGGAACGAAAGAAGCAGGCGTTTCGCGTTTGATCGTCGTAGGAGGTGCTGGAAGTTTATACGCTGCACCCGGAGTACAATTAGTAGATACACCTCAATTTCCAGCGGAATGGAAAGCCGGAGCTACATCCGCCCGTGATTTCCTGAATGTCATTAAAAAAGAGACAACGATCGACTGGACATTCTTAAGTCCTGCTATCGAACTGGCTCCTGGAGAGCGTACGGGTCAGTATCGTACAGAGCTGGAGAGCCCGGTTTTCGATGAAAATGGTAAGAGCCGTATTTCGGTAGCGGATCTGGCCGTGGCTATCGTGGATGAACTGGAAACCCCTCAATTTGCACAAAAACGTTTTACCGTTGGATACTAGTAAGTTAAAACGGTAAATCTGACGATATAATCCAGTCAAAGGCTGAAATGTACATTCCGTCGAAGAAGTCAGTCAAACCTCTGAAATCACGTTACTTTTAAATCATCAATAAGGCACAAGTGGCGACTTGAGTCTTATGCAAATTCAGTAGCGTGACACCAAGGCGGTGGAGTCACATTATCTAGCAAAACCCCACATTCCTTTTAGGAGCGTGGGGTTTCCTTCTTTGGTAGGCTCCACCGCTCTAAAGAATGGCATAAGCGATGAGGATAGTCATGCTCATTACTAAAATTTCAATCAGCCACTCCGAAAGGGACAGGGTTGACTTTTCGGCTTCCTTCCAGTTCTGAGTCTGGTCTTGAGTCGCCTTTGGTTTGCTTTTTAGTAATGTTTCCATCTGGAGCGGAGGGGTTATGCGTGAATGAAAATGCCAATAGTGTATTGATCCGAAAGGATTAATGACGTTTTTTTGAACGAGCTTCTTTCGTGAGTTCTTCTACGAAAGTGCCGGTTGCATCAAAGCGTAATACTTTGATGGAATCACCAGTTTTAATCGCTACGAAATAGACTCCATCGGCATTTTTACCCGCTTTCTGAATTGTTGCTTCGGAGTAATTGGTGGTGATATAAGCGGTAATGGTAGCGGGTAAATCAGTAAGAGCTACTTCAGTAAGTTTCGCTTTTTTCTGGTAATGACTTAATTCCTGAACGAAAGTTCCAGCCGCAGTAAAGAGCAATGCTTTGGGCTGATCGTCAACGATAATGCCTACAATCAGATTCCCTTTCTCATCCGCGGAAGCCAGCTTAATGGTTGATGTAGGGTAGGTCTGCTGAATGTACGTAGTGACAGCTGATGGAAGGGCCGAAATTTCAACGGCCGTCAGCTTACCTTTACAATTCTGTTTAGTAACTGAGTCCGAGGCTACGGCTACCCGGGCCGCAGAGAGCGTCAGGACTTCCGCTGCTTCTTCCGTAGAGTCAGAGGCTGTGACATCCTCTCGGTTACAGCTTAGTAAGCAAGTGCCCACTAGTAACAGGAAAGCAATCCAGTAATTCTTCATAAGGAAAAGGGGTGAAATGTGTTTGATAGGCAATACGCAACATCCTAGAACCGCGTTGCAGATTTAGAAAGGAGAGTTATTTTTTTAATGAATATTAAACCAGTTAAGATAGTAATGCTCTGTAAATCAGTTATATTAGCGGCCCAGTAGTTAGATAGGAAAAGATTCTTCAGGTAAAGAGGAAATTTTTTAGAACCGTCTGCAACGCGTCTTATTACTTCAGCGTAAAGGGATAGTAAAGGACCTTAACCACGATCATTTTGTTTTTCCGGAAGAAATCATCCTTTTCTGATGATGACCTCGAAGGGGTCATTAAGGCCTGCTTGTTGGAAGACCAGCGGGCCCAGCGGGTGCTTTTCCAGCAGTTTTTCAGTTATGCTAAAAGTGTTTGTCTGAGGTATTCCTCAAATGTGGAAGAGGCGGAAGAGATATTAAATGAAGGTTTCTTTAAAGTATTTAAAAATCTGCATAACTACGATACACAATTACCTTTCAAGGCCTGGTTACGTACCATCATGGTTAACTCTGCGATTAGCCATTTCCGTAAGAATCAGAAGTTTCATAGTGAGATTGGCTTTGAAGCCATAGCCGAACCGGCTTTGGATGAAGGAATTGTAGATCAGATAGCCGCAGAAGAAATATTAGAATTGGTGCAGCAATTACGTCCGATTTACCGATCTATCTTTCTCATGCACGTGGTAGATGGCTATCAATTAAGGGAAATTGCTGACCAGTTGAATGTAAAGGAAGGAACCGTACGCTCGCATTTTGCCCGAGCCCGCGTGATTCTTCAGCAGATGATTATGGAATCCTATCCTGATGTGGTACAAAAAAACTGGGGGAATACATCTTTGCAATGAAAACGGATCGTTTCAATGAAGCCGTCCGACGAAAGTTGGAAGGAATTGAACCTCCTTTTGAAGAAAAGGATTGGTCCAAGTTCCAGGCTTTTTCCAAACAGCAGATGCCTGTCTCCTGGTGGGCTAAAACCGGGGCCAAGTGGATTGGTTACGGAGCTTCCGGTTTGGTGGCTTCCGTACTGATTGTTACTAATATTATTCAATATCAGCAAAATAAAGAGTTAAAAGAGACAGTTGCCCAGTTACAACAGGAAGTAAAACAGCAAGCCGCGGCTCAGACGCGAGTGCCAGAAGCGTATACCCTGCAAACTCCTTCGAATGAATCAACTTTACCTGATACCTCAGTTGAGAAAATAATTCAGCCCGAAAGCCTGCCCATTCAATCAGCAGAAACTCTGAAAGCAGAAAGAGCACAGGCTGTTACTGCTCCACAAAAACAGACGGTTGAAGATAAGCAGCCAGGTACAGGCAGGTCGTTTGAAGAAAATGAATCTGTCGCGTTGCAGGAAGAAAGGTCATCCATAATTCAGAAAGATAAAGTTAAGCAGAGGGAAAGTGGTTATCCTCAGAAAGAAAGAATTAATGATGAGTCCGTAGCTATTAGTCGTGATGTTAATACTAAGCCCTTGCAGAAACGCGAAAACGTAGAGGCGTTTTCCAGTCAGTTTGGTAATGAACGTGTTACAACTCTAAAAGATACGCGTAGAAACACAGGTAGCTCCGGAAAAAGGGCTAGGGGTGAAACCTCTTCTGAAGAGCTCAATGCAAGCTTGGTAGAAGCTCAAAACCGCTCGGCGGTTGAGGTTCTATCAAAGATGGAAAGTAAAACGTTGACTCCCAGACTTTCCTTTGAAGCTTTTCCGGCGGGAGTTCCACAGTTTACAAGAATCCCAGTAAAACGTAAGTTTTATAATTGGGCGGCGGGAGCTTCTGATAGTTCCCCTACAATGGCCACTGAAAAAGTAGCTAAAGCTCCGAAAATACGTTTGCCTACAGAAGACAACCTAAATGTTCGGGTAGGAGCTGGGCTGGATATAGAGAAGAATTACACGGGTAAATCGCTGGTGGCGGCCGTCACAATTGGTAAGCACTGGGGACTTTCACTAGGCTTGAGTAAAGGCGTAGTTGAAGGTCGTAAATACCCTAACGAGAAAGTATTCATTGATCGGAACAAGTTTGATTTCAGACGTACCTATCGTCCAGAAATCCCGCCAATGCCCAGCTATGCAATCAAGAATATTAGTACTGAAGCAGCAGTGGTTCGAATGCCTGTAGCTGTTAATTATCGTTTTCCCTTAGAAAAAGGCTGGACGTTATATGCTTCGGCAGGAACGACGTTTGATCTGAAAGTAGAGGAGAAATTTCAGTTTGAGCTCGAAAAATGGAATAATAAACCTATTCGAGATCAGGTCATTGCCAAACCGCGACAGGCGTCTGTTTTCAACAATGTGAATACGGGTCTTGGCGTTGAAAAGCAGTGGAATCACTTTGTCGTACAGGCTGAGACATACATTGCTCCGAGCCTGAAAGACTGTTCGTTCCGCCAGGAAAAAGCACCTGCCGGATTACGTATTCGGGCTTTGTATCAATTTTAATATAGATTTTAGTACCAATTGCCGGGAGCCATCTGTTTTGCAGGTGGCTCTTTTTATGTCCAGGCCTTGCTAAAAATCAGGGATTTCCGATCTTTCCTTGAAATACCTCTTAACTCTATGAAATACTCATTACTAGCAAGCCTGATGCTGGGCTTTCTTTCGTCATATGCCCAAACGAAGTCCTGGAATGGGCTGGATGTTGGACTTTCCAATATTTATCGTCTTTCCAACGCCCAAACCCGTTCGATTAGTCCGGAAAATTTTACCGGAGAACGAGGCAGGGGCGGTAGGGCTGATACCTCCGATCATCGCGAAAATCAGGCGAATGCCCGCCGGGAAGCCCGTGATTTAGGCCAGGGCTGGAAGGTAAATCCTTTTGTTAAAATCAAGCCTAAGCAGATCTTTACATTGGCTGAAATTTCAGGTTCGGGTCAGATTCAACACATCTGGATGACGCCAACGGGTAACTGGCGATATAGCATTCTGCGATTTTATTGGGACGAAGAAAAAACGCCTTCGGTAGAGGTTCCCGTAGGAGATTTCTTTGGAATGGGATGGGGCGAATACGCTCCGCTCAACTCATTGGCAATTACCGTTAACCCCGGCAGTGCTTTCAACAGTTACTGGCCCATGCCCTTCCGAAAAAAGTGCCGTATTACGATGGAAAACCTCGATGAGCACGAAATGCGATTGTATTATCAGGTTGATTATACGCTGACGGAGGTTCCCGAAGACGCCGCCTATTTCCATGCTCAGTTCCGAAGAGCAAATAGACATGATCCTAAACAGGCCATTACTCTTATTGACGGTATCAAAGGGAAAGGACACTATGTAGGTACTTATCTGGCCTGGGGTGTGCATAATACAGGCTGGTGGGGGGAAGGAGAAATCAAGTTTTTCATCGATGGAGATAAAGAATACCCAACGATTGCAGGTACGGGAACGGAAGACTACTTCTGTGGTAGTTATAATTTTGATCGGGCAGGAAAGTACGTTGAATTTTCTACCCCTTATGCAGGCTTGCCGCAGGTGATACGACCGGATGGGACCTATCGCTCCCAGCAACGATTTGGGCTCTATCGCTGGCATTTATTGGATCCTATCCGTTTTGAAAAAGATGTGAAAGTAACCATTCAGGATCTGGGCTGGCGAAGTGAAGGACGTTACCTGCAACAACGTTCAGATGTAGCCAGTACGATTTTTTGGTATCAAACAGAACCACACGCAGCTTTCCCCGTACTTCCCGGAAAAGATGTTCTGGAAGTTAACTAAGGAGCGTGTTTTGATTCACCAACTAATTCAACTATGAAAACCATTTATGGTGGCTTACTCATGCTACTGGTCATGGTAGCCTATCCTGATAAAGGGAAATTTCGCCAGCAGAAAATCAGTGATGAACGCTATGAGTCGGTGGGAGTATTTGATGTAAATGGTGATAAAAAACCTGATTTGGTTTCGGGAGCCTGGTGGTACGAAGGTCCGGATTTTAAGAAACGCCATCGGATAGGTGAGGTAAAAGCTCAGGGAGAATATTACGATGATTTCTCGACCATACCGCTGGATGTTAATAAAGATGGCCGAATAGACTTTATCACTGGTGGCTGGTGGGGAAATACCATTCGCTGGCGTGAAAATCCTGGTAATTCCTCCAAAGAATGGCCCGAGCATGTGATTGATAGCTGCGGTAATGTAGAAACCACCCGGGCCTGGGATGTGGATGGAGATGGGACACTGGAAATTGTACCCAATACGCCTAATAACCCTTTACGGGTATATCGCTTAGAGAAAGGAAAATTCAAAGCTTATACGCTGCACCCCATACAGGGGCACGGATTAGGTTTTGGAGATGTGAATGGTGATGGGCGTGGCGATTTCGTATTGTCTGACGGCTGGCTAGAAGCTCCGGCAAAGCCTTTTATTGAACCCTGGATTTTTCACAAGGAATTAAATCTGGGTTCGGCGAGTATTCCTATTCTGGTAGTTGACGTTAACGGTGATGGGAAAAATGATCTGATCGTAGGGCAGGCTCACGATTACGGATTGCACTGGTACGAACACAAAGTGGACGGAGATCGGCATATTTGGGAAAAGCGTACCATAGATAGTGAGAATTCACAATACCATGAAATGCACTGGCAGGATATCGATGGAGATCAACAACCGGAGTTGATAACAGGCAAGCGTTACCGGGCTCATAATGATAACGATCCCGGTGCGGCCGATTCGTACGGAATGTATTACTTCACGTGGAACGGTAATAAATTTGAAAAGAACGTTATTACCTATGGCCCCGTAGGTGAAACGAAAGGAACCGGAATTCACATGGTAGTACGAGATCTGGATAAGGATGGTTACCCAGAGTTAATAACAGCGGGCAAGGACGGTCTGAGCATTTTCTGGAACGAGCGATGAGAAACAAATTTTCACTTTAATCGCTTCCGGTATTTGGTGATTTAACGGTTGGGCTGTTTGTTTGCCTGCTCATTAATGAACTGTCTTAGCTCATACATTTACTATGAGCTTATAATTTTAACGAAGCAAACGAAATGGAATCTCTTTACCCCGCCTTCCTTACCATTCACTCCTGGCTCCGTTGGGTAGTGTTGGTGCTGGCTGTCTTGGCATTAGTTCGGGCGGCACGTGGCCTTTCTTCGAACAGCCTTTATACGGATGCTGATCGTAAAACGGGTCTCTTCTTTATGATTTCCTGCGATGTTCAGTTGCTGGTAGGTTTGGTGTTGTATTTTGTATTAAGTCCTTTATATGGAATTAAAGCCTTCCAGATTGAAGGGATTAATCCAATGAAAGATTCTACCATTCGTTACTTCGCCGTTGAACACATTTTTGTCATGATTGTGGCCATTGCTTTGGTACACGTAGGTTATAGTAAAGCTAAAAAGGCGGCATCTGACACCGTAAAACACAAAAGCTCTTTAATCTTTTTTGGCATCGCTTTAATCCTGATGCTCAGTCGTATTCCCTGGAATCGACTGGCTCTTGGTAATGAGGGATAGTTCATAAGATACGGATAGATTTAGAAAAACGTTTATTTTCTGTCCAGAAGCCTGTTATCTTCTAAAGGTGGCAGGCTTTTTTTTATGAAAATTTTTTAAAAATAAAGTTCAACCAAATACAATCAATCCCTATATTAGCATTATGTTCAAATTATTATTTGAATAATGCTATTTATATAGCCTCATCAACAGTAACTCCAAGCAAAGAAGATTATGAACAAATGCATTTTTCTGGACCGGGACGGCGTATTAAATCAAGACAGTCCAGGTTATTTATATTGCACGGATGACCTGATCATTACCGATGAGACGGTACAAGCATTAAGGCTTCTGAAAGAAGCGGGTTATATGTTGATTGTCATTACGAATCAGGCAGGCATTGCCAAAGGTTTATATAACAAAGAAGATGTGGTAAAATGCCACGAGTTCTTACAGGAAAAGTGCGGCAATGTCATTGACGACCTGTATTTCTGTCCTCATCACCCTGATTTTGATAGTAACTCCTTATTACGTAAGCCCGATTCCCTAATGATTGAGAAAGCCATGGCGAAACATCGGATCGATCCCAATCAGTCCTGGATGATTGGCGATCAAGAGCGTGACGTACAGGCGGGCAAAAAAGCGGGAGTTCGTACTATTCGCATTGCTACCCCCGGAACGCATTCGAAAGCCGAGGCTTTACGGAATAATCTTTGGGAAGCATCGGCCTTGCTGGTAAGCTAATTGGATCACTTTTTGAGTAAGGATACATAAACTGGTGGGAAAGCTCATTTTTCCACTATTTTTGCTATTCCTACATTAGATCCTTTGTACATGTCAGATTCACTTCGTCAAGTTCAATTACACGACGTACACGTAGCTCTTGGAGCAAAGATTGTTCCTTTTGCTGGCTTCGAAATGCCCGTTTCTTATACCGGATTAATTCAGGAACACCACGCCGTTCGTAATTCGGTGGGTATTTTTGATGTGTCCCATATGGGAGAATTCCGGGTGAAGGGCGAGAAAGCTCTTGAGTTTTTGCAAAGCGTCACGACGAATGATGTAGCAGCTCTGTATGACGGAAAAGTGCAATATTCCTGCCTGACCAATGAAATGGGCGGAATCGTGGATGATTTATTGATCTACCGTCGCAGCGAAAATGACTACTTCGTGGTAGTGAATGCGTCTAACATCGAGAAAGACTGGAACTGGTTACAGAAATTCATTATAGAAGGCGTTGCGTTAGAAAACGTATCCGACGAGTACTCTCTTTTTGCCGTTCAGGGACCTAAAGGCGTTGCAACCATGCAGAAGCTAACGGATTTGAATCTGGAAGAAATGCCGTACTATTCTTTCAAGGAAGGAACCGTGGCTGGTTTTGACGATATTCTGATTGCTACAACGGGTTATACCGGAGCGGGTGGAATGGAAGTATACGTACCCAATCATCAGGCCAAAGCCATGTGGGACGCGATCATGGAAGCTGGAACGGAGTTTAACATCGTTCCCGTAGGTCTGGGTGCTCGTGACACTCTACGTACAGAAATGGGTTACTGCTTATATGGCAATGACATAGACGATACTACGTCGCCCATCGAAGCAGGCTTAGGCTGGATCACAAAATTCAATAAAGAATTCACGTACAGTGATTTCCACAAAAAGCTGAAAGAAAACGGCGTTACCCGCAAGCTGGTAGGTTTTGAAATGATTGACCGTGGTATTCCTCGGCAGCACTACGAAATCATGACCGCCGCTGGACAAATCATCGGTGAAGTAACTTCTGGAACGCAGTCACCTAGTTTAAACAAAGGCATCGGCATGGGTTATGTACAGACAGAATATAGTAAAGTCGGTTCCGAGATTTACATTAACATTCGTAATAAATACCTGAAAGCGGTGGTGGTAAAACTGCCTTTTCTGAAGTAATAAATTTCTTAGTCATAAAAAAGGGGCTACTGATCATTTAGATCAGTAGCCCCTTTTTTATAAATTAGTATTAACATAAAATAAAAAAGCCCTGACATGCAGGGCTTTGTGTGGTCTCGTTAGGAATCGAACCTAAATCTTGAGCTCCGGAGGCTCACATACTATCCGTTGTACTACGAGACCTGAAAAAAAGCCGCCATTGCTGACGGCTTTGTAGTAGCGGGAACAGGACTCGAACCTGTGACCTTTGGGTTATGAGCCCAACGAGCTGCCAACTGCTCCATCCCGCGGTGTGTTATTGGACTGCAAATATACGGGCCTTTCAATTAAAATCAATACCTTTGTGTAAAAATTAACGAAGTGCTATAGATTATTTTTTAATTGTTGCTGATCTTCAGTTAAATAACTAAAAAATATTTTTATAGATTTTTTGAATTACACGATGGATAATCATAAAACGGGATACGTCAGTATTGTTGGGAAACCCAATGTGGGCAAATCAACGCTGATGAATGCCCTGGTGGGTGAGCGGCTTTCAATCATTACGTCGAAGGCTCAAACCACGCGGCATCGCATCATGGGGATTGTGAATGGGGTGCAGGATGGTATCCCGTTTCAGCTGGTATATTCGGATACGCCGGGAATCATTAAGCCGCAATACGAACTGCATCAGTCAATGATGAATTTCGTACGGGGTTCGCTGGAGGATGCGGACGTAATTCTGTTTGTAACGGATATTTTTGAAGCGTATGATGAGGATGACGTCATCGAAAAGCTAACGCGAATTGATCAAACGCCTGTTATTCTTCTCATTAATAAGGTTGATCTGGCCACCCAGGAACAGGTAGAAGAAAAAATTGCTTACTGGCGGAACCGTTTTCCTACTCAGACGATTCTACCCATTGCTGCTCTGCATAAATTAGGTCTGGAAGAAATATTTAGTCTGATTATTAAGGCTATACCTACTCATCCACCATTTTTTGATAAGGATTCACTGACGGATCGACCCGAACGCTTTTTTGCGGCGGAGATCGTCCGGGAAAAAATATTTCTCAATTACAAAAAGGAAATCCCCTATAGCTCGGAAGTAGTCATTACCTCTTTCAAGGAAACCGATGATATCATCCGGATTCTGGCGGAGATTTATGTTGAACGAGCAAGTCAACGGGCTATCTTATTAGGTCATAAAGGGGCTTCAATCAAGAAAGTGGGAATCGAGTCCCGCAAGGAAATGGAAGCCTTTTTTGGGAAAAAAATTCACCTGGAAACCTACGTTCGCGTAGAATCCGACTGGCGGAGTAAAGCGAATAAGCTCCGGGAGTTCGGGTACATTCAAGAATAATAGCTGTTTCGAAAGGACTTTCAACGCATGGATACGCCTCATACACAGGTGAAAGGCTCATTCATGGAGGTTAGTGATTGGATCAGTCGGAACGGATACTATTATTTATTTTTCAATGAAGCGGCCGAGAAACGGCTGGTCAAACCGATGCTGGCGGGTTTATGCCAGCGAAACTCATCATGTCAAATATTGTTGCTATTGTGGGGCGGCCTAACGTAGGTAAATCCACATTGTTTAACCGGATCATCGAGCAGAAAAAAGCCATTATGGACAACGTTTCGGGAGTTACCCGTGACCGTCACTATGGCTATGCCGATTGGACTGGTAAGTTTTTTACCGTGATCGATACGGGTGGTTATGTTGTTGGTTCCGAAGATATTTTTGAAGAAGCCATTCGCGAGCAGGTACAGATCGCCATGGACGAAGCCAGTGTAGTAATCTTCGTAGTTGATTGCATTACAGGGTTGACGGGTCTGGATGAAGACTTCGCCAACGTACTTCGTCGCTCAAAAAAGCCAGTAATTCTGGTTGCTAATAAGGCGGATACAACCGAGAAAATGCACGCCGCTGCTGAATTCTATGCCTTAGGCTTAGGCGAACCATTCCCGATTTCAGCAGAAAATGGTAATAATACGGGTGATTTCCTGGATGCTGTAGTCGCACACTTTGAAGACGATGGCATCGAAGATCCTGAAGCGGGTATTCCCCGGATTGCCATTTTAGGCCGTCCCAACGTTGGAAAATCTTCTTTCCTGAATGCCTTATTAGGCCGTGAGCGTAGTATTGTAACGGACATTGCCGGAACAACTCGTGATGCCATTCACACCCGTTACTCTTTGTACGGTAACGATTTTATTATTACCGATACCGCCGGGATGCGTCGGAAAGCTCGGGTGAATGATAACATTGAGTTTTATTCAACCCTGCGTTCCATGCGGGCTTTGGACGAGTGCGATGTGGCCATTATTATTCTGGACGCCGAACGGGGTCTGGAAGCTCAGGATATGAACATCATTGGTATGGCTCACCGGGCGAAAAAAGGTATCGTGATCATGGTAAATAAGTGGGATTTAATTCAGAAAGACTCCCGCACGGCTCCGGCTTTGGAAAAGGAGTTACGTCAGCGAATGGCTCCCATCGATTATGCTCCCATTATCTTTACTTCGGTACCTGATAAAACGCGGATTTTTAAGGTCGTAGAAAAAGTAACAGAAGTCTACGAACAACGCCGTCGCCGGATTCCAACGTCTCAGCTGAACGACTTGATTCTACCTGAGATCGAAGCGTATCCGCCTCCAGCGATTAATGGTAAATATGTGAAGATCAAATACCTGACGCAGTTACCTACGCCAAGTCCGACGTTTGTACTGTTCTGTAACTATCCTCAGTACATTAAAGAAAGCTATGAACGTTACCTGGAAAATAAATTTCGGGCTCACTTCGGCTTTGACGGGGTGCCGTTAACGATGTTCTTCCGGAAAAAATAGTTATTAATTAAAGAGTAAAGAGACCGCTCCGAACGCGATATGGTGTTCAGAGCGGTCTCTTTTTGATTATGCAGATAAGGCTTAAGTTTATTTAACAAACGACCTATACGTTTAATACCTAAATTCCCCAGTTCTCACTATAAACTCAAGGAATATTATCCTTTAAAATGTATGAAAATTTTATCTACCTTCTTCTTAATCTTTGGATTATGTATGTGCTTTCCCGTATTTTCTCAAGACACTCTTCGCCATGAGCTTGGTATTAGGACCAGCTCTCTTAACAGTTTCGGATTTATTTATAAGAAGAAAATTAAGGAAAATGTCTATCGTCGGCACCGGCTGGCCTTTGGAAGTTTAGGATTGAATTTCGCGGGAAATAATACTTTGGTTGGGTTCTCGGCGGGCGGAGCAACGGGAAAAGAAAAACGTCGGAGCATCAATGACAAATTGCAATTGATCTACGGAACAGAGTTAATAGCAGGAATAGGTTTAAGTACCTTAACTTCAGGGTCCATGACGGTAGATAATGGTAATGGAACGGGATCAACTGTTTATGAAGGATCTAATCTGGTCATCGTAACGCCTTCAGTAGGAGTAGGCTTTGTGTTAGGAGCCCAATACAATTTTAATCCCCGATGGTATGTTAGTGGTGAATTAATTCCGTCCATTGAGGTGAGTGGCTCTTTTGGAAACGTAACTAGTATTTACCGCTTCAATGCCGGATTTAATTCATCTAGTGTAGGAATTACGGGAGCGTATCGATTCTAACCAAATTATTACCAATACCCAAAAAGGTCGCCTTTCGAGCGACCTTTTTGGGTATTGGTAATAACCATAAACAAACAACCTTATTTCACGCTATAGTTAGGAGCTTCTTTCGAAATAACTACATCGTGGGGGTGACTTTCGCGAACACCAGCAGCAGTGATTTTCACGAATTTCGCCTGTTGCATCGCTTCGATATTTTTAGCTCCGCAGTAACCCATACCCGCTTTCAGTCCACCGACCATTTGGTATAAAATGTCACCTACACGGCCTTTGTAAGAAATCCGTCCTACAATACCTTCAGGAACCAGCTTTTTGATGTCGTCTTCGGCATCCTGGAAATAACGATCTTTCGATCCTTCTTCCATCGCTTCGACAGAACCCATTCCCCGGTAACTCTTGAAACGACGTCCTTCCGCAATGATGATTTCACCCGGAGCTTCATCTGTACCAGCCAATAATGAACCCATCATAATGGAGCTCGCACCACCGGCAATGGCTTTCACAATATCACCGGAGTAACGAATACCGCCATCGGCAATGATAGGAACGCCCGTACCTGCAACCGCTTTCGCTGCTTCGTAAACGGCAGAAAGCTGAGGCATACCTACACCGGCAATTACCCGTGTAGTACAAATCGAACCAGGACCAACCCCTACTTTAACGGCATCAGCACCGGCATCGGCCAGAGCTTTGGCACCTTCACCTGTGGCTACGTTACCTACGATAACATCCAGATTAGGAAAAGCTGCTTTAACCGATTTCAGAGCGTTAATCACCCCTAAAGAGTGCCCGTGAGCAGTATCAATACTAATAACATCAACCCCTGCTTTGACCAGAGCCGCAACGCGATCCAGTAAGTCGTGAGTAACCCCAACAGCCGCACCTACGCGTAAACGACCGCGTGAGTCTTTACAGGCATTTGGATGGTTTTTCTTCTTGAGAATATCTTTATAGGTAATCAGGCCTACCAACTTTTGATTGTCATCCACGATGGGAAGTTTTTCAATGCGGTATTCCTGTAAAACAGCTTCAGCAGCCTGAAGATCAATGCCTGCACGAGCCGTAATAAGCTTACCCTGAGTCATGATTTCCGTAACAGGTTGACTTAATTTCGTTTGAAAACGAATGTCACGGTTGGTAAGGATACCGATCAGCTTATTAGTAGAGTCAACAACGGGGATACCGCCGATCTTATTTTCCCGCATCAGACGGTGAGCATCCGCCAGGGTATCGCCTTCGGTAAGGGTGATGGGATCGAGAATCATGCCTGATTCTGAACGCTTTACTTTGCGAACTTCTTCTGCCTGGCGTTCAATCGACATATTCTTGTGAATCATGCCAATACCGCCTTCCTGAGCCATTGCAATAGCCATTTCGGATTCGGTAACCGTATCCATAGCTGCCGAAACCAGGGGCATGTTTAAGCGTATGTTTTTTGTCAGAAATGATTCGGTGCTAGTTTCGCGGGGGAGAACTTCCGAATAGGCAGGGAGCAGAAGCACATCATCGTAAGTAAGTGCTTCAAAGAGAAACTTGGAGGAGTCCAACATGGCAAATAACGGTGCTATTCTTATTTGCCGGACAAAGATACTCTTTTTTTGTGAGCAACGAAAAACATTTATTGATTTAATATAAAGTTAATAAATGCTTGATTCTGAGTGTCAATGGATCCAGACGAATTCGCTTTGTCAAACAAGCATTGAACTATTTCCGGGGAAATTGATGTATTTTTGAATAATCAGTAAATACAGGAACACCGTGCAACATAGTCTGAAACTCCGTAAGCCCCTCGCTTTTTTTGATCTGGAAACCACTGGTATCAATTTAATTCGGGATCGAATCGTCGAAATATCTATTGCTAAAGCTATGCCTGACGGTTCAGTGCAGATACGAACGGAGCGGATTAATCCTGAAATGCCTATTCCCTTGGAAACTAGTCTGATTCATGGCTTATACGATGAAGACGTGGCGGATAAACCTCCCTTTAAGCAGTTAGCTAAATCTTTAGCTCAGTTTCTGGAGGGCTGTGATCTGGCGGGCTTTAACTCTAACCGTTTTGACGTGCCTATGCTAGTAGAAGAGTTTCTGCGAGTAGGTATTGACTTTGATACAAAGAATCGTCGACTGATTGATGCTCAACGGATATACCACATGATGGAACCGCGTAATCTTTCGGCTGCCTATAAATTCTACTGTGGAAAAAGCTTAAAAGATGCTCACTCTGCTGAAGCGGATACCTTGGCTACCTTGGAAGTGCTGGACTCGATGGTTAAGCGTTACGAAGGGGTAGAGGTTGAGAAGAATAAAGACGAAATGTGGATACCTGTTAAAAATGACATGGATGCCCTGCATGAATTAACGTCGGGCCAGTTGGTCGATTTTGCTCAGCGAATGAAGTATAACAGTGAAGGGGTTGTTGTCTTTAATTTTGGTAAACATACCGGTAAGCCCGTGCAGGAAATTTTCAAACGCGAACCTAGTTATTACGATTGGATGATGCAGGGGGATTTTACGCTAGATACTAAACGTAAACTTACCGAGATAAAGTTGAAAAGTAGCACATTGATGAAGTAGGTATCTATCAAGAAGCATAAAAAAACGAGTCGGAGATCCGGCTCGTTTTTCTGTTTATTCAGAAGGATGCGACTTAAAAAACACTCGTTCTGAAAGGTTAGATAAAGGGTTCCATGATTTCATCCAGGGATTTCGCTTCGGGGTAAAATGATAATAAGCGAATTAAAATATCTTCCACGACTTTATCCGGGCAAGACGCTCCGCAGGTAAGCATAATCGTTACGGGGGACGACTCGGGTAAATAATTGTTAGTTACTTTTTCTACTTTCTCATGCAGATCATAATGCCGGATCAGCGTATGATCCAGAATTTTATCTGCGTTTTCAATGAAATAGGTAGGCAACTTCGCTTCACATAACTCAACCAGGTGCGAAGTATTCGAAGAGTTATACCCTCCCGCGACCACACATAAATCAGCTGATTCCTCCAATAAACCGTACGTCGCCGACTGATTATCGTTAGTAGCATAACAAAGTGTATCCCGCGTATCAGCAAAGTGAGCGGTAATATCCATACCTTCCGTGCCATACGTTTCAACCATGATCTGCTTGAGATAATCTGCAATAGCCTGCGTATCTGAAGCCAGCATTGTTGTCTGATTTACCACACCAATGCGTTGCAAATCTTTCGCTACGTCAAATCCCTCCGAATACTGTCCTTTGAATTCTTCGTAGAATAACTCCGCTGCTTTTTCACCTCTGATATATACCGCCAGTTTCTGAGCCTCCTTCATGTCTTTGACAATTACGGTAGGAGCGTTCTGACGGGCGTGAGAAAAGGTAGCCCGCGTTTCTTCGTGAGCAGGTTTCCCGTGGATAATAATCGTATAATCACTCTGACCAATGGAAGAAGCCCGCTTCCAGACTTTCTCTACAAAGGGGCAAGTCGTATCGTACTGTTCCGTCTGGATGCCAATTGCTGCTAGCTTGGCCTGAATTTCCAGTGTGGTTCCAAAGGCAGGAATAATGACAATATCATCGGCCGTTAACTCTTCCCAGGGAATAAGCTGGCGACCTGACGTAGCCATCATAAAGCGAACGCCCTGATCGAGCAAATCCCGGTTTACTTCGGGATTGTGAATCATTTCGCTCAGGAGGTAAATATTTCTGGAAGGATAATCCTTAATAATCTGGTAAGCCGTCTCTACTGCGTTTTCTACGCCATAACAGAAACCAAAGTGACGAGCAATAAGAAACCGCACCGGCCCGAAATCAAGGAGGGTTGGCGTAAAATCCTTCTTCATTTTATCCTGCTTTCGGCGAAACTCTTTAATCGCACCGATTACCGGACTTTTAAACGTATCGGGAATTTGAAACGACTTCATTTTCTTAAATTTCGTTGTCTTTTGAGGCAACGTATGAACGGTACTGCTCATTTCCTTAATAAAGAACAAGTTTATCAATAAACAGTTTTGGGAATTTGGATTTTCTTAGGAAAAAACTTTCCAAATGCTATAAAACGTCTATCTCTTATACAAAACGGGCGTCAAAAAACTGAAAATGAACTTATTATCCACCTTTTCGGCCTTCAAAAGTAACCATAAAAAGAATGGCTTACCAGTTAAAAGTGCAGGAAGTCAGGAGAGAGGGGTATAGAGCAGTACTATCTTCATACTAAGGTGCTGTAGGCGTTTATGGGACTTTCATCGCCAACGCATGATTTTTCAAAAAATGTTCTGTACTTTTCTACCCGAAAAGCGACAGCTCTAAACCTCATATCTATGCAACAGAACCGACGTTCCTTTCTGCGGAACCTGGGCCTGGCGGCTGCGGCTACTCTTCCGGCAGCTGACCTTTGGGCGGGAACCCTGGGGCAAAAACCTCTCTTCGAAATCTCGCTGGCTGAATGGTCCTTACACCGGGCTTTGCGATCCAAAAAAATAGATAACCTTGACTTTCCGGCCCTTGCGAAAAAGGAATTTGGGATCAGTATAGTTGAATACGTAAACCAGTTTTTCAAAGACAAAGCCGAAGATTCCGCTTACCTGAAAGATTTGCTGCAACGCTGTAAAGACAATGGCGTGAAAAACCATCTCATTATGATTGATGGCGAAGGCGAATTAGGTAATAAGGATGCTACCAAGCGTAAACAGGCCGTTGAAAATCATTACAAGTGGGTAGAAGCAGCGAAATTCTTGGGTTGCAAAACCATTCGCGTGAATGCAGCGGGCGAAGGTTCAGCGGAGGAAGTCAAGAAAAGTGCCATTGACGGCTTACACTCGCTAAGTGAGTTTGCCGCTAAAACCGGTATTAATGTCATCGTAGAAAATCACGGCGGTCATTCTTCCAATGGACAATGGCTGAGTGAAGTTATGAAGGGCGTTGGCCTGAAAAACTGCGGTACGTTACCCGATTTCGGAAATTTCTGCCTGAAGCACAAAGCGGGTAGTTACCACGAATGTGAAGACGAATACGACCGATACAAAGGCACGCAGGAGTTATTACCTTACGCAAAAGGCATTTCAGCGAAAACCTTCAACTTCGATGCGAAAGGGAATTGCGTGGAAACCGACTACAACCGCATGATGGAAATCGTGAAGAAATCAGGGTTCAAAGGAATCATTGGTATCGAATACGAAGGAGATTCATTATCCGAATACGAAGGCATTAAAAAGACGAAGCAACTGCTCGAACGCTATACTTCTCAGGCATAACACTTACTTTTTAACATTTCAACATACCGTTAGAATTCAGTATCGATTTCTAATACTCCTATGAAAGAAAAATCCCCCTCTCGCCGCGAGTTTATTAAGAAGGGAGCCCTTTCGGCCGCAGCCTTTTACATCGTTCCTCGCCACGTATTAGGAAAAGGCTTCACAGCCCCTTCTGATAAATTAAATATTGCCGCTATTGGTGCTGGTGGTAAAGGTGCCAGCGATATCTGGAATGCCTATAACAATGGAGCTGAAAACGTAGTTGCCTTATGTGATGTAGACTGGAATGTAGCGGCTGCTTCCGTAAAGCGTTTTCCTAATGCCAAGCGTTACCAGAATTACAAGGAAATGTTAGAGAAGGAAGGCAAAAACATTGATGCCGTTACTATCTCAACGCCTGACCATACGCACGCCGTTATTGCCATGGCTGCCATGCAGGCAGGTAAGCACGTATACGTGCAAAAACCCCTTTCGCATGATATTTACGAAGCCCGGATGATGACTGAAGCGGCTCGTAAGTATAAAATTGTATCCCAAATGGGTAACCAGGGAGCCTCTAGTGTAGGTAGCTGGCAGATGGTAAACTGGTTCAACGCTGGTCTGATCGGAACAGTGGATGAAGTTCACATTTGGACGAACCGTCCCGTATGGCCTCAGGGAATTCCGGTTCCTACGGGCCAGAAAGAAATTCCTAATGGCTTGGCATGGGATCAGTTCATTGGTCCCTCTGATTGGGTAGATTATACGCCTGCCTATCACCCTTTCAAATGGCGGGGATGGTGGAACTTCGGTACCGGTGCTCTCGGTGACATGGGTTGCCACCTGATTGACCCTGCTTTCCGGGTACTAGGTTTGGGTTATCCAACAGAGGTAGAATGTTCAGCAGGTTCTGTATTCATCAAAGATTGGACGCCTGAATACATCCCTGAAGGCTGTCCTCCATCCAGCTCGGTTCAAATTAAATTTCCGGCTACGAAAAAGAATAAGTCAGCAGTGACTATGAACTGGTCGGATGGAGGTATTCGTGCCTTCCACCCCGATCTGATTCCTGCCGATGAGCCTCTGGGCGATCCCGATAGCTCAAACGGGGTAATTCTGATTGGTTCAAAAGGTATCATGACCTGCGGAACGTATGGAAATACGCCTAAACTGTACTTTGAAAAGAAAAAAGTGAGCGAACAGGATCTGGCTAAATACAAATGGACCGAAACAGAACTTCAGAAAATGCCGGAAAGTGGTCACCAGACGGCTTGGGTTCGGGCCTGTAAAGAAGGATTTGGTAAGGAAACGCACCAGAAACTCACATCGTCATTCGATTATTCAGGACCATTAACTGAAACGGTCTTAATGGGTAACCTGGCGATTCGCAGCTACAACGTTCGCACGCCTAATGCCGATGGTAAGGGCTTTGCATATCCCGGTCGTAAGAAATTGCTTTGGGATGGTAACGCTATGCGTATTACTAACTTCGAACAAGCCAACCAGTTTGTTAAACGCGAATACCGTAAAGGCTGGTCACTGGGCTCGTAGTCAATTTTGAATGAGTGAGTGATGGAATGAGTGAATAGGTAATCTTTACCTGTTCACTCATTTTTAGTTTTGAATGAGTAAAGACTAAAATAGTAAATCCTTTGATGCCCCCTGTCATCTCGAATGTAGTGAGAGAACTTCTATAGGTAGGGCACCGATTAATTCTACAAAGAACTCATTAAGTTGCCAGGCTCAGTAAGGTTCTTCACTATGCTCTGAATGACAGAAAAGAGTTAGAAATAACTATTCAATCTTTCACTCACTCAAAATTGAAATCATTGCATTGGCGTACCATTCTGAAAAGTAATTTCGGCGGCTAAGCCAACCGATGAGAAGCGAATGGCTACCGAAGCCGCTCCTGATTTTTTAGTAATGTCTTCGCAATGCGGCCCGGCTTCCAGGAAGTACACGTAATATTCCTGATTTCGGTCAGCAATCTGATTAATATCGGGTCGGCCAAAAATATCTACGAAGTCATTTGAGGAGGTACCTTTTAGATTTTGCCGGATTTTCTTGAAATCAGCCAGTAAGAGTTTTCGTTCGCCTTTACATCCCCCTTTGTCCGCTTTCCATTTTTCTACTGGAAAACCCTGTAAATCGGGTTTATGGGTACACGAAGCCAGGCTTAAGGTAAGAAGAATTGATACGGCGAAGGGCTTGATATTCTTGAATATAAAGAAGCGAGAAGCAATCATTAGTCTTGTTTTCATGAATCAAAATTCCGTTTGCTTCTGTGAAAAACAAAAAAAAAGGTAACACTTTAGCCAAACTCTGAAATTGTTTTTAAGTTTGCCGAAAGTAATCAAACAAGAATATGAACGTTTCATTCGCAAAAGCATGGTGGTGGCAACTGGGATTCCTCGGTTGAACAGCCTCTTTTTGCGTCAGATAAGCGATAATTATAGCATTAACGACAACGCCCGCTGTTCAACCGAACAGTGGGCGTTGTCGTTTTAACTCATTTCATTTGGACGTTTAAGACCAAGACAAGCGTGAAAAATTACCCGATTACTACCCATTCCCGTCGATTACTGGCCGATATGTTAACTCCGGTAAGTGCGTATCAACGCTTACGCCGCCAGTTTCCTAATACCGTCTTATTAGAAAGTGCCGATTACCACGCCATGCAGAACAGTCTGAGCTTTATCGGCTGTGATCCCGTAGCGAGCTTTATTCTGGACGAAGACGTTGTTACTCAAAAGTTTCCCGATGGGACAAGCGAACAGTTCAAACTGGAAAGCCGGAAAGACGCTGTAGATACGCTACGGGCTTTTGCGGCTAGTTTCACGGAAAGTAACTCGGGTTACCCTTTCCCAACGAATGGGTTATTTGGTCACATGACGTATGATTCGGTTGAGTATTTTGAGGACATCGAAATTCAACCCAAAAGCGAAGAATCAGCCATTCCGCAGATTGTTTATTACGTCTATCGCTATGTAATCGTTTTCAATCACTTCAAAAACGAAGTGTTTTTGTTTGAACATCAGTACGGAGATACCAAAAACAAGAACACTGAAGGTCTGAGCCAACTGGAGTTTCTGATTCAAACGCCTAAATCGTCCTCCAATACGTTTGAGTTAAGCGGCGAAGAAGCAACCAACCGTACCGATGATGAAATGCGGGACGTAGTGAATAAATGCATCGGGCACTGCCTGCGGGGGGATGTCTTCCAGATTGTGCCTTCGCGTCGTTTTTCCCGGGCGTTTAATGGCGATGACTTTCAAGTCTATCGGGCCTTACGTTCCATCAATCCTTCTCCTTACTTATTCTACTTTGATTTCGGGAGTTACCATATCTTCGGTTCTTCGCCTGAAAAGCAGATTTTCATCAAAAATGGTCAGGCCGAGATTCATCCCATCGCCGGAACCTTCCGCCGTACGGGTGACGACGAACGTGATGCAGAGTTGGCACGCGAGTTACTGGCCGACCCCAAAGAGTCTGCCGAACATGTCATGCTGGTCGATTTAGCCCGGAACGATTTAAGCCGTAGTAGCGATGAGGTCAAAGTCGAGACTTTCAAGGAAGTGCAGTATTACAGTCACGTGATTCACTTGGTATCAAAAGTGGTGGGTAAAATGACCGCCGGAACGAATCCCTTGCAATTAGTAGCCGACACCTTCCCCGCCGGAACACTCTCGGGTGCCCCCAAGCATAACGCTATGACATTGATTAATCGCTACGAAACGACGAACCGTAGTATCTACGGCGGAGCGATCGGTCATCTGAGCTTTAACGGCGACTTTAACCACGCCATCGCCATTCGTACCTTCCTGAGCAAGAATAACACGCTTTTTTATCAGGCGGGCATGGGCGTTGTTGCCAAATCAAACGTGGAAAGTGAGTTACAGGAAATTCACAGCAAACTAGCTGCTTTACGTAAAGCCATGGAAATGGCCGAAGAAATTTAATCAGTTGTCAGTTTTTGGTCGACAGTTTTTCAGAACTAATAACTAGCAACGAATAACCAATAACTTGAAAGATGCCTTACAAAATATTAGTGCTCGATAACTACGATTCCTTCGTGTATAACCTGGTTTACCTATTAAAGGAACTGGGTCATGAAGTAGACGTATTTCGCAATGATAAAATCACGCTGGAAGAAGTCGCGAAATACGATAAGATTTTACTCTCACCCGGCCCCGGTATTCCCGAAGAAGCAGGAATTATGCTGGACCTTATTAAGGAATATGCTCCGACTAAATCCATCTTTGGCGTTTGTCTTGGTCATCAGGCCATCGGCGAAGCATTTGGTGCCAAGTTGCATAACATGGGCGATGTCCTGCACGGGGTAACGACCACCTGTATTATAAAGGATGAAACGGAAAGACTTTTCCAGGGACTACCTCAGTCCATTGAAGTATGCCGATACCACTCCTGGACGGTAATTCCTGAAACGATGCCCGAAGAATTGAAAGTTACTGCGGTGGATGAAAAGGGATATGTACTGGCCGAAGCCCATACGAAATATGACGTTCGGGGCGTACAGTTTCACCCGGAAGCTTACTTGACCGAATACGGCAAGGAAATGTTGACCAACTGGCTGAAGTAATAAGGTTTGATTCTTTACTAGTAACCCAGGCAAACCTCCATTATATATAGGTATAAGCATGAAAGAATTACTTTCCCAATTATTAGCGAGTCAGACCTTAACGACCAAGCAGGCTTACCAGGCTTTATTTTCCATTGGCCAAGGTGAAATCAATCCATCTCAGACGGCAGCCTTCCTGACGGCATACGCAATGAAAGGCTTGACGGTCGAAGAAGTAAATGGATTCCGTAAGGCAATGCTTGAGTTATGTTTGTCCGTGGACTTCTCGGAGTTCGATCCCATGGATGTATGCGGTACGGGCGGCGATGGCAAAAATACCTTCAATATTTCAACCACTTCGGCTTTTATTATTGCTGGAGCAGGTCAGACCGTAGCTAAGCACGGAAACCACGGGGTTTCATCCTCTGTCGGATCATCCACAGTAATAGAAAAGCTGGGGTATGAATTCACGAATGATTATGATCGGCTGCGTCGTCAATTGGAAAAGGCCGGAATCTGTTACCTGCATGCTCCTTTATTTCATCCAGCCATGAAGCATGTTGGAAATGTTCGCCGGGAGTTGGGTTTTAAAACCTTCTTTAATTTATTAGGACCATTAATGAACCCGGCTTTAGTAAAACGGCAGCTTTCGGGCGTGTATAGTCCCGAAGTTGGCGAGCTATATGCTGGAGTACTTCGCTCGGCTGGGGTACGCTTTGCGGTTGTTCATGCGTATGATGGATACGACGAAGTTTCATTAACCAGTAATTTCCTATTAATAAAGGATAAAGAAACGCATCAGTATAGTCCGGAAGATATCGGTTTCAATCAATTAAAGGCCGAAGAACTGGCCGGAGGTAATAATCTTCAGGAGTCTGCCGATATTCTGGTTCAAATTCTGGATAACCGTGGAAGCAAGGCTCAGACCCAGGTCGTATTAGCCAACGCCGCAGTTGCTTTGCATGCTGCTCAGGAGATATCAATGGAAGAGGCGATGGAACGAGCAAAAGAATCGCTGGAAAGCGGCCGAGCTTATCAATCTTTGAAAACACTTCTTCAATTCTAACGCTTCTAAACAGAATTACGATCTTCTATTATGAAAATGGCATTCATCGGAGCCGGTAACGTGGCTCACCACTTGTCCGTTGAACTGGAACGGGCTCATCATGAAATAGTCTTTATCTATAGTCGTAATCCTGATCACGCCGAAGAGTTAACCGAGAAACTGGCATTGGCCTATCCTATGGAAGAACTGGATTTCTCGGAAACGGAAGTAGAACTATTCTTTCTCACTACTTCTGATGATGCTATTAAGGAAATCATCCCGCAAATCGTCTGGCCCGAAAACGCAGTGATTGTGCATACTGCCGGAGCTATGTCATTAACCTCATTAAAGGAGCAACTATCTATATATAGTGATGTGGAGGTGAAAGTGGGTGTTTTCTATCCTTTACAAAGTATCAGTAAAAAGGTGGAGCTAAATTGGGCAGAAGTGCCTTTGTGTATAGAAGGAGAAAATGAAGAAGTAGAAACCCTATTAATAGAAATAGGGAAATCCATTAGCGAAGAAGTATATCTGATTAATTCATCGGAACGTCTGCACCTTCACTTAGCTGCCGTCTGGGCCAATAACTTTCCTAATCATTTATGGGCCATTACCAAAGAGCTGCTAACGGAACAGAATCTGGATTTTGAATTAATGCGACCTATTATGAAGGAAACCTTTCGAAAGATGATGGAATCCGAACATCCGGCCGAAGTTCAGACGGGTCCTGCCAGGAGGGGCGATCAGTCAACGATTCAAAAGCACCAGCAGCTATTAGAAGATCAGCCGCAGTGGTCTAGGCTATATTCGGTACTCTCCGAAAGTATAATGCAGTGGTATTTATAGGAATGACAATAGAAAGTAAGGATAACTAAAGCACAGGCAGAATAAAGGTATTATTTCGGTGAGAAAGGTATAAGAAGTATATAACTCAGTAATGGATAAAAGGTTTTGGGGGTGGATTAGGGTGGTATTGGGGGCTGAGAAAAAAACTTTGGTTAATTTTTAATTGATTCTGAGGCAGTTAGGGGTGGTGTATAAATTATTTTAGGTGGAGGACTTGACAAGAGGGGGGTAGCGGGTGCATCTTTGCACTCCCAAACGACGGGGAAAGGGTTCAAGCGGGAGCGGTGCTTAGCTTTAACTTCTTGATTTAGAGCAGATTGCAAGTGGTGTGGTTAGGAAAGAGGCGGATGGGTTGAGGTTTTTAAAGTTTTAAAATAAATTTTAAAAAAGTCTTGACAAGGGGATTAGAAATGACTTACCTTTGCACTCCGATTTGAAAACAAAGTCAAACGGGAAACA
>CAJYHS010000048.1 GCA_913774715.1 uncultured Siphonobacter sp. | reverse complement strand
GAATGGCTTCATAAATCATTTCCCCACACTGTGTTCGGGTATTTAGCTTACTGATTTTGGAGTTATTACGCGTGGGATACACCCGGTTAGCCAGGAAGATGTATAACATTTTTTCCTTCGGCTCTACCCACACAAACGTTCCGGTAAAACCTGAATGGCCAAAACTTTCGGCACTTGCCGAAGGCGGTCCTGAAAGTCCGGGTTTATTACGGTCGGGCTTATCAAAACCAATACCCCGACGACTATTAATCTCGATTGGAAACGGATAAGAAGACCATTGTTTTAGCGTTTTCTCACTAATAAAACGTTGATTTCCATAGACTCCGCCATTCAGATACATCTGGTATAGCTTTGCCAGATCATTCGCGTCACCAAACAGTCCTGCGTGACCAGAAATACCGCCCATTAAAGTTGCTCCTTCATCGTGTACGCGACCGTGAATCAATTCTTTCCGGAATAACGAATCATACTCAGTCGGTACGATTCGATCCAGTGGGTACAAGTCACGGGGGTTATACGTTAAGGTCGTAGCTCCCATCGGGCGGTAAAACGTATTTTTCAGATACTCATCCCATTTTTCTCCGGTAATCTTCTCTACGATTTGAGGATACAAGTAATACGAAAGATCGCTATACACATACCCCTGTTTCGGATTTACAGGCGATTCCTCAATCTGACGCATTAACTCTCTGCGGTATCTACGGTGCAGGAACAAATGATCTGCCACGGCAATGGGGTAGCGACGACTTTGTTCATTACTAAACGTCCGGGGCTTCCAGCCATCTTCCCGAGTCGAATCTTTAGCCGTCATCCAGAAGGGAATCCAGGCTTTCAGTCCCGACTGGTGAGTCAGGATATCAATCATTTTCAGCTTGCCTTTATTCGAATCTTTCCATTTAGGGAAAAACTCGCCAAGTGTCATATCCAGGCGGAATTTACCTTCATCCTGCAAACGCATCAGAGCCAGAATGGAAGTGCTGACTTTGGTTACCGAAGCCAGATCGTATAAATCCGTTTCCCGCACAGGTTGCTTACTTTCATACGTTTGCGTTCCGTAGGCTTTCTTGAAAATCACCATTCCGTTTTTCGCCACTACGACCGACGCCCCGGGGTATGCTTTCTCCTGTAAGCCCTGATTGACAATTGAATCCAGTTTGACGTTCAGCAATTTTGAATCAATTCCCGCTAGTTCAGGCATACCATATTTGAAACGCCCCATCGGCTCAACGCGTAAGCCGTTACCAAACTTAAACTGTTCGTTTACCGTCACTGGCAATTGCCCATTGGCTCCGATACCACCCCCTACTAACTGAGCAGCTAATTCCTGCATAACCGTCGTCTCCTGATAGGTTACCACCAGAGCTTTCGACTTTTCAATGCCGGGTAATTTGTTTAAAGCATATGGATTTCCGAAGAATATATACGCTGCATTCGAAAGTCCTACAAACGCCTGAGCCAGTTTCAGATTTGCCTCCGGCCAGGCATTGGCTGAACGTAAAAACGGACTGTGCAGACTCACAACTACCAAATCGTAATCAGCCAGTTTATCTTTAATCGTTTTCAGTTGTTGGGCTGAAGTTTTTACATCCACCCGGAAGGTATCCACGGGTAGATAATTCAGTAACATCCCCTGAAAAGCCGTGGGGCTAACAGGCCCCTGAGCAGGCGTTCCTACACTGATTACCGCCACTTTAGCGGTTGCCAGATTTTTGATGGGTAACGTTCCGTTTTCATTCCGTAATACGGTCAGACTAGCTTCTGACATTCGGCGTGATAAAGCTTCGGCTGTGGGCTTATTGAGGTCTTCCAGCAGATTATTCAAGGGGGCTGATTGATATTTATCCAGCCCTAACCAAGCTTTTGCCCGTAAGATGCGACGTACTTTATCATCCAGATCGGCTTGAGAAATTTCTCCCGAGACCAGGGCTTTTTTAATTGCCTGAAACATCACGGGTACATCCGTAAAAGTTTCCAGCACGTCATTTCCGGCTAATAAGGCCTTGACGCCCGCTACGCCCGGAGGGTAATGCTTAGCTACCCCCTGCATTTCCATAGCATCCGTGAAAATGAGCCCTTCGAAGCCCATTTGTTTACGTAACAAATCGGTTACGATGGGTTTGGAAAGCGTGGAAGCCTGATTAGGCGTAGGGTCAAGGGCCGGAATACTCAGGTGAGCAATCATTACGCCATTCAGTCCGTGCTTGATTAATTCCCGAAAAGGATATAATTCCAGCGAATCAAGGCGTGCACGCGAGTGAGTGATTACGGGTAAATCCGCGTGAGAATCAACGTCGGTGTCTCCGTGACCGGGAAAGTGTTTAGCCGAAGTTATGAGCCCGGCATCCTGCATCCCCCGCATATAGGCTCTGGCTTTCCGAAGGACTTCTTCCCGGTTTTCACCAAAGGACCGAAATCCGATGACGGGGTTATTGGGGTTATTGTTCACATCCGCTACGGGAGCGTAGTTGACGTGAATGCCCGCCCGACGGCATTGTTCCCCAATCTGCTTGCCCATGCGGTAAAACCAGTCGTCATTCTGCCGGATGGCTCCGAGCGTCAGAGCGTACGGATACCGAACGGCACTATCCAGCCGCATAGTCAAACCCCATTCCAGATCTTCCCCCATCATCATCGGCACCGCCGAGATGGCCTGTAATTCATTGATCATGGCCGTCTGGCGAGTGGGCTGATTGGCAAACCACACAAACCCACCCACTTTATACTCCCGAACCCAGCCTTTCAGCTTTTCCTGATCGTAAGCCTGATTAGTAAAATTGGCACGGGGCATCATCAACTGCCCAATTTTCTCGTCGAGCGTCAGGCGGGCAAAAACCGAATCAGCCCAGCGTTGATTGCCCGTCATGAACGGTTTTTGAGCGTAAGAGGTAAGTGAAGCCAGTACAGCCGCACACAGGGGAATGAAGCGTTTCATACATCAAAAATAAGGGTTATCGCTGATTTTGGTAGTTAATACCATAAATAGCATTGACTAAAAACAGCAACTTCCCGAAAGTTTAAAACTTTCGGGAAGTTGCTGTTCGATTGCTTTTAGAAATAACTAGGGCTCAATCGCCCTAATCTTCTCAGCGTTTAGTTCGGAGAAGTAATTAATAACCTGATCAGCCAGACTTAGATCCTGCATTGCTGAGTGCTCGCTGTTATAACCCACGCAGTAAATTCCAGCTGCCTTAGCAGCTTTTACGCCATTAGTCGAGTCCTCAATGATGATACATTGCGATTTGGGAGCGATGGAAAGCGAAGCCGCATGCTCGAAAATCGCTGGATCGGGCTTTGATTTAGGGAAATCTTCTCCGCTAACGATGTGCGTGAAGTAAGGAGACAAACCGAAGCGTTTGAAAACGCGGGCGATGGTTACTTTGGAAGCCGACGAAGCCAGAATTAACTGAAACTCATGCTGATGCAAATCTTCAATCAACGTTCGAACCCCTTCCAGTAAATCCAGATCTTCCTTTTCATCGAAAGCATCGTTAAAGATGGATCGCTTGCGTTGAATCATATCCTCTACTTCACCCGCCAGGTTGTACTTTTCCTTGAGTCGTTGATAGACATTCCGGGTAGACAGCCCCGTAAACGTTGAATATTCTTCGTCGGTAATGTGAACACCTAATTCATCAAAATGCTTGAAAAAGGCGTAACGGTGCACGGGTTCGGTGTCAACGATTACCCCGTCCATATCAAAAATTACGGTTTTTATCATGGGAAATTAAGTAAGCTCGCCCGGTAAAGGTAGAGATTTTCCCATCGTGCCCAATGAAAATGGTTTGAAGTTTGAAGGTTTGAGAAGGTCACTAATAGCTAAAAAGGTTTGATTTGGTTTGAGTGTTTGAAAACGATTGCCGCCTCAAATTCAAACCAGATCAAACCTTTAAACTATCTCAAACTACCTAATAACCTTCATTCTGAGTCAGGTAATCAGCCAGGTTTGAAGCACCGTCGATGGCCGTCTGTGGAATAGGGAAAATTCGTTTACGCTTATCGCTATTGGTTTTTTCCGTCCAGGTTCCTTCGTATTTGTTAAAACGAATCATATCCGTCCGACGAAGCATTTCCCAGTAAAATTCAAATCCACGCTCGCGGAAGAGTAAATCCAGGCTCATGGATGTTAAAGCGGGCGGAGCCTGAGTCAGACTACGAGCCGCCCGAACCGTGTTTACATCCGCCAGAGCGGCGGCGGCGTCATTACTTTTACGCAGTTTCGCTTCGGCCCGCATCAGATAAATATCCGCCAGACGAACAATGGAAATATCAGCTTCGCCCCGGTTACGACCCGTATTGGAAGAAGCACTGAATTCATATTTTTCTACGCGATAGCCCGTGCTGTAATTACTTCCGGCCGTTGTGAAGTCAATTTGCTCCGTAAAGTTCACGGGTAAGTCTCCCCGATTCCGACTGGAGTTATACAATTTACCCACTTTAAACAGTCCATTCGCACATTTCAGGAAAACGCCATTCACGCGAAGCAAGCCGTACTGTTGTCCCCGCAGAATGCCACGGTTGATCTTATAGTCCGCCGCCGAAACGCAGGTATCCGCTGCATTCGAGTAAATTTTCATGTTTTCCTTATAAAAACGAGGATCGCGTTTCGGATCTTCATTTCCGTAGGCCTGCGTCCAGGTGCGGTAAAAATCAGGAGTAATACCGGGGCCATCCGTACCATTCGCACTGGGGAAGGCGGCTAAAGGGAACTGATCACCCGCCAGAGAGAAATACGCCAGACGATTATGACCGTTTAATTCAGGACGCTGATCCACGGCAAAGATTAACTCGGAGTTAGTATGGTTATTATTACCAAAAATTCCGAAGTAATCATTTGACAACTGATACTGACCAGAAGCAATGATTTTATCGGTATACGAAATCACCTTATCCATATCTTCAGTCGTGAAGTTGAACTGGTCGGCGTAACGATCCCGATAGACTGCGGCGTTCAGGTGAAGTTTTGCCAGTAAGCCCCAAACGGCCCCCTGTGTTAGTCGCCCAGCGGCTACATTTGCTTTGGCGGGTAATGAATTTTCTACTGCCAAAAATTCACTTTCAATGTATTTGACCGCTTCATCTCCACGAATGATTTTAGAAGTCGTTCCCGGATCATCTTTTACGAAAGCGATACCGAATAAATCCAGCATGAGCATATTGTAAAAGGCCCGCATCCCCCGAGCTTCGGCCGTATACGTAGCCGCATTAGCACTATTAAGCGTAGGTAATGTATTAATAGCCGTAATACTGCGGGAAATCGACTGAACGAGGTTATTCCAGGTATTCTGTACGTTAGGGTCAGTGCTTGTCGTCGTGTGAGCATGCAGGTTCAGGTAAATCCCGTTATCACCCCAATCAGTACCCCCCCGGTAAGGTAAAATCGCTTCGTCCGTGGAGATTTCCTGTAAAGCGAAGTAGTTAGTATGCTTATAAATTTCGGGTAACAGAGCGTAAACCGGAGCGATGGTTCCGTCAGCGGCTTCTTCGGGTGTCAGCGTCGAGCTAAAGCTTTCATCCAACACTTTTTCATTCAGATCAGAGCAGGCACTGCTCACCAGCAATAAACTGGACAGAGCGAATAGGGTAGAAAATTTATGTTTCATTATCGTTGAATTATAGGCCAATAGTTAATCCAAAAATCACGGAGCGAGCTTTAGGATAACTCAGATAATCAATACCGTACGATGAAATTCCATTCACCGAACGATCATTGTTTACTTCAGGATCGTATCCATTGTAAGGCGTAATCACGAAGAGGTTCTGACCCGTTACGGACAGACGGATACTCGACACCCATTTATCAATGCCCAGACCTACCGTATTGACGTTATAACCCAGACTCAGGTTATTAAGCCGTAAGAAATTGCCACTTTTCAGGAAACGGGTAGATACCGGAGCCGAGTTATTCACCGACTCACTGGCAGACGCCAGGGCTTCGGGCGTAACGTTCAGCCCTTTGGACAGACGCAATTTGTAGAACATTGCGTTGGCCGTGTTATCATATACTTTGTTACCCGAAACGCCATTCAGGTTAGCGGTCAGATCGAATCCTTTATAGGCGATGCTTCCGTTGATGTTGAACATCTTTTTCGGTAACGCCGAACCAGCCGCTATACGGTCGTTATCGGTAATGATTCCGTCGCCATCAATATCCCGAAATTGATTGATGCCTTTGTCGTCAAAGCCAATGAACTCTTTCAGATAAAACGTACCGATGGGTTGACCATTCACATATCCGTTCACTGTTGCGGAAGAGAGACCAGACCCAGAAGCCGTTCCGGAAGTAATAACCGAGTAAGGAGAATTTGCCACGTTATTACTAATGAAGGTCACATTACCACCAATCGAATAACGCAGTCCACTGGCAAAGCTCTTGCGGTAGTTCAGATCAATCTCTACCCCTTGATTCGTAATCTTCATATCTTTCACATTCGTCCAGTACGTACCGGCGGGCTGCACGGGATCGGCAGGAATCACTTCCAGAAGAATGTCGCTGGATACTTTACGGAATACATCAACCGAACCGCTCAGAGCACCATCGAAGAAAGCAAAATCAAGACCGAAGTTACTTTGCGAGGATACTTCCCACTGAATATTGGGGTTAGCCAGACGGGTATAAATGGTTCCCGAAGGATAATTGGAAGAATTGCTTAAAGGATAACTCGTTGTTCCGGTTACACTGGAAGTAAAGAGGGCCTGCGTGATTTTGGAAGGAATCTCCTGGTTACCCGTTTGTCCCCATCCGGCCCTTAATTTCAGTTCGGTAATGGCAGGAATGCGTTTCAGGAACGGCTCTTCGGATAATCGCCAGCCTAACGAGGCCGAGGGGAAAATACCGTATTTATTATTATCTCCGAACTTCGACGAACCATCCGCCCGTACGGTAAACGTCGCCAGATACTTGTCTTTCCACTGGTAGTTAACCCGTGAGAAGAATGACTGTAATTCGTTAATCGTTGCATAACCGGTCGGACGGTTGTTCGTCAGCGTCAGATCTTCTCCTAAACCAGGGTTATAGATGGGCTCTACATCCGAAATACCGAATTTGTTGATACTATATGCCCGACCTTGCAGGAAAATCCGCTGATACGAATGACCTACCAGAGCTGAGAAGTTATGCTGATTCCGGTTAAACGAATACGTTAAGTAGTTTTCAATCAAACGGTTGGTATTATAAGTATTGATTGTTTCCAAACGGCCTTCCTGAAAAGGAACTTCATTCGGTAAAGACTGAAGATCACGAGCCGAGTTTGAATGATCGATGGCAAAGTTCAACTTATAAACCAGCCCTTTGATAATCGTTACCGAAGGAGAAATACTGGCTACCAGACGATTGGTCTTGGTAATGTCTTTTTCCAGAGCCAACGGAATCAGTGGATTCGTACCGTCTACGTACTTGAATGGGTTACCATCGGCATCGTACGCCGGATACGTGGGGTTAGCCGCTAAAGCTCCACCAATCAAACTTTGAATCGGCGGTCGCTGATTAACGGTACTGGTAGCATTCAGGTTCACATCAATGCTTACCCGATCTTCAAGTAACTTTTGGGTTGCATTGACCCGGCCTGTATAGCGTTTCAGATCACTGTTTTTCAAAATGCCCTGTTGCTCCTGTAAGCCGAAGGAACCGTAATAAGTCAGTTTATCCGATCCTCCGCTTAAGGCTACGTTATGATTCTGAGTAATGGCCCGGCGGGAAATTTCTTTCTGCCAGTTAGTATTACCTCCTTCATCCACCAGACTGTTTCCCAGCTTGGGAACTTCTGTACGGAACTCATCCGCCGATAAAACGGGTAAAGGGTTCGCCATCGTCGAAATCCCAACACTTCCGTTATAAGTCAGCGTCGAGCGACCGGATTTCCCTTTTTTCGTGGTAATCAAAACGACCCCGTTGGCTCCGCGAGAACCGTAAATAGCCGTAGCCGAAGCATCTTTCAATACGTCGATCGACTCAATATCCTGGGGGTTCAGGAACACCAGCGGGTTGGTTGCTCCACCCGTGCTGCTGTTATCCAGAGCCAGCCCATCCACTACGAACAGAGGTGTACTACCCGTACGAATCCCTCCGGGTCCACGGACGGTAATATTCTGAACGCCGCCAGGTTCGCCCGTGGCTGATGTTACGTTTACGCCAGACACTTTACCTTGTAATAACTGTTCGGGCGAGTTGATGATCCCTTTATTAAACTCTGAGCTTTTCAGCGAAGTAATGGCTCCGGTCATGTCCTTTTTGGTCGTACTTCCATACCCAATCACAACTACCTGAGATAGCTCCGCTGCATCATTTTTTAACTCAACATTAATCGTCGTCTGACGACCTACGGGCATTTCAAGCGGTTCATAACCAATGAACTGGAATACCAATACAGCATCGGTGTTCGGCACCTTTATACTATATTTTCCATCCGTCCCCGTCGTCGTACCAATTGAGGTGCCCTTCACCATCACTGTACAACCCGTCAGGACTTCACGAGTCTGAGCATCAGTTACCTGTCCGGTAATGGTTATTTCCTGAGGAGAAACTGCGTGCAGACGTGGCGTCGCCAGCACATTTTGTGGAATTTGATTCAGGAGAAACAGACCCGCAAGGGCATACTTCACCTGACCTGAAAAACGGTTCAAGTTTTTCATACATTAGGTTTTGGAAAGAAATTTGGGTTTACAATGGGAATAATAAATCATTGAAAATCAATGATTTATTTCCAATGATTTCAGGCCACAAAAGTAGATAATGAGGAAAAGAAGGGCTTTAAGGGAATGTTATGTTACCGTTAAAAAGCGGTAATAATGGAAAGAAAAACTTCCTGTTTTACTAATCCGACCGCTCTTTCGGATTTGCACTCCGAAAACTTTCTGTTAGGGCTTTCCAATCCCACATGATTTGAGACTTATGCAAACCCGGACGCGATAAATCGCATCTCTACCCTTTTAATGGTTACCTTTCAGATAGATTTTCTGGTTAATTAATTGTATGCCTTTTTTCAAATTATTTCTCTTCTGTCTTGTACTTATGGGATTATCAGGATGTGATTCGCCTCCGAAGCATCCCGAACGGGCAGGCATTGCCTTGTCTTTTGACGACCATTTTCTGAGAGAATGGAACGAACTCATTCCCCTTTTTAGAAGATATAATGCGAAGGTTACTTTTTTTATTAACTGCCCGGATTCACTTTCTCTGGAGGATATTACCTTACTGAAACAACTCCAGAACGAAGGCCACGAAATTGGGTATCACGGCACCATTCACGGCGTTTCCACGCAAATGATTCAGGATTTAGGCGTGGATGGTTATCTTCATACTGAAATTCGTCCCGGACTGTCTTACCTGAATAACGCTGGGTTTTATCCTACGTCTTACGCCCATCCCGGCGGTAATCATAATGCCCGGGTTGATTCCGTTTTACTGGCTTCCGGCTTTCAGATCTTACGCGATGTTGCCCTGGCCGAACGCAGTTATAAAGGTTTTCGGCTTTATCATATTCCACCGAAATATCTGCCTCAGATCTATTATGATTTCGATCAGGAACGCGTGGTTGATGCCCTGCTGATTGATTACAGTGCTAACCTTTCATCGGAAGAAATGAAGGATGTTTTAAAAAAGGCAAAAGCTAAAGGGAAGGCTGTTATGCTCTTCGGTCATGAGCCGTTAACAGCTCCGCCCACAGCGACGCAGTACGGTTTTGATATTGCTTTCCTGGAAGAAATACTGGCAACTGCTCAGGAATTAAATCTGAAGTTTTATCGGATGTCGGACTTACCTAAGGTCAGGAATTAACGACCGTACCGCTGGTCTTTGAAACGCAATAAAGGTTTCTCGAAGTATTCGTAAGAAAGTCCTGATACCAACACTGAAAATCCGATGACGAAGGGGTATAGAATTAGATTATACGTCGTCGCGTTTAATTCAGGTGCGTACATCCGCAACAGATTAATAATCACGATTGAAACCACTACGTGATAGAGATACAAGCCGTAGGAAATCTTACCTAAATAACTCATCACCGGGTTTTCCAGCGAAATAATACTGTTGGGATTCGTGGCTACATTTAAAATAAAGAAGCAGAAAAACAGCGAGTATACTTCCATGAACGCCGGAATGTGAACGCCCGAAATAAAGCAGATCAGGAATAGGGAATAAACCAGAATCTGTAAGTCTTTTCGGTATAGGACATTGAGAATCTTCGTGTTATTCTTGTAAACCGCATACGCTCCCGCTCCACCTAAAGCCATGATTAACAGACGAAACTGACCAATGAACGTCAGAATCCCATCCATTTTTCTGGATTCGGGAGCATCCAGAAAGTAAATACCCAAGGCTAATAATGCGACGGTAGCCGTAAGGAAGATGACTATAATGCCAATCGTTTTTTTAGGGTACTTGATAATCCAGGGCCATAGGTAATAAAACTGTTCTTCCACCCCAATTGACCAGGCTTGTGCCGTCCAGTAAGGAATGCCGTAGAGAACGAAGGCGTAATTGGGCAAAACCAGCATTAACAGCGAAAGTCGTTCGCCAAAATTACGTTCTAATACTTCGCTGGCTCCGGGAAAATAAAAGATGGAAAAATGCGGAAAAACGAAGACCGCCAGCAGAATCATGACGTAATAAATCGGCCAGATTCGAAACACTCTTCGCAGGTAAAATTTAGGAGCAGAAATATCGCCGAAGTTTCCTTTTTCCTGCAATAACAAATACGTAATCAGAAAGCCACTTAAGACGAAAAACAAGCCAACGCCCAGCCGGCCCGCGTGTTTGACTACCGTAATTTCGTAGATATTAGCCAAGCCATACGAGTATTTGGCCTGTTCCAGGTGGTGAATCAATACCGACATGGCTGCAATGCAGCGTACGCCATTCAGGTTAGGGAAATTCCGTTTCTGAATTGCTTCTTTTGCTGAGGTTCGATCCTCCACAGGCCATTTATTTGCGGTTGATTCCAAGTACTAATTTCTGATTTCGGGATTTATAAATAGTTCTCAGCGGCCCATCTACGCGATAACCAATTCCGGCTCTTCCTGAGTTACTTTTTTTTTTCGTGGAAAAGATCCCCAAACGAAATAAAGCGTTACACATACAATGCACAGCTGGATGCAGTAATCCAGCGTACGCTCAGGAATCGCAAAAATGTCGGCCGGACTCAGGTAGATAGGCATTCCCTGTCGCCACCACATGGAAGGGTGAATCACGGCTAGTATATTGAAGACAAAAAGTAAAAATACCTGTTTTCGGTTTTTCCAGTCAATGATCTCGAAGACCATGGGTAACAGGAATAAAAACAGGTAATTGCTATATGCACTTTGTTGAGCTACCATCATCAGACCGTACATACTTACCCATAAATGAGCCAGCATAACGGGGTACTCGGCCGTGCGTAATCGCCAGGCAGTAATACACCCTACCCCAATGGTGACCACAAGGCCAAACCAGTTCCAGGCTTTCGCCCCCGTCCCTACGGAGTTAAAAAGCCAGGGGTTTATTACCGAAAGAATATTGGGAGCTCTCAGTACATTGGCCTCATCAAGCGGCTGCATGAATTCCATCCCTACGGTCAGGTATAAAACCACTAACGAAATAGCTCCAACGATAGAAATGGGAATCAGAAAGCGGATTTTTTCTTTCTCAATCAGGAATAAGGGAAATAAGGCCAGGCCAAAAATAGCCTTTGTCATCAGAACCCCTAAAGCCATCACCAGGCTAAACCCAACCACGCCGTAGCGTTTGCGGGTGAGGTAAGCCATAACCACGAATAACCACATCCAGATGTCTTCCTGAGCTCCCACAATGCAGAGCACCAGTGATCCTGGTAGCAAGAGATATACCAGGGATTTAAAAAGCAGGTCTTCCGTACTGGTTTTATAGCGAAAAAGCTGATACGTTAATACCAGAGCCAGTCCATCCATGGCGGCCATGGTGAGGATGATCATCTTGGGATTATACCAGATTTTCAGCCAAAGGCCTAGGTAATACGCATATAAGGGTGAATAGGGCGACCAGAAATCTTTATAGACCAGCATGCCCTGCGAGGCTTTACTGCCTTCGTCCCAGAATCCATTTACATCCGAGGTAGGCTGGTATTCAGCCCACATGTAAATAATCAGAAAAGGCAATACGCGGAGTAATACCCAGCCCGTGCCCATTACGCCAACGACGCTTTTATTTTTTAATCCAAGGGTGATCTGTGGTCTGAAATACAGTACAATGCTTACCAGCAACAGGCACAACAGACTAATAATCAACTTGGCTAGAACAACACTCATGCCGGTCTTAAATAATTAGGAGTCACAATCTTAATGGCGGCTTTCACTACAACCCAAAAGAAACAGGCCACGTTGACCAATTGTAAACATAATTCCCCCAAATACGCCGGGTTCGTTAACATCGAGAAATTGGTATAATCCGGCTGCTTAATCCAAACATTCACAAAGGGTTGCACAACTGTCAACCAACTAAGTACTAACAAGATTAATAGATGTTTGTTATTTTTCAGATCGACGATTTCGAAAACCACCGCCAGTACGTACGCAATGAGGTAAGCCCCCGGAGCACTTGCCTGAAAAATCATCATGCAGGCAAACGTCGAAATAAAAAGAGAGGGTAATGTATGACTCAGGGCGTTCACCCGTCCGCGGTACGCCAGATACGAAACCAGTATCATGGTAATGATCAATCCAATCCAGTTGACTGCCGTAGAATTCGTATGATCAATGTGTACGAATAATTCAATAAATGGCCGCGTAATGGAGAATAAATTCGGTGTCATTAACTGCTCGGTATGCTGAATGGGCATCAGGAACAGATCCCCGATTCTCCAGTATAAAAAGGCTAAAGCAGGTAAACCAATGGCCGCCATCACCAGCAACATTTTAATGGGCTTACGAACACTGAACAGCAAGGGAGGCAAGAAGAAAACGAAGGTTGCCTTGGTCGTTAATAAGGCAATGGCAAAGATAATCCCAAGCCCTACTTCGTAATCGACCGGTTTTTTCTTGACGTGTCGCCACATGAGCAAAGCCAGCCCCCAGAACCAGACTTCTTCCTGACCATCAATCAGAATATACATAAACGAAGCCGGTAGCAGCCAGTAAATAAACGTGGCTTGCAGGGCATCCGATTTTTCTTTTTTATACGTCTGATACGTTAGCCAGAGAATCAGGGTTTCCATCAGAACCATAAAAAGGACGATGGCCCGTGCATTGTGCCAGATCCAGATCGGCAAACTGATAATGTAAGCAAACAAAGGAGCGTGATACGACCAGAAATCCCGGTATACAAAACCGCCCGCTTTGGCTCCTTCAGCTTTGTAAAAGAAAAAAGGGACATCACCCCGCGGCTCCTGATTCAGAACGATAAAGATGGCAATCCAGGGAATCAGACGCAAAATCAGAAAACCCAGGCCAAACGCAAGAGTATCATTTTTTCGCTGCCATTCGGATAAAACAGCGGGTTTCCAAACGGTCCAGATTACGCCGGCAGTCAGAAAGATACTCAGGATTACTTTAATGTAAAAGACGGTAAGAATTGGCATTGTAATGCTTAATCAATCAGGGGGTTGAAGACTGCTTCGGTTTCTGGTATGGGAAAATCAGTATAGTCAGAATGGTATCATCTCAAGGTAAGTCGATCATAATTCTTTCAAGTTGACTCATCTTTAAATCTCTTTCTGACCCACAAAAGTATTCAATGTTGTTGAGTCGACCAACGCAAAGTACCTAACTATGGTTATAAGCTCTTTGTTTATTACCGAAACGCTGGAAAGGTTATCAAGCCAGCATAACACTTCACAACGTCTATACATAATAAAGAAGGCACAGAGCTTCGTGCCTTCTTTTTATGTAACACCAGTCTATTTATGTAACACCAGTCTATAAATCTTTACTGCCCACCCAATGCTTTCCAGAGAGCAACTGCGTAAATCAGGCGTTGGCCCTGCAACTGAGCCAGCTGACGTTCGGCTTCGAGGGAAGTCCGCTGGGCGTCCAGAACATCCAGATAGGTAGTTAACCCTTTTTTGTAAACATCCCGTACTAGCAACTCTGTTTTGCCCGCTGTTTCAATCACATTCTGCTGATTGGTAATCTGCGTTTCCAGATCACGAATGTTATCCAGAGCTACTTCCGCTTCCCGCTGAGCATTGACCAATCGCTGATCTACTACTGTTCGGGCAGTTTGCACCTGCTGTTTGGCTAGATTAATATTTTCACGATTCCGGCGACCTTCGTAAATGGGAAAACTGGCCGTTGCTCCAGCCGTATAGGTATAACTCGAAGGTAAAAACACATCCCCTACCCGTCCACTGATCAATCCACCAGAGCCCGCAGCGATGATTCGGGGTTTTAACGCTTTACTGGCAATATCTGCATTGACATCAGCGGCGGCAATCTGTAAATCAGTTTGCTGAATATCAGGACGATTTTTTAGTAACTCAGGGGTAATCGTAGCATACGTTGGCGTTGGGTAACTGGGAAGAGTGGCCCGCGAAAGCGTAAAACTTTCCGGACTTTGGCCGGTTAGAATCGCCAGGCCGTTTTCCAGCTCATGCCGGCTGCGTTGCAGGGCCGACTGCTGGGTTTTGAGGTTGCCAATCTCCGTTTCTGCCCGGCGTACGTCAATTTCGCTGGTTAACCCAATCCGAAAGCGTTCGCGAACAACCGCTAATACCGAATCCCGGGCCGACAGCGTTCGATCAAAAACGGTTTGCTCCGCGTCGTTCGACCGAACCAGGGCATATAAACGGGCAATTTCAGAAGCTACGGCCAATCGGGTGATTTGTACATCGGCTTCCGTGATCTGCGTCTGAATTTCCGTTAAGCGTACGCCTTGCCTGAGCCGACGAAATAAGTCCAGCTCAAAACTGGCATCGACTGGGATCTGAAAGGTAGTCAATTGTACCCGCTGAGCCCGGACGTTTACGAACTGCACGGGTCGGTTGGGCGAAAGGCTTTGCGTCTGAATACCCGGATTACCCCGAACGGTAGGCTGCAAATATGACTCCGCCACCCGAATTCGGATGCGGGCTTCTTCCACCCGACTCAGGGCATTTTTTACATCGGGATTAAAGCTAATTCCCGCTTCTATTAATTTATCTAATTCCGGATCAACGAAAGGTCGGCTCGCTGGTGTCTGTGCCCGCAACGTACTAACCGCCAGCAACACCAATCCACTGATTTTAACAATACAATTCATAACGTTCGGTAAAACTTGGGAAGCGTTAGGCAATTTTGAATGAGTGAATGATAGAATGAGTGAATGACGTTCCACTGATCCAGCTTTAACCTCGTTTCTCACTCCATCTTTAGCTTTGACATTTTTCAGATCTAAGAACTCCTTATCTACTTTTTCAATAATTGAAAACTGAAAACGGTCAACAGAAAACTATTTCACTCGCACCATCTGGCCGTCTTTCAGACCGTCGGAAGGATTAGTTACCAGACGTTCCTCGCCCTGTAAACCTTCCAGAATTTCCAGACTGGTACCAAAATCGCGGCCAATGGTAATAGGCTGATATTTTACCTGGTTATTGGCCGAAACTACGATCACTCTGGGTCCTTCGGGGGTAATCAATAAAGTATTAGCCGGAATGCGGACGGGAGGATTTTCGGCCCGTACGTCCAGCGTTACCTGACCATATAAACCTGCTACCAGTTCGCCCGAATGGTTGGGAATGGCTACTTCGGTTAACAACGTACGTGAAGAAGAACGAAGCGTTCCTGAGGTGCGAACAACCTTACCCGTAAACGTTTTACCTAATTCAGGAATCTTTACCTTGGCGGGCAAGCCAATGGATACCATGCGGTAATACGTCTGAGGAACGTCGATATATACGCGAAGGGTATCCAGTTGCGACACCGTAAATAGCGAAATGTTACCCGTATTAATTAACGCACCTACATCGGCGTTACGAGCCGTTACAATGCCGTTGAACGGGGCCCGAACCTGTTGTAATCCTTTCAACGCCTGTAAACGCTGAAGCGTCGCCCGGCCCACGTCGAAACCCGCCTGACGGTTATCAATATCCTGTTGAGAAACGGCTCCGGGAATGCCCGCACTTTTCACGCGATCCAGATTAGATTGAGCTAGTTTTAAATCGGCCTGAGCTTTCAGAATGTCCTGATCCAGTTCGGGAGCATCAATGGTAGCTAATACATTTCCCCGACGTACTTTACTGCCAATATCTACGAATCGCTGACGCAGAAATCCCTGCGTACGGGCGTATACCTGCGTTTCGCGATAGGGCATAATCTGTCCAGGAAGGGTAAGGCCCGTCGTGTCAGCCGCTCGTTTCACCACTACTGTATTTACAAGTGCAGTCCGGCTTTTACCCGCCTCGCTTTCCGCGTGCAATTCCTGTTGATTTTTAATTCGGGGCAAAATGCCTACGAAGAAGAATAAAGCCAATAATCCCACCGGAATCAGCCATATCCAAAGTCTTTTCATGTTCTTACTAGTTTACAGTTATCAGTTTGCCGTTTTTCAGTTCTTAACAGTTTACAGTTGTCAGTTTGACGTTTTCAGTGAATGTTCTTCTGAAAACAGTAAACCGAAAACTGACAACTCTATTACACCACCATTTCAGCCAGTTCTTTTTCTTCGGCTAATTCTGCCTCGGTGCGGTTTTTGGCGAGGTAACTGAATACCACGGGGACGAATAATAAGGTCGTAAACGTCGCCAGTAATAACCCACCAATGACAGCCCGGCCCAGCGGAGCGTTTTGCTCGCCGCCTTCTCCCAGCCCTAAAGACATGGGTAACATCCCGATGATCATTGCCAAGGCAGTCATCAGAATGGGGCGGAGACGAGTTCTACCGGCTTCCAGAGCCGCCTGATACGGCGTAAAATGCAGATCGAATACCTGTTCCTGAGCGAAACTTACCAGCAAAATGGAGTTGGCCGTTGCCACCCCGACGCTCATGATGGCTCCCATCAGCGAAGGAATACTGAAGGTGGTTTGCGTCAGGAATAATAACCAGACCACCCCGCACATCGCTCCGGGTAAGGCCGTGATGATAATGAAAGGATAGAGGAAGGACTGGAAATTCACGACCATCAGCATGTACACCAGTACCGCCGCGAAAATCAGACCGATGCCGAGACGCACGAAGGCCGAGTTCATACTTTCCACCTGACCGCGTACTTCAATTTTATTACCCGGCTTTAATTGACTCTGGTATTCTTTCACGATTGATTCCAGCTTACTCGACACGCTGCCCAAATCCGTGCGTTCTACCGAGGCGTACACGTCATACATCGGTTGCGTATTCAGACGATTCACGACCATGGGCGTGATTCGGCGTTCTATTTTTGCTACGTTGGCCAGCGATTGCGGAGTTAACTCGCCGGTTTGGGTAACCAGCGGCGTCTGCATGAGTTTATCAATCGAATTAAGTTTATACGGGGGCGTCTGAACGGCAATCAGATACGGGAAACCCGTGACCGGATCAGGCCAGAAGTTCGGGTTCACCTGCGTTGTTCCACTCATCGAAATCATCATGTTACTGGCTACCTTACTTTCGTTCAGCCCCAGCTGATTCGCCCGCTCCCGGTCAATATTCACGTATAATTCAGGTGAGTTCATGACCTGGTGCAAATGCACGTCTACCGTTCCGGGAATCTGATCGACTTTCGCCTGGATTTCTTTCGCGATTCGCAGGTTATTCTTCCGGTCAAAACCCATCACCTGAATATCAATCGGCGAGGTTAATCCGAAGTTCAGAATCTGGGTAACGATATCGGCGGGCTGGAAGAAGAAGGTAACATCCGGCATGGCCTCCGCCAGTTTGGCCCGAATGGCCCGGGTGTAATAATCCGTGGGATGTGACTTCTCTTTTTTCAAAGCCACCAGAATTTCACTATCCGCTGAGCCTAAAGACGAGTTATCCTGAAAAACCATGTTATAACTCTCACTGGTCAGACCAATGTTATTAATGACGGTTTCGATTTCTTCACTGGGAATAATACTACGGATTACTTTTTCTACCTCGGATGCCGTGCGTTCGGTGGCTTCCAGACGCGAGCCCGCCGGAGCCCGCATGTGTAACTTGAACTGCCCGGCATCGACCGTCGGGAAGAAGTCACGACCTACGAATGGAATCATTACCGCAGTAACGCCAACGACAAATAAGAAGACAACCAATACTAATTTCCGGTGAGCCAGATTCCATTTCAATACATTCAGGTAACGACCCTGAAAACGATCAAAACCCCGATTAAAGCTCTGGTACATCCGGGCAAACAGGTTCGGACGGCGAGCCTGTCCGTTCGAATGATGATCTGAAGAATGATGCGGCTCATGTTTGAGCAATAAATCGGCCAGCGTCGGAACCAGCGTACGGGAAAGGATGTACGAAGCGATCATGGCAAATACAACCGACAAGGCCAACGGGCCAAACAGGAATCGGGCCGGACCTTCGAGGAACAATACCGAAACGAATACGATACAAATCGTCAGCGTTGCTACCAGCGTAGGCGTGGCAATTTGTTGAGCCCCTACCATAATAGCCCTTCGCAGTGGCAAGCCCAGTTCTTCGTTTCGGTGAATATTTTCGATGGTTACCGTCGCATCATCCACCAGAATCCCAATCGCCAGAGCCAGTCCGCCGAGGGTGTTGATATTGAGCGTTTCGCCCATCAGGTATAATACCGAAAGCGAGCAGAGAATGGATAGAGGAATTGAAATCGCTACAATCAGCGTACTTCGCCAGCTTCCCAGGAACAGCAGAATCATGGCCGCCGTTAATAAGGCCGCAATCAGACCCTCTACCACTACCCCATGAATCGAAGCCCGTACGAAAACAGATTGATCAAAAAGCTCTGTAATCCGTAAAGAAGCCGGAGCAGCTCCGCGAACGGCGGGTAATACTTCATTTCTGATTTTATCAACTACTTCCGTGGTCGAGGCATTACCGGTTTTTACGATGTTTAATAACACCCCGCGAAGACCATCCTGCTTGACAATGTTGGTCTGTACAATCGAACCATCGTGCACGTTTGCTACGTCCCGCAGGTGAATCACTACGCCGCCAGGCAGGGTTTTCACCGGAATATCATTCAGGGCAACAATGGCATCGGGTTTGGTATTCAGACGAACGTTATACTCGCGATCTTCCAGGCGTAACTGACCAGAAGGCAGGGTTAAGTTTTGCCCGGAAACGGCATTGACCACGTCTTCCGGTGACACCCCCCGAGCGGTTAATAGCTCAGGATCAAGGTCAACCATAACCTGACGAGCCTTACCGCCGAAGGGTTGCGAAAGGCGACTCCCCGGCACCGTCGAAATCATGGGGCGAATCCGGGTAGTAATGTAATCCGTAATCTGCGATTCCGTTAAACTATCGGAAGAGATACTTAACTGAAGAATGGGAACATCCGTGGCGTTATACCGAACAATGATGGGCGGCTGGGTTCCGGGCGGCATCCGAACCCGGATGGTCTGCGAAATCCCGGTAATGGCCGCCAGAGCTTCTTCTATTTTTACGGTCGGCTGGAAGAAGATTTTCAGCACCGCTACGCCGTTATAGGTCTGCGATTCTACCCGCTGAATGTCCGAGGCGTTGTTAATCACCGACGTTTCAGAGAAGTTGGTAATCATTTTCTCCATCTCGTCGGTCGACAGGCCGCGATAGGTCCAGATTACAGAAATAACGGGAATGTTAATACGGGGAAAAATGTCGGTAGGCATCTGGCGAATCGATACCACCCCTAAAATCAGAATCAGCAGAGCCAGCACCGCAATGGTGTATTTCCGCTGTAAGGCTAATCGGACAATCCACATAACAAGAGGGAGTAGTGTCTAACACTGAGTCAATAAATACCTGCGAAACGAGGGATTCGGCGTAGCATGAAAAAACAAGAGTAAAAGTCTATGGAAAAGTTCAGAGACTTTCTCATTTTCAGGCTTTTCCGAGAAAAGTTAAATTAAAAATCTGTTTTGTCTCACCAGCCCGCTTTCAATCCTTTTAAAATGGAGAAATACTGGCCCTAAGATTTGGTCACCAACTCCACATGCGATAGATGCATAGGTACATACAATTCATAACAAAATGTTTAAGAAGAGAATCGAGGAAAAACCTAATTTAAACCTACCCATAAAATCCGACAAATAGCAGATTTCAAAGGACGGCTTTTCATCCTGGCCTGAATTTAGTTTTCATTCACTGAACTGGATACAGTAATCGACTAGGCATGAATTTTTAAAGACATAATACACTTTAGAACTTCTAATGGCAGGTTAGGTCTGAATCTTCAGAATTATTCTGTTCAAAAAATAATCTTTATTTAACAAATCCTTGCGACCTTGCACAGCGGGGATAGCTTTACCCCGAACAGCATGCTTCGCAGCATTTTTACCTTAGAAACCATTTCTCAACCATGAACTTCAAAACTCTCCTTGTTGCCGGATTGATGGCATCGGCCTTTCAGGTTTCAGCCCAGTTTACTCAGGCTCCCCTACCTTACGCTACGGATGCTCTGGAACCAAGTATTGATAAACAAACGATGGAAATTCACTACGGCAAGCACCACAAGGCTTACGTAGATAACCTCAACAAAGCCGTTGAAGGTAAGCCTGAAGCTTCACAAACGATCTTCCAGGTCGTAAAGAAAATTGATAAAAACACGGCTCCGGCTATTCGCAACAACGCGGGTGGTCACTGGAACCACACGTTTTTCTGGAATACCATCGGACCTAAGCGTGGTGGAAAACCTTCCGGAGCTTTAGCCGATGCGATTACGAAATCATTCGGTAGCTACGATAAGTTCGTGGAAGAATTCAATAAAGCCGCTACTACTCGCTTTGGTTCGGGCTGGGCCTGGTTGATCGTTACGCCGGATAAAAAACTGGCAGTAGTGTCAACTCCTAACCAGGATAATCCTTTAATGGCACTGGCGGAAACACCAGGTACACCTGTAATCGGCTTAGACGTATGGGAACACGCTTATTACCTGAAGTATCAAAACAAACGTCCTGATTACATCAAAGCCTACTGGGACGTAGTAAACTGGGAAGCTGCTGCGAAAAACTACGCGGAAGCTCTGAAATAATCCCAGAGTATCTTTTTCCAAAAGGATGATTTCGTGCAAACGGAGTCATCCTTTTTTGTTACCATCCGTTTTTCATCGCGTCCGTCAGGTTTTGAATCCGATGATGGATTGTGGCTTTTATTAATGATTTAGAAGCCTTCTCTTTGGGTAAGTCATTCTCGTAAAAGCCCATAAACGTATGTTCAATCTCATTTCCATCCTCATCGGCATTGTGGCATTCGTCATTGCCCTGGCCGGTCTGATTCCTCTCGTGGGTATTGTCAACTGGATCGCCCTTCCTATTGCCTTCATTGGTATGGGCATTGGCTTTCTTTCCGAAAATAAAACGGGTCGTAATCTGAATATGCTGGTATTGATCGTAGCCCTGGTACGACTGATGATCGGCGGTGGAATTTTATAGTAGTTATCAACTAGTACGGAGAACCCTAAACGCTGTCATCCAGAGCAAAGCGAAGGAACTTACTGGACTTCCGATGTACTCTCCTGTCTCAAAGGCGATCTTCAGCTCAAGTAAGGTCTCTCCCTACGGTCGAGATGACAGAGAGGGAGCATTTCATTTACCAATCTCTGGCTTTGTCATCCAGGGCGAAGCGAAGGAACTTACCGGACTTCCGATGTTCTCTCCTGTCTCAAAGGCGATCTTCAGCTCAAGTAAGGTCTCTCTGCCTAGACCGTTGTAGAAATATACCCGTCATCGATTTTCGCTGAAAACTTATAGATTCTATAAACCAAACAGATCATGGATTTCACTAGGTAACAACATAAAAAGGCCTCCCTGTTTGGGAGGCCTTTCGTTTTCATGGCTTGTTATATTCTTCCGTTATTAAAACCAGGCACTGTTATCTGATAAACGGTTTTAAGTTCTATGTTGGTGTCAGAACTACTCGTTTCTTTATGAGTGGTTCGTAGACAGGATTACCGTTTTATTTTTGGCTTTAGCCGGATCGTAATTGACGAAAATATTCAGCCAGGTCCGGCGAGCCAAACGGAAAAACCAGGGCATTAGTAACACCAGCGTTGGGATGAGAAAGGCCAGGAAATAGTCCAGGTCCAGTTTTAAAACGTAATTGTACACTGCAAATGCCGCCAGACACCAGATTACATACAGAGCATAACTAACGTATAAAGCTCCCCAGTAAAATCCGGTTTCAGGCATAAGTGTTTCATTACAGTGTTCACAACGTTGGTGAATCTGGTCGAATTTAGGTTGAAATGACGTTTTGGTAATAAAGAAATCACCCTGATGGCATTTAGGGCATTTGTTAAAGGCAATGCTATATACTTTTGAACCGAGTCCCATGATCGTTGAGGCTTTCAGAACGATGTTGCTTTCCGAATTCCTGATACAAAGGTAAAAAGTCTGTGCCTTTCAGTTAAGGGATAAATACGGTCGGTCATGGTACAAATCAATGATTTTGCAATTCTCTGAATTCCAGCGGCGTGTGCCCGGTGTGCGTGCGAAAAAAGCGAACGAAATACGAAGGATCTTCGAAGTGTAATAAGTATCCAATTTCTTTGACCGATAAATCCGTATGCGTTAACAACCGCTGAGCTTCAATGCAAATGCGTTCGTAGAGTAACTGGCTGGCTGTCTTGCCTAATAAACTTTTGCAAATACTGTTGAGGTGATTGGGACTGATATTTAATTGTTCTGCATAATTTTTTACTTCCCGAACGTCCAGAAATTGCTCTTCCAGTAACTCTTCATACTGCCGAATCCGGTTATAATACTGCGTTGATTCACCCGGCCATTCCTGCTGATACGTCCGGTTCGCTTTCTCCAGAATGATGTGCAGATAGGATAAAAATACCTCCGAGCGATTCACCGACTGAGCCGTATATTCTTCAAACATGAGGTCATACAAAGTCACAAATGAGGTATCTTTCATTTCCAGCAAAGGCCGGTGCTGATGCGAGTGGAAAAAGGGATACTGATACAAGCGATTGGAAAAGCGGGCCCGAAAGTACGTAGGCTCAAAAAAGAGATTATATCCTTTAATATCGCTTGATAATTCCCAGCTATGTACCTGCCCCGGCGTGAGAAAGTACAGTTGCATGGGCTGCACGTCATAGGTACGAAAATCAATGGTATGCTTGCCACTACCCTGGGTAATCCACATCAACAGGTAAAAGGTGTGCGAATGGGACTTATCAATGCCTTTGAATTCCCTGACCAGATTCTCCAGGGGAGTCATATAAAAAGGAGATCCCGAATCATGACGCTGGAATGCTTTTATATCATAAGTAGGAAATTCGGTGGACATTTGCGTTTGGAGTTTGGGGTTCAGAGTTGTGAGTTGCTTTCCGTTGATCTGGACCTAACTTCTTTACCTGGGTGGCTAATTAGCCTACAAACCTAAAAACGGTATTCACTAAATACTAAACTATTGTATTTTTGCCCTACACTATTTAACACTTCGCAACATGGACGGTCTTCAGAACGACGCACTTTTGGATGAAATTCCTTCCCTGGATCTGGCCGATTTTACCTCAGGCGATGCCGAGCGTAAAGCTACATTCGTAGCCGATCTGGGAAGAGCGTTTAATAATATTGGTTTCGTGGCCATCAAAAATCACGGACTCACGCCTGACTTACAGGAAAAGCTCTATACATCGGTCAAGGAATTTTTCTTCACCGAGGATGACTTCAAACGGAAATACGAAGTCCCCGGTATTGCGGGCCAAAGGGGATATGTAGGAAAGGGTAAAGAAACGGCAAAAGGCTTTAAAGTAGCCGATTTGAAAGAGTTCTATCACGTAGGTCAGCCCCACCCCACGACCGATGACGGCGACAGCGTTTGGGCGGATTACCCCCGTAACGTGTTCCCTACAGAACAACCTGATTTCGAAAAGTATACGGTTCAGACGTATCAGACCTTTGAACACACGGGCAAGACATTGCTACGGGCTATCGCCTTGTATCTGGAATTACCCGAAGATTATTTCGAGGATAAAGTCAAACACGGTAACAGCATCCTCCGGGCTTTGCATTACTTCCCACTGGATCCGAATGTAGTGGAAGAAGGAGCCGTGCGGGCAGCCGCTCATGGGGATATTAACCTCATTACTTTATTGATGGGAGCCAGTGCTGAAGGACTCGAAGTATTACGTCGCGATGGCAAGTGGATTGGCATTACGGCCCTCCCCGATCAGATTATTGTGAATGTGGGTGATATGCTGGATCGCTTAACGAACCACAAACTCAAATCAACCATTCACCGGGTAGTTAATCCTTCCCGGGAGAAGATGAATACCTCCCGATTCTCGATTCCCTTCTTCATGCACCCGAGGGCCGAAATGAACCTGACTTCACTGGAAAGCTGCATTGATTCCCAATATCCCAAGTTATACACCGATATGACCGCCGGAGAATTCCTAGACGAACGTTTGATGGAACTAGGATTGAAAAAATAGGTTTTTATTAGCCAAAGAGGTTCGCTAAATCCGTAGCGAACCTCTTTTTTTACTCCAATGCGAATTGGTATCTCATTTGTAACCGTAAAGTTTCCCCTAACGGTTATCTCTGCCCAATGGAGAGACCTTGCTTTGCTGGTGAAGTCATCCTATAAACACTTTCGTTAGGTATGAAAAAAGTAGGTATGGTTGGAGGAATCAGTTGGACCTCCACTCTGGATTACTACCGATTAATCAATGAAGGAGTCAATCAGAAGCTTGGCGGCCTGAATTCGGCTGAACTCGTGCTTTGCTCACTGAACTTTGCAGAAGTACAGCAAAGATCCTGGGAAGGTGTTTACGAACTTTTTCTTGAGGCCTGTCAGGTGCTGAAAAATGTAAAGGTCGATGCCCTGGTATTAGGAGCAAATACGGCACACATGTACGCGGACCGACTGGAGCAGGAAATCCAGCTTCCTTTAATCAATATCATTACCGAAACTGCTCAGAACATTCTTACAAAAGACGTTAAAAAAGTAGGATTGCTCGGTACTAAATTCACCATGGAAATGGATTTTTACCGCGATAAGCTGGAATCGTACGGACTTCAGGTTATTATCCCTGATTCAGAAGATACGAGAGCTTATATTCAACACGTAGTTAAGGAGGAATTAGGACGTGGTGATGTCCGGCCTGAATCGAAGGAAAAATTTATAGCTATCGCTCAGGATCTGATTCAGCAAGGGGCCGAAGGCATTATTCTAGGATGCACCGAGATTCCATTGCTAGTCAGCCAATCGGACTTTGACTTCCCAGTTTTTGATACCACTCAAATACACGCTACGGCCATTGTCAACTATCTGCTTTCGTAAGCGAAGTTGGTAAGTTATTCTTCAGGACTTAAGTATCCAGAACAGTCTGTCATTCAGAGCGAAGCGGAGAAGCTTACCGGGAGATGAGAATACGTTCACCGCCCGGAAGTTGACTCCCACTATCGGATAAGGTCTCTACCGTTAGTCGAGATGACAGCGGCGGAGCGGGGAACGCTTCCGTCGTAGTTTGCATTAGCAGAACGTCCCTGGTACATTCATTTCCTACTTCCAGCGAAAAAGCTGAAGGCGATACCCTACTCTAATGAATGCTCAGATGGATATATATGCGTTTTTACTTCAAGTCCTGAGCAGGTAAATCCCTCAGATTAACTCAAATTCAGCCGCCTTCTCCTTCATAAACGCCAGGCTTCCTTTGGCCAGCGTCTCAGCATCGTACTTGGAGGGTCGCCACAGGGATACGGCTTCAGCCATACCGGGAATGGAAGAGGAGAAGTTTTCTAAAACTAGGGCTCCTGAATAATTAATCTGTGCCAGTCCCCGGAAGAGATCCTCCCAATGTACATTCCCTTCACCGAGCATCCCACGGTCACTTTCCGTCATGTGAACGTGTTTGAGATGAGTTCCTGCTCCTACCACGGGATGGTAGAAATCAGCCTCTTCAATGTTCATGTGAAACGTATCCAGATGTAATCCCAGGTTTGGTGATTTCACCCGATCAATGATTCGTATTACATCTGAAGCGGACGTACAGACGTAACTCTCGTAGCGATTAATCGGCTCGATGGCTACCGTAATACCCAACTGCTGAGCATAGTACGTCCCTTCCGTCCATACTTCACAAAGAATATCCTCTTCCGCTGCCGTCAAGGGTTTTCCCGAAAAAACACCAATGCCGCCGTGTAATACCCCTGCCAGCAAAGTCGCATCCAGAGTAGCGGTGTGATCCAGAGCTTTTTTAATTAAGCTCAATGCTTCCTTGGGGTGAAAGGGAATGTGAGCAAAAGCAGGCAAATTCAATGAACAGATTACGTCCAGATTAGCCGTCTGTAACTGCCGCTTCACCGTCGCAGCGTCAAATTCCATTGAAGGAGGTAACAATATTTCCAGTACATCAAAGCCATACGCCGCTGATTGCTGAATGGCGTAGGCACCTCGTTCAGCCGTCCAGGTGGGTAAAGTCCAGGTAAGTAAGGATGCTCCGAATTTCATTTCCAGTGGTTTGTTAGTTGTTGCTGGTTGTTTGTCTGTCTTGGTACCGCAACCCTCTGCTACCAGCTTTTTTGATAGTAACAGACATTAAGGTCGTAAAAGCTAGCAGCGGGACAACGGATTATTCTAGTTTTATTCACTTCTCAAAATACCCACCACTCTGATCTTACTCCAAAATACGTTCCCCAGCGATGATTAACGGCTTGTTGCAGGTAAGCCGAATAAGCATGGTCTGAGGCATACTGGTTATAATGAGCAAAGGAACAGATGAGCCGGATATGCGGTCGGGCCCAGGGACTCCGTTCGGCCGTAGGCACCAGCGTCGGGGCAACAATAAACTTGGTCATCCGGGCGTAGTGATCATTACCATCCTGCCGCTGGGCGTAGTGCAACTCCGTGATCAGATGAAACCAGTTGGTAACATACGTAATCGCCCGCATTCCTAGTACCAAATCCTTTTTTGAATTATAAATACTGCGTTTATAATAATCCTGAGCGTAACCCGTAGCCTTTCCTCCACCCTTACTCTGGATGTAAACGCCATACCCATTAAGGCTGATTTTCTTGAAATTCAGAAGAAAATGTTCAACTAAAGTAGCTGAATAAGCCCCCGTATACCGCTGCGATTCAAGGTCTGGTGCTCCGTACGTTCGCCAGGTTTGAGTATTTCCATTATCACCGCCATTAGCCACGCCATTTCCGTAACGAAATGCCAGCTGATGAAACGAACCTTTCTCCTTTGTCTGAAGATCTGCCGACCATTTCACCCCCCAGACCCAGCCTCTGTCACTCGGAAAACGAATGGATGCCCGCTGCGAAGAACCCGCTACGTAATGAAACTCTCCCAGTAACTTAACCGTATGGCCGGGCCATCGCCGCAGGGTATGATCCAGTACAAAAATCTCCCGCTGGCGATAGGTTAAATCGTCTTTTCCCGAAATGATATTTACGTAGGAATAAGGTAATACCCCCGTCGAAGACGTATCAATGGCTGCTGGAAAATACATCGAGAAAGACGTGTTCTTATGCTTTACTCCGAAACCCTGCGTGGAATGATCGTCGAAATAGAAGTAATCGCAAATGTGAATGTCGTCGTATCGCATGTACCGGGCTCCCGCCCAGGCACTCCACTGACTCCCTACAATATTGCGAACTTCCACAAAGGCTTCGGGTAAGCTCACGACCGTTCCCCCGATGGAGCCCGTGTTTACATTCCCCAGAAAGGTCCCTTTGCTGGAATAAAAAGCCAGCCGGGCCTGAAAGTCAACGTGAGTGCTATCATTATTGGCATTGACGGCCTTGAAATGAAACGCGGGTAATAAATCTACGTAATCGCCCTGTTCCAGCCTGCTTCCCAGCGAACCCTGTCCGATCAGGTTTAATTGCCGCCCCGTATGTTCGGGTAAAGAGGGCGAAATACCCGCTCCAATCCGGCCCGTAGTACCCATCGAAAAATTCTTATTGGTAATAACAATCTGAGCATTAGTGATGGACCACTTCATTAAAACACAGAAGAGCCATAAACCATATTTTTTCATAACTATTGAAAAGCTTTCGGGGGAAGGAAAGACAAAACAAGGGCTACAGGATCGAAATAATATCCTGTTAATGAGATACTTATCAAAAAAAGTACGTTAGTTAGAGTTTATATCCTTTCAATCCGTACCAGCCGACCACGGCAAAGCCCGCCAGCGGAATAACCAAAGCATGTGTAATGCCTACTTCATCGGAAAGTTTACCCATGATAGCCGTCAGAATAGCTCCACCAATAATCGCCATTACCAGAATGGACGATCCCAGTTTGGCCCGCTCTCCCAAGCCACTAATACCCAGAGAAAAAATGGTAGGATACATAATGGACATGAAAAAACTCGTAAGCACCAGTGCCCATAACCCCACAATTCCGGGCAAAAGAATAGCAACAGCTACCAGCACAATCGTCGTTACGGCATAGCTTACGAGTAATACGTGATCGGAGATCCGTTTGAGTAAGGCCGTACCCAGAAAACGGCCTGCGGTGAATAAGACCAGAGAAATGACCAGATAATTAGCGGCCGTTTTTTCGGAAGTACCGGGCAGGTTATGCTGGATGTAACGAATCAGAAAACTCCAGATGCAAACCTGAGCACCTACGTAAAAAAACTGGGTAATCACGGCTCCGGAAAAATGCTTTTGTTTGAGGATACTTCCAGAAGTATCAGGAGCTTCTTGCTGAGATCCTTCCTCTTTCACGATTGGAAAACGAGTAACCAGAAAAATAACTGCAAAAACCGCCACGACGATTCCAATCACCAGGTAAGGCATCTTCACCGCTGCTGATTCTGAAACATAATAGGCTCTCAAAGCCTCTGGACTTAACTTACTCAACGTCTCGGCGGTGTGCTCAACACCCGAAAAGATAAATTGTTGCCCCACGATAATCCCGGTTACACAACCAATGGGATTGAAAGCCTGCACCAGATTCAGGCGGAAACTGGCCGTTTCGGGCGTCCCTAATACGGCTACGTATGGGTTAGCAGCCGTTTCCAGAAATGCCAGTCCGCTCGCAATAACAAAAAGAGCAAATAGAAAAAACGGATAGGAATTCTGATCTGCTGCCGGAACGAACAGAAAAGCTCCCAGGGCATAAAAGATCAGCCCAATCACAATACCGGTTTTGTAACTGTATCGCTTCATAACAAAGGAAGCAGGTAAAGCCAGCACAAAATACCCCAGATAAAAAGCCGACTGCACCAGACCGGACTGAAAATCAGACAATTCAAAAGCCTTTTTAAATTGTTGAATGAGAATATCATTCAGATTATTGGCCATTCCCCAGAGGAAAAACAGGCAGGTAATCAGAATGAGTGGAAAAAGATAACTGGCCTTAGGGTTATTGCCAGGGTGTATAACCCTGGTTGTTCCCGTAGGCATCTGAACGGTTCCGGTTGCCATAAGTGATGAATAAAAATGTAGCGTTCAAGTAGTTGAGGTAAGTAAGGAAACCCTTAAACCGATGGAGCCAGTAAGGCTTTTTGTTTGAAGGCTTCAAATTCTTCGAGCGTATATTCCGGGCAGGCTCCTTTTTTCGTTGTAATGAATGCTCCCATCGCTGCGGCGTTAAACATGGCAGCTTCCATGCTGCCACCCCGCACGCGTTCAGCCAGGTAACCTGCCAGAAATGAATCGCCACTACCAACGGTATCCTGAACGGTAACGGGTACGGCTGGGCAGAAGTAGTAATTCTGATGACCGTAATACACGGCTCCACGACTCCCTTTCGTTAGAAGCACTTCGCTGACTTTGAAGCGTTTTTCTAGAAAGGCAATGGCTCCTTCTTCCGTAATGTATTCTTCGCCGAACATTTCCAGAATGGCCCGTAGTTCTGCTTTATTAGTTTTTACCATGTCGGCCTTTCCCAGCAGATACTCCAGTACTTCGGGGGTGTAAAAAGGGGGCCGAAGGTTAATATCAAATACTTTGAAGGGAGCTACCTCGAGTAACTGATATAAAGCTTCGCGTGAAGTCTCCTGCCGAATCGCCAAACTGCCGTATACAAAGGCAGCCGAATTCCGTATAAGTTCTTCATTGGCCGGTGTACACCGAATGTAGTCCCAGGCTACATTCTGAATAATGTCGTAGTGAGCTTCATTATCTTCGTCAATTCGGGCCAAAACAGTGCCTGTTGGCAACGCTTCATCCCATTGAATATCTTCCGTAGGCACACCCCAGCTTTGGATCAGATCCAATAATTCCTTCCCCAAAGCATCCTTCCCCACCCGACTTACCATCCGACTATTAACACCCTGTTTGTGAAGGTTATAGCTTACATTAAATGGAGCTCCTCCGGCTTTTTGTCCTTCAGGAAAAATGTCCCAAAGTATTTCTCCAAAGCATACAACAGTAGGTTTAGTTAACATAGTTTTAAACTGTTTAAACGTTTAAACAAACAGAGAATAAAAAACACCCGAAGGTTACTGATCAACATTTAAATGAGACTGTACTAATGACGTTTCAAGAACACATGCCTCCGCAGGAAGAGTCGCGTCGTTCATTTGCTTAAATAGTAGCTCCACTGCTTTTTTACCCATATCAGCTAAGGGCTGACGAATGAAGGGTAAAGGGCTGGGATAAAAGTCAAAGACTTCCGTTTCATCAAAAAACAGGGTAGACACCTGCGTTGGAACGGTAATCTGATGATTCATCAAGTAACGCATGCCTGCAATGCCGAGCTTGTTACTGGTAAAATAAATGGCATCAACACCTTCGTTCAACATCGCGGCTATGGCAGCCGGAACTTCTTGTTCTATAAGATCCTCCTGGATAGAATGACACTCGTAACTTACTGAATCACTATGAATGATACTATCCTGAGCTCCCCGCACCCGCTCGTTCAGGTGATGTAAGGTCGTATCATACACCAGAATGCCAATTTTTTTTCGCCCGTCCTTCATTAACTGGCTCATAGCATCAAAAGAGGCTTGGTAGTTATTGACGCTCACGCTGCTTACCGACAGCTCCGGGAAATAGCGGTCAATTAGAACCAGCGGAATTTTCCGGTCCTGTAAGGCTTTGATGAGTTCATCTGACCCTTCGGGAGCCGCTAAAATCAGACCATCGACCTGACGATTCAATAACTGGTTGATTAAACGCTCGAAGCGGGGCTTGCTTTCATCCGAACTGCCGATGATCAAAGCATATCCTGCTTGGTCGGCTTCGTCACTAATGATGCGAGCGAGTTGTGAAGAGAAGGTATTGGCTATATCTGCGGCTATAAAACCCAGACTAAACGTCTTTTTAAGTTTCAGGCTTTGAGCCAGAAAATTGGGGCGGTAGTTTAATTCCTCAACAGCATTCCGAATCCGTTGGGCTGTATCTTTATTAATCCGATCCGTTTTCTGACCATTCAGGACATAGGAAACCATGGCGATTGAAACGCCCGCTTTTTCAGCTACATCGCGTAACAAGACTTTTTTCATGGAAAACCTGTTCTGTACTTTTTTGCGTAAAACTAAGACTGTTTAAAGGTTTAAACAAATGCTTTTCTAAAGAAAATTATATTTTAATACAACCTTAAGCAATGACCTGCTTTACTAAGGCTGAAATTTGAGCCTCTTAATCCAGAAAGCGTCTAGCGGACAAAAAGTATTACCTTTGTCCGTGAATTTTTTTCTGGCAAACCCAGTTTCCAGAATTCTACTATTAACCAATAATCGCAGGGCTTTGAACCCTGGCCGATTCGCATGAGCAAACACGGACGTATTTTGGTCGCCATGAGTGGCGGTATTGATTCTTCACTGGCAGCGGTTCTGCTGCACGAAAAAGGCTACGAAGTCATCGGCATGACGATGAAAACCTGGGACTACGCCAGTTCCGGAGGTACAAAAAAAGAAACGGGATGTTGCAGTCTTGATAGCATTAATGATGCCCGGAACGTAGCCGTTCAATTAGGCTTTCCACATTATATTCTGGATATCCGAAACGAATTTGGGGATTACGTAATTGACCACTTTACGGGTGAATATCTGGAAGGTCGTACGCCTAACCCCTGCGTACTCTGCAATACGCACATCAAGTGGGATGCTCTGCTTCGCCGGGCCGACAAACTGGATTGTGAATTTATCGCGACGGGCCATTATGCAAACCTGCGGGAAGAAAATGGCGGTCCGTCGCACGGTCGTCACGTGGTTTCAAAAGGCCTGGATACCTGGAAAGATCAGAGTTATGTACTCTGGGGCGTATCGCAGGAAAGTCTGTCACGAACGAAACTTCCACTGGGAAATTTCCGTAAGAGCGAAATCCGCGAAATGGCAAAAGAACGAGGTTTCTTCGAATTAGCGACGAAAGCCGAGAGTTACGAAATCTGTTTCGTACCTGATAACGATTACCGGGGATTCCTGAAACGCCGCATTCCTACCCTGGAAGCGGAAGTAGCCGGGGGTAACTTCATCGATCAGGAAGGGAAAGTATTAGGTAAACATGAAGGGTATCCCTTTTATACCATCGGTCAGCGGAAAGGTCTGGGTATTGCACTAGGTTACCCCGCTTTTGTTACCGAAATTAAAAAAGATACTAATGAGGTGGTATTAGGTCGTGATCGTGATCTGGAACGCACCGGCATGATGGTGAGTCAGTTGAATCTTCAGAAATACGCGAAGATTACTCAACCGATGGAAACCATTACGAAAATTCGTTATAAACACGAAGGAACGCCCGCGTTAATCACGCAGACGGGTAACCAGATGGAAGTAAGCTTCCACGAACCCGTAACGGGCTTAGCTCCCGGTCAGGCCGCCGTATTTTATGAAGGTGACGACGTGATTGGCGGAGGCTGGATTACGAAAGCCCTGCGGTAGTTTTCAGTTGTCGGTTTTCAGTTTTCAGTTATATGCTACGTTAAATAAAAGTCCCGTCTCCGTTTGATTGAGACGGGACTTTTATTTTTATTACAGCAACTGAAAACAGAAAACTGACAACGCTAATATCTTTCCACTTCCCATTCGGCCATGCCGCCGTTGAATTTGATGTTAATCTTTTTGGTAGCAGAATTATAGTTTGACGTTTCGTAATGATTTCCGTTCATAATGAAACCATTGAATTTCTTGTCCGTCAGGGCTCCGTTAGTGGTTACCCGGCAGCCTACGCCTTCAGGAATGAGAATCTTTACACTTGCTAATCCAGCATTGACATCAATATCAGCCAGATCTACTTTGTCGCCTAGTTTGAGATCCATTTCAGCAGCTCCAGTTTTGAGGCGTACTTTCTGAACTTTGAAAGGCGTTAGATCAAAATCTACTTTCCCCGCTCCTACCTGCATATCCAGATCCCACACGGGCTTAGGATTCAGGCGAATGGCAACATCATTATGGGAGTGCTCTTTCATTTTCCACTTGCCCTTTCCCTTCATATTCAGCACCACTTCGTTTGAGCCATTTCCACTGATGCCTTTCAGGGAAAGATTACCAAAATTCAGATCCCCATCTGCTTCTACCAGTTCTTTTTCGGTAGTTCCCATCGTAAATTCCGCGGCTCCTCCTTCCAGTCTAAACGTGGCCGATTCAATACTGTCGGTCATGGGTTCAGCCAGGTACTGTTTTCCCCCCCCATATGACTGAACTTCGCCATTATCATCAGCGTCGTCCGAATCCTCGTCGTCGCTCCATGTTCCTTCGATCTCTATATTATCTCTGACCTTGTCCCGAACCTTCATGGCAATGAAAGCAGGAATGGCAAGGCCAATTAAAATCAGCGTTATCACCGTTACACTACGATTCGACTTACCCCAGATCATGTTTACGCCCAGCACGACAAACAATAAAGGCCAAAAGCGGAATACTTCTCTAAAGTGAAAGTCAGACCAGTCCAGATTTCTGCCCAGGAATAGAAACCCTAGCAGAACAAAGACTAATCCCAGTATTAGATTTTTTGAGTTCATATCAGAATGGCACAAACGGTGCGGTTGAGTAGATTACAAATGCATTAAAGAGGCTGATGTGGAGGTTCAGGTGTCTGAGGAGTTCCAGGAGTCGGGGGCGTATAGGTAGATTGAGGAGGTTCAGGCGTTGGCGGCGTATACGTCATCTGAGGATCCTCCGGGAAATGTGTACTGGAAACAGGTGGCTCATAAGGCTGCTGGGGCTTATCTCTTACCAGCATCCAAACACCCCACAGAATCAGCAACACGGGCCAGTATCGCCGAAACGAAAACCAGTCAAACTCATAGAATCCCAATTCATCGCCTAGTTTAATTAGACCGAAAGCAATAAAAGCTACACCTACTATCACTCGGGAGGGTTTCATATCCGTACTGTTTTGGTTACCGAAAAATGAATCTATTAAAGCGAACAGGATAATTCCTTCATGAAGGGCATTACTCCTGTTCGCTCAAGTTGAAGATACAAATTACTGAGCTATTTTTTCTCGAATCTGATCTTTGAAGACAATGCACAATCCAGCGATGATGAAGATTACAGGCCAGAATTTATGCCAGCTAAACCACCAGGTAAATTCATCAAGTAAGAAAATGCTTCCCAACAGGATCGCTACAATTCCCCAGGCCCGGCTATTATTACTTTTCTGAGTTTGCTCAGTAGGAGTATACGCAGTAGCGTAAGTGCCGTCCAGACGTTTGGGTAAGGCTATCCAGAGAATGATATAAGCAATGATGAAAGGAGCATGAGTAAAGATGGCTCCTAAAACAAACAATACCCGAACCAGGGCTACGTCGATGTTTAGGTAAGCGGCCAGTCCGGCAGCTACTCCACCAATCATTTTTTGCGAAGGAATGCGTTCTAAGCGGTTCATGGCTATAGGATTTATAATTTGGTTATGGACTACTGAAGCCTTGTTTGCTTCCTTATTGATGCTTCAAAATTCGGCAGTATTTTAAAGCCAGTGAAGCCAATTGGGGCAGATGGTTAATGCCAATGGACCAACGGACTATTTTATGGATAGAACTATGCAATACATAGTACCTACCTTCCAACTTCCCTTAATTAGGACACATTTTATTACAATTCTTTGAGCAAAACAGGTATTTCTACGTAATCATATCCGAAAAATTCGGTCCAGTTTTGTGCGGTCAACCTTCAGCCTTCCTATATATATGCTTGTGTAAAAAAGCCATGAAAACAAAAGTGAAGAATCATAATGTAGAAAATACCCATATCCTTTATTGCCAGTCCAACCTTCCCCTTCCTACTTCTTAAATATATTGCTATCCAACCCATAACATTGAACCCACCTCCTTGGTGGGTTCAATGTTTTATACACATGGCCGATTTTTTTTACTAATCCCGAGGTATCATTTTTATGGCTATGTCTCGTATTGCTCTCATCACCGGAGCTAACTCCGGTTTAGGTCTGGCTACAGCACAGGCTCTTGCTCGTCAAGGTTTTACTTTGATCTTTTTGCTTCGTTCTCGTGAAAAAGGAGAAAAAGCACGGAAGCAGATCCTGGAAAAATCACCTCAGGCCCAAATTGATTTATTTTTTGCTGATTTGACGGATATGGATTCCATTCGTCAGGCATCCCAACAGATTCACGCCAACTATGACCGAATCGATTGCCTGATCAATAATGCCGGTTATGCTCCGGCTCAAATTGAATTTACCCGTGAAGGCTATGAAAAGAGTTTTGTAGCCAATCACCTCGGTCATTTTCTCTTAACGTTAGAACTCATTGACTTGCTGGAGGCCAGTGGCCAGGGACGAATCATTAATCTATCTTCGGCAGCCCACGCGATGGGTAAGAGTCGTCGCTTTTTCCTGAAGCACAACGCTAAAATGAACATCTGGTCAGCTTATGGTGATGGAAAACTTGCCAATCTTTTATTCACTAAAGAGTTAGCCAATCGTTTGGAAGGGAAAAATGTAACGGCTTATGCCGTGCATCCTGGAGTTGTCAATACTCAGTTTGGCCGAAATTTTACGGACTGGTGGAAATACGGCTTTGGTATCCTAAGACCCTTTATGATTACAACAGAAGAAGGAGCTCAAACCTCTATCTTCCTGGCTACTGCCGACTTACCCAAATCCTATAATGGAGGCTATTTTTCTAAATCAAAACCAGCCCGAACGCTCAATCGGGATGTGAATGATTATAATGCTCAATTACTCTGGAAACGCAGCGAAGAAGCCATCGGTGAACGCTGGCAACTTTAATAGTCTTTTTTAATGATTCTAATAGAGAGGTTTTAAAACTAATAGTAATAACCTCTCTATTGGGGTTTTAAATCTTACTTTATTGAACAATCATCTATTTTCTTCTTAAATACTACTATTCTTTTCTTTAATAATGTGTGTTTCATGCAAATTGAAGTACTGAACTAAAGAGTACATACGCTTTAGATTAATAAGCGAGTGTCAATGATACTTATATTACTCATTCAATGGTGATCCTAGTTACGGGTAATCTATTTTTACAGAAAGAATGTATAATAACAATAGTAAAGTTATTTCGTATTCTATAAAACATAAATGGTACATATCTACACAAACTGACGAATTAGATAAAAAATACTTTATAAATACTAAAACATATATCATAACTAATTTATAAACATATAATGTTATTTATATTAACATACGTCTACTCTGCTTTAATCTAATGTTCATCAGACTGTCTAGGATAAATTACGCTGTAAATGATTTAGTGCAATTTCTCTATAATAATCCAGATCAAAATGTACAGTAGACGAATAACGGGTATTACTATCCCATTCATTTACTTTTAAACTCAGAAAAAAGTATGGATTTTTTTCGTACGTTTTAGCTTCCTTTTCAGACATTATATCTTCGGCTAATAAACAAGAATTTAGCAGAGCTAATTGTTTCTCAGGGAACTTCCAGGCTAAATAGCGATGAGCTTCTGTCTGCATAATAACCACCTGGGCTACTTTCTCAGAAAAACCATTGGCTCGCAAATAATCAGAACCAATTTGTCCGTACGAACGCTTCGACTCGCTGGTATGACTGGGAAGCAGATACCCAATATCATGAAAAAAGGCAGCCAGAATTACCTCATCATCGTAGCCCTCTTCTTCGGCTAATTGAGCTACCTGTATGGAGTGTTCCAGCACCTTGCGATGCTCACTAACATAATCATCATAGGATTCATACAAACCCAGGATGGCATCAACCGTAGCCTGCATTTCAAAACCTTTCATCAGTGGAAGTAATTAAATAAACGCCTGTTATTGAACACATTCCGACTTCAGAAAACATAAAAAGCGGCAGGACAAAGTTCTGCCGCTTTTGTTATCGTTTCATTCACTTAACCATATTTAATGAGAAGCCGGGTCAGATAAATTAGCTTAATCACGGTAGCAAAAGTACCTCCCAAAGATTACCTCAGTTTTAAGCCGTTGTGAACAAATTGATAGACGCCTTTAATATCCGGTGTACTCCACCTTGAAAAAATATCAATTAAGCTTTTTCTGCGAAAAAATGAACGACTAGCATCTGAGCCGGTTCATTTTGAGTATTTCTTGGCTTATGAGGAACTCTTCCATCAAAAAATAGGGAATCTCCTTCTTTTAAAAGATGCGTTTCATCTCCTACCGTATATTCAATTTCACCTTTAATGATGTATTTAAATTCAAACGCTTCTGTAGTAATCATGCTTTCTCTTTGTGCATTAGGTAATACATCCAGCAGTACTAAATCGAGCGTTAATCCAGAGATACTTTTCGTCAATATCCTCTTATAAATGAAAGCATTACTATCTTCCTTATAAAAGGTCTGGTACTCTTCTTTTCGACGAATAACAAGCTGTCCATTAGCTGAATTTTTAGCTATCTCATCAAAGAAAATATTAAGATCTAAACCCAGCGAACGAATAAGATTAATCAATACGAGTAATGACGGAATCGTACGATTATTTTCAATTTGCGAAATTAAAGCTTTGCTAACTTCTGCTCTATTAGCTAGTTCCTGCAGAGTTATTCCCTGGCTTTTTCTTTTATCTTTTAACTGACTACTAATCTGTATTAAGACGTCCTCATTCATAGATTTAAGCTAAATAAATTGATTGGCGATTGTTAATAAAAAAAGAAAAAGGATTAATTGATTTTGCGAAAAAAATAAAACGATGAAGTGATCAATAAAGCCATTGAAATAATTGGAATAAAATAGGTTAATCCTATATAGAACCGTAGCCAAGACCAATCAGAACGACCAAAGTTTTTAAATAAAAGGACACTAACACTTCCTATATAACCAATGAAATCAGCGGTATAAAATAAAAATCCAACGTTGGCTTTTTCTTCTCGAAGAGCAATCAATCGCTCAAATAAAATTCCATTAAAAGGGACATAAATCAGGTATATTCCTAAACCAACCAGTGTCATCCAAAGCACTGAGGAAAGCTGTCCGCTTTCAAAAAGCCACGAAGCTGTAGGAATAATAACGCTACCTGCAGAAATGATGAAAAGATTCATTCCAAAGGCTGCTTTATTGCTCTTAATCAGAAAACTCAAGCCTACCAATACTGTAACTATTATGCCAATCCAGCTTTCTGTTGTCGTGAGAATCTGGGGGGTTAACGATCCAAGTTCCTGCCACATTTCAATGGCAAAATTGTCCCGGATGTCCCGTAGCATTGAAATCAGAACGTAGATAAAGATCAGCATGAGAAGGCCAGGAGCCAGAGAACGGAAAAAGAAACGCCGATCCTGAGGAGTCATGGGCAATCTGGGTTTTCGATCACGCTCGTCTTCCACCGTGGGCGGAGGAGACACATGCAACATCCATACGAAAAGAACCAGCAGGGGTATAAAAAGGAAACCTACGGTGGCAGGCATCCACATGGATGCAACGCCCGATCCTAACACCCAAAGACCAATTGACTTGACTACACCTGATGCTACAATAAAACTCAGGCAAAGTCCGGCTCCTAGTATATCGGTTATACGACGGCCTTCCAGGAATCCGAAGACGAGTCCATAGACCATTCCAAGGGCAAACCCATTGATAAAGAGAAGGAGCCAGTTATAGGGATAGGCAACAACACCAAATAGCAGAAGAGCTGCTTCAGCCACTCCTATCACCAGTAATATATATTTGGACCTATCCTGAGGACGAGTTTCTGAAATAAATTTAATACCCGTTCCTTTTGCAGCTGCGTATCCTAAAATCTGCGTAACAACCAGTACTATTTTATAGTCAATGCCCCAAAGTTGCAGGCCGTTAAATGTGGCTGCTGTAAATGGTTTTCTAAAAGCAAACATGCAGAAATATGTTCCGAATGCAGCTATGGTTAACCAAAGAGTTAAAGTGGTAGAATTGTTAAATTGACGAGTCCTTAAAATCGTCTCATATTTCATACTTCAAGTCCCAGAAATCATCGTCCTAAAACTGAATTCAGGGAATGATCTTTATAGTTTTAGGTTAACAAAGACTTTATTTAATAAATCATGACTAGATAATGAATTAAAAAGCTGGACATACTTTTCAAAAATAACACATATGACTAAATTTCATATATGAAAATCTGAATTTATGTCATTATCTAGACTACAATTAACAAAACCTTGTATTTATGTTAACTCATACTATAATTCATAAACTTTTGTCTGTGGACTTTATTTAGAAAAGCGAATTGCTTTTACCGGCTTCATTCTGGCGATAATAAATGTAGGTAAGATGAGTACTAAAGTTACTAGTAAAAGGATAGTAATATTCAGACCCAAAACGATAGGCCAGTTGATTTCAATGGGGACATAACTCATGTAATAGTTCTCGGGATCGAGTGGAAATAGACGATACTTTTGTTGTATTAAACATAAGCCTATACCTATCACGTTACCTATTAATAATCCCTTTATAATCATGGAAATACCCTGCCACAGGAATATCTTCCGGATTTGCCAGTTAGGGCTACCTAAGGCCTTCAATAAGCCAATCATCGGGATCCGTTCCATGATTAATACGAGCAGTACCGAAACCATATTAAAGCTGGCCACAAACAGAATCAATGTCAGGAACACCGTCAGATTACGATCCAGCAAACTAAGCCAATCAAATAAAGGTAAATACTCATCTATTACTGTGCGTAGGTCCTGCTCCGGCTCTAACACCTTAACTATCTGAGCTTCAGCTTCCTTAATTCGATTAAAATCTTTCACAAAGATTTCATACCCTCCCACGGTATCCGGCCCCCATCCATTGAGTTTCTGAACTAACCTCACATCACCCAGAATCAGTTGCTTATCTAATTCTTCCAGACCCGTTTCGTAAATACCCGTCACTTTCAGTTTCCGAGGTCGTGGTGGATTCTGAATGAAATAAATCACGACCCCATCGCCCGTTTTTAACTGCAACTGATTAGCAATGTTCCGGCTAATGATAACCTCCTTGGAATCAGAAGTATCACTCTTAAAGTCAGGAAGCTTACCGTCGACCAGATTTTGCCGGAAAACCTCCCAGTCAAAGTCGCTCCCTACGCCTTTAAATAGAACGCCCTGTAAGTTTTCTGGTGTTTTAAGTATTCCGGCTTTATGAGCCACCATCTGCAAGTGGCGTACCAGAGGTAAGGTTTTATAACTTTCGCTTAGCTTTGAATGTCGTGGTAAGGCCGTTTCTTCATACGATTGATTCAGAGTATAACGGGTCACTTTCAGGTGAGCCGACAGACTGAATAATTTCTCCTGAATGGTTCCTTTAAAACCAAGCAGGACCGCAAAAGCCAGAATCATAACCGCCAAGCCAATCGCGATGCTGGCAATTCCGATGCGGGTAACCGTCGAAGAGAATAGACGCTGTTCCGTGCGGCGACGTAAGCGGGCGGCGATAAAACGGGGAAAGTTCAAGGGTAATTTAGTTTTCAGGTGTCAGTTGTTCGTTTTCCGCTTGCTGTCTGCTAGTGTCCATTTCCTGTATTCAATGAAGTAATTTTACTGTAACTGATAACTGCAAACGATAAAGCTGGCACTTGAAAACGCTTACCTGATCCTATTTTTTAGTATATACTGAATCTGCAAAAGTAGCAGTTTCGATGCTTTTACAAATTTAGCGTTGGTTTTTCGGTTCTTTCACCCGAAATTTGCACATGGTTTCGCTTCGCATATCCTGCCTGCTGGCTGTTTTTTCGCTCTTTACCATGGTTGTGCAATCCCAGGCACAACATTCCTCCAGGCCTACGCTCGGTATTGAGCGTACCGCCGAATACCTACCCCTGCTTCAGGGAAAAAACATTGGGCTGGTTGTTAACCATACGTCTACGTTTCCTAATCAAACGCATTTGGCGGATTCTTTGTTGGCCTTAGGCATCAAGATCAAAACGATTTTTGGTCCTGAACACGGGTTTCGTGGAAAAGCCGACGCGGGCGAGAAAGTCTCCAGCTCGGTAGATGCCAAAACCGGCATTCCTGTGGTTTCACTCTATGGGGCCAATCATAAACCATCCGCTGAGCAGGTTAAGGATTTAGACATTTTACTGTTTGATATTCAGGACGTAGGTGCTCGTTTTTATACCTATACCTCAACCATGCATTACATCATGGAAGCGGCCGCTGAACAAGGCAAAACAGTATTAATTCTGGATCGACCTAACCCGACTGGACATGTAGTAGATGGCCCAGTACTCGATCGAAAATTTGCATCCTTTGTCGGTTTAAATCCCGTTCCAGTTGTACACGGATGTACGGTTGCCGAACTCGCCCATATGATTAATGAAGAAGGCTGGCTGAAGAATGGCGTTAAGTGTTCGCTCTTGACGGTTTCATGCCTGAACTATACGCACCAAACGCCTTACACCTTGCCCATTCCACCCTCGCCGAATTTGCCTAACCAGCAAAGCATTCTATTATATCCTTCCATTTGTTTGTTCGAAGGTACAGAAATCAGCGTGGGACGTGGAACGGATACGCAGTTTCAGGTTATTGGCGGAACGTCTCCTTCCTTTGGCAAGTATCAATTTACGCCCGTCGATAAACCTGGAGCCATGAATCCTCCCCATGAAGGTCAGCTTTGCTACGGTCTTGATTTACGTAAAGTAGATGCCCATAAAGAAGGCTTTACCCTGAAATATCTCCTGGATTTTTATTCGAAAGCTCCCGATAAAAGTAAATTCATCAATCGTACGAAAGCTTTTGATCAGCTGGCCGGATCAGATCAGCTTCGAAAACAGATGCAGGAAGGAAAAACGGAAGCTCAGATCCGAAAAAGTTGGGAACCGGCTTTAAATCATTACAAAGCCTTGCGGAAGAAGTACTTACTCTACCCTTTATAAATGTTTGATTACGTTAGAAACGTTTAAAGTTTGATTTTATGTCAGCTTCTAACCACATCTAACCTTTCAAACTTGAAACTTTTTTTATCCAGATTACTTACTGACCAATTGTCGGTACTCACATGACTGAAAAAATTCTCATCCTTGATTTTGGTTCGCAATATACGCAGCTGATCGCCCGTCGCGTTCGCGAACTCAACGTGTACTGCGAAATCCATCCGTATAATCATTTCCCTGAGCTGGATTCAACGGTAAAAGGTGTCATTCTGTCGGGTAGCCCCTGCTCGGTTCGGGATGAAGATTCTCCTAAACCGGATCTGATGCAATTCCGTGGACAATTACCTTTATTAGGTGTTTGTTACGGAGCTCAGTTACTGGCTCAGAGCTCGGGCGGAGAAGTAGCTCCTTCCAAAATCCGTGAATACGGCCGGGCCATGCTGCATTCGGACGATCAGAATCGCTCGATTTTGCTGCAAAACCTGACGCCTGAATCTCAGGTTTGGATGTCTCATGGAGATACGATTGTCAGCATTCCTGATCATTTTAAAATCATCGGTTCTACGGAATCCGTTCGCGTAGCTGCCTTCAAAATTGAAGGGGAAGAAACATATGGTATCCAGTTCCACCCCGAAGTCACGCATTCGCTGGAAGGTAAAGAAGTTCTCAAAAACTTCCTCGTCGAGATTTGTGGCTGCAAGCAGGAATGGACTCCCGCTAACTTCGTAGAAGAAGCGGTAGCTCAACTCAAAGAAAAATTAGGTAACGATAAAGTAGTAATGGCTTTATCGGGTGGTGTGGATTCTACGGTAGCAGCCATGCTGGTACACCGGGCCATCGGACCTAACCTGTACTGTATTTTCGTAGATAACGGTCTTCTTCGTAAAGACGAATTCGAGCAGGTTCTTCATTCCTACGAAGACATGGGCTTGAACATCAAAGGCGTACAGGCGAAAGACCAATTCTATAAAGCCCTGGAAGGCTTATCTGATCCCGAAGCAAAACGTAAAGCCATTGGTCGTACGTTCATCGAAGTATTCGATCAGGAAGCTCACCTGCTCACAGACGTAAGCTGGTTAGGTCAGGGAACCATTTATCCCGACGTTATTGAATCCGTTTCGGTGAAAGGACCTTCGGCAACGATCAAGTCTCACCATAACGTGGGTGGTCTGCCAGACTTCATGAAACTACAAATCGTGGAACCCCTGCGTACCTTATTTAAGGATGAAGTACGTCGCGTGGGTCGCGAGTTAGGCATTACTCAAAATATCCTGGGTCGTCACCCCTTCCCCGGTCCTGGGTTAGCCATCCGGATTCTGGGTGACATTACTGAGGAAAAAGTGACCATTACGCAGGAAGTAGACGCCATTTTCATTAATAAACTGAAAGAAAAAGGCTTGTACGACCAGGTTTGGCAGGCGGGAGCTATCCTTCTTCCCGTTCAATCCGTCGGCGTAATGGGCGATGAGCGTACCTATGAACGCGTAGTGGCTCTTCGGGCCGTAGCATCCGTAGACGGCATGACCGCTGACTGGGTACACCTTCCCTATGAATTCCTGGCGGAAGTTTCCAATGATATTATTAATCGTGTAAAAGGGGTCAATCGCGTCGTTTACGATATTTCGTCGAAACCACCCGCAACGATCGAATGGGAATAATTTGATTCGTTACCAAGCGGTAATCGTTTATCGAAATCATTCTCCTATATTTAGTCATGAAAAGTTTGAAAGAGGTAGAGCTTCTGCTTCTTTCAAACTTTTTAACGTTACGTCCAATCCTTATATCTAACCCATCATCCGAGTACCGACGGGCCTTTGGCCTGTCAGCCACTACCTTCTGCTTTGGTATGAAAAAGTTATTTGTCTTTGCTCTTGTTGGACTGGCTCTATGGGCCTGTAATCCGTCCAGAAATGATCCCCAATCGGCCGGGTATGAATATTTTCCCCTTGAGAAAGGAGCTTTTATTGTCTATGACGTTACAGCGACCCAATATGCCATTGCTCAGGATTCTGCCGTTAGCCGATATCAAATCAAGGAAGTTGTAGCCGATTCATTCCCGGCACTGGACGGTCAAACCGCTTTTCGTATTGAACGATTCCGGCGAAATACCGAAGCACAAGCCTGGACTATGGATTCCGTCTGGACGGCCCGGCGAACGCTGGATAAGGCCATTCGTACTGAAAATAACATTGCTTACGTGAAACTGGCTTTTCCAACGTACCTCGATCAGCGGTGGAATGGAAATCAGTTAAACGGTCGGGATGCAAAGGAATACCGGGTTGCAAAAATCAATGAGGCACTGACGGTGGGAACCAACAATTTTCCCGAGACTGTTACCGTTTTGCAGGAGTCAAAATCTACCGAAATTGATTTCCTGAATCGTCAGGAAACCTATGCGAAAGGAATTGGCTTAATCCGTCGGGAACAAACGGAGCTTTATTACTGCCAAAGTGCAAACTGCTTTGGTCAAAAGAAAATTGAGTTTGGTACACGCTTCATTCAGCAAATTTCAAGTTATGGTAAAGAATAGTTTTCGTTGGTCCCGGGTTGCGTTCACCGCGGTTACCCTACTGGTGGGTGCCTGTTTTTCCACTGAGGCCCAGACCACAGCTAAATACCTTATTCTTTTCAAGGATAAAAGCAATTCACCTTATGACGTCAATCGTCCACAGGAGTTTTTATCCAAGCGTTCCATCGAGCGACGCTTCAAACAGAACCTTGTTATTTCTCAACAGGACCTCCCCCCGAACCCTGCTTACATTCAGGCCATTCGCGAAAAAGGAGCTAAAATCTGGTACAAAACCCGCTGGGCAAATGGTGTCTTAGCAGAATGTACTCCCCAACAACTCGACGATATCAAAACCCTGGATTTTGTAGCCGGGAATGATGGAAACGTTCCTTTGAGTGCCGTACCTACAGGTTCCTCCAGCAAAAGTGGAAGCAAAGCTTATGGTGAAATTAAGCCGCTGGACCTTCCACCCATGCCCTCCAAAGCTGAACCCTTGAATTACGGCTATTCTCAAACCCAAATCGGCCAGATGCGGGTAGACTCTATGCACGCTCGGGGTTTTCACGGGGAAGGTATGCAGGTAGCAGTAATTGATAATGGTTTTCTGAGTGTAAATACACAGGCCGCATTTAAGCATCTATTTGACGAAAACCGAATCATTGGCACCTATGATTTTGTAGCCAATAATACTAATGTATACGATCAGGGAACGCACGGTAATAATGTACTCTCGCTTATGGCGGCGTATCTGCCCGGCCAGTTGATCGGAACCGCTTACAAAGCCTCTTACTTATTATTACATACGGAAGATAACTCCGGCGAAAAGCGTCAGGAAGAAGCCTTTTGGCTGGCAGCAGCCGAATACGCTGATAGCGTAGGCGTCGATGTCATTAACTCATCTCTGGGTTATTCTACCTTTGATAATGCCGCGACGAATTATACCTACCAGGACTTGAATGGTAAAAAAGCTTTATCCTCACGAGCTGCGAAATGGGCCGCTCAAACGGGTATGCTGGTGGTAGTGGCAGCCGGCAACGAAGGAAGTGACTCCTGGCGTTACATCACGGTTCCAGCTGATGCCGATTCTATTATTGCCGTTGGAGCCGTAGATGCTCACATGGCCCGGGCCAGTTTCAGCTCCATTGGTCCTACTTCTGACGGGCGTATTAAACCTGACTTATCAGCCCTGGGGGCCGGCAATGTTATAAATAATGCTATGAACGGTCAGCTGGCTTCAGGAAGCGGAACTTCCTTCGCCTCACCCCTGCTGGCAGGTATGGCTACTAGTTTCTGGCAAGCCTACCCTTACCTTACGAATATGGAGATTATTACCATGCTCAAACGTTCGGCCAGTCAGAATGATAACCCCGACAGCTTCCTTGGGTTCGGCGTTCCCAACTACCTGAAAGCGGCACAAGCCGTTCAGGCCTATCGCAAGGGACCGGGCGTTCGGATTATTCCTAACCCAAGTACGGGTTCCAAGAACCCGGTAGTAGAGTTACCTTTCAATGATCAGAATAATACCTACGCGGTTACTCTGCTGGATTCTGCCGGCCGGATTTTCTGGGAAGGACAAGCGTCGGGTCGTCGGTCTGAGTTAGCCATTGGTTCCTTACCCGTTCCTTCTGGCTTATACCTGTTACGGTTTTCCAGAGATGCCGAGAATTATACGGCTCGCTGGATGAAATGGTAATAACCAAATACTTCTTACTTCAAAGCACTTCGAGGAAAACCCCGAAGTGCTTTTTTGTTAGATAGCCAAATCTAATTCGGAATACCCTTCATTTTTCAGCGATTGAATAGAACTGATTAGAGAAGCATACTTTTTGGTCGTAACATTTTCGGGGCCAGTCGAGTACTTTCACCGGCTCTCTCTACTTTACCCTATATTCAATGCTTCGAAATCGATTCATTCATCACTTATGAGAAATCTTTTACTCCTGCCACTGTTGGTTTTGACCACGCTGGCGTATGGTCAAAAGAAAGGCAAAAAATTACCTGCCCCCCCTACTCCTAAACAAGCCCTGACGCATAGCGTGTACGACGGCTGGAAGTCCATTACCTATCGCAATCTCACTAATAATGGCGAATGGGCCGTTTATACGGCTAACCCGCAGGAAGGCGATGGAGCCGCTGTGTTTTATGGGCTCAAAAAGAACAAAATTGATTCCGTTCACCGGGCGGCTGATATTCAGTTAGGTTTTGATTCAGACATCGCTGTTTTCAAAATCAAGCCTCAGCAAGCGGCCGTTCGCGACGCAAAGAAGAAAAAGAAGAAACGCGAAGATATGCCCAAAGATTCATTGGGTATCTACAGCTTCGCCACGAGTCAGGTAACTAAAATTCCAAAAGTCAATTCCTTCCAGTTACCGGAAAAAGCGGGTGGATTTTTAGCCTATCAGCTGGAAACTCCTGCGGCAAAACGGGATACGACGGCTCGCCGGGGTGCTGGCCGTAAAGCAGCGAAGAAGGAATCCGAAGAAAACGGGTATCAGGTCGTTCTGAAAAACCTGAAAACGGGTTCGCAAACTTCTTACGGTTTTGTGACTACTTACGAATTCAGCAAAAACGGCAAACGCTTTGCGTACGTAACAACTGGTAACGACAGCACAGTGAAAACGCCAGCAGTTTACGTGGTTGATCTGGCTAATGGTTCTTCGCAGAAAGTATACGAAGGCAAGGGTAAAACCAAGAAGTTAACCTTCGATGAAGCTGGCGATCAACTGGCTTTTGTAACAGATCCTGATACTAACGCCAAATCACTGGTTCATTACCATAAGCTGTACTACTGGAAATCGGGCGAATCACTGGCTCGTAAAGTAGCTGACGAAACCAACCAGCCGGGTAATAAAGGCTGGCTGGTAAGCGGTGACGCTCCGCTGGCTTTCGCTAAAAATGGTTCGAAACTATTCTTCGGAACCGCTCCCAAACCTGCCCTGGCCGATACAACTTTGTTACCTGAAGAAGTGGTAAGCGTAGAAGTCTGGGGACCTAAAGATCATACGCTTCAACCCCAGCAGAAAGTAACTGCCGAGCGTGACAAGCGTCGTTCGTACACGGCTGTATTCACACCTGCCGATGGAAAACTGGTGCAATTAGCTACGCGGGACATGGCTCAGGTATTATCAGTAAATGAGGGTAATGCTGATTACGTCGTTGCGTTATCGGATGAAAAGTATTCGCATCAGCACTGGGATTGGAATAGCCTCAACGATGCCTATGTCGTTTCTACCAAAGACGGATCTAAGAAGTTACTGGGTGAAGGTATTCGCGGGAATATCCGCACTTCGCCCGAAGGTAAATACGCGTTCTGGTTCTCGCTTTCGGATACGGCCTGGTATGCCTACTCATTTGCAAACGCGAAAACCATTCAGTTAACCAAAGACCGCAAGTTTGCCGACGAAGATGATGATCATCCTGATTTTCCCCGCGGATACGGCTCAACTGGCTGGACCAAGGGCGATGAAGTATTTTATCTCTACGATAAATTTGACGTATGGACGGTGAACCCGACCAATCCTTCCAGCCTAACCCGGATTACCAAAGGGCGGGAAGAGAAAAAAACGTATCGTTTCATTAACCTGGATCGTGAAGATCGGGGCGTGGTTGATCTGAGCAAGCCTCAGCTCGTTCACCTGTTTAATCACACGACCAAAGGAAGTGGCTATGCTCAGTGGAATAACAACACGATGACGGTGCTACATCAGGGTGATTTTGCAGCTTCTCCGATGGTAACGAAAGCGAAAAATACCGACGAGATTCTGTTCACGAAAACAACATTCCGGGAGTATCCTGATTTGATGGCGACGGATTTAACGTTTAAATCCATTCGTAAAATCTCTAATCTGGGTGAGCAAACGAAGCCCTATCGCTGGGGAACGGTGGAGATGGTTTCCTGGGTAAATGGCGATGGCGTTACCTTGCAGGGTCTGCTTTACAAACCCGATGACTTCGACACGACGAAGAAGTATCCGATGATTACCTATTTCTACGAAAAAGAATCGGATAACATTCACAACTTCGTTACTCCTGCTCCGACGGCTAGTGCCCGTAATAACTATGCGTACTCGGTATCTAACGGCTATATCGTTTTCGTTCCCGATATTATTTATCAGGATGGTTACCCCGGCAAGAGTGCTTACCGTTGTATCATTCCTGGCGTGCTGAAATTACTGGAAAACTCCTGGATTGATCGTAGCCGCTTAGGGATTGTTGGTCATAGCTGGGGTGGTTATCAAACCGCTTACCTCATTACCCAAACGGATCTTTTCAAAACCGCCGTCCCGGGTGCTCCTGTAGCGAACATGACGAGTGCCTACGGTGGAATTCGCTGGGGAACGGGCTTGAGTCGTCAGGCTCAGTACGAGCATACGCAAAGCCGCATCGGAGCCACGATCTGGGAAAAACCCATTCAGTACATTGAGAACTCTCCCCTGTTCTATTTACCGAATGTGAAGACACCCGCTCTGATCATGCACAATGATGAGGATGATGCCGTCCCCTGGTACCAGGGTATTGAGTTATACCTGGGTCTCAAGCGTTTAGGCAAGCCCGCCTGGATGGTAAACTACAACACCGAGAAACACGGTCTTCGCGTTCGTAAAAATCAAAAGGACTGGACGATTCGCATGTGGCAATACATTGACCATTACCTTAAGGACGCTCCGGCTCCGCAATGGATGGAAGAAGGATTACCCATGATTGAAAAGGGTATCAACCAACGATTGCTGCCCGCAACGCCAGCGGATAACTAAAAGAAAAGGCCGAATTGCTTGAAGCAATTCGGCCTTTTCTTTTTAGATCGAGAAGATTACTTACGCTTCTTCACGAACGATTTTGATAGACTGAATAACATCACCCTGACGGATGTCATCTACGATATCCAGACCTTCGATTACCTGACCAAAGGCCGTGTGTACGCCATCCAGGTGAGCGGTATTCGAACGGTTATGACAGATAAAGAACTGGCTACCACCCGTGTTAGGTCCCCGGTGAGCCATCGACAATACGCCACGGTCGTGACGCTGACGCTCGGCTTTCGTTTCACAGGGAATTGAGTACCCAGGACCGCCTGCACCCGTGCCGGTTGGATCGCCACCCTGAACCATAAAGTTTGGTATCACGCGGTGGAACTTCACTCCATTATAAAATCCCTTTTCCGACAAATCAATAAAGTTTTTAACCGTAATAGGCGTCTCTTTTTCGAAGAGCTCAATTACCATTGTGCCCTTATCGGTCAGCATTTCAGCTTTTACCATTGCGTGTATACTTAGTTAGTTTAAAATGCAAAGTTAATTATTTCAGCATACTGGACTGAACGCAGCCCCTGCTTCGTATAAAAATAACGATGAATCTTACTAGAAAATTCCCGTTGTGAATGTTTGGAAACAGCTCTGTGGAAAGCATTCCAAATTGGAAACTTAAAAACGAGGTTAAAATTTCTTTTAAAAAAAATATTGGGCGTTTTGAAACTTGTTTTTATTAGAAAAATAACATTTCAAACAAAAAAGCTTCAAAACTGAACTTGTCAAATAGCATTAAAACAAAATTTTATAGAAGTATCCTATCTTCAAAACCTCTTTAATCTATCAATAGTACAATGTTTTATGAAAATTTAACTATTCAATCCAAATATTTTCGTTATATTTGTATTAGGTCGTTCAGCTAGTTAAGGAACAACCTTTTTTAAAGTTTAATTACAGAATAATAGAAATAAAGTCATGAAACGCTATATAATTACCGCTATTCTGGCCGCAACGGTTGGAATGGCTGGAGCACAAGACAAACCTAAATTAGATCACGGATATTCCACGGGTAACTATAAACACGCTAACAAAGCCGCAGTAGCTCGTCAGCAGCAAAGAGGCACTGAACTTGTTCAGAGAGATGGTTCGGTTAAAGAAAACATTGGCCTTGCTTCTACTGGTAACTATAAAGCTCAGCGTCCTTATTCAACGGCAGGTAAATTGAATGTTCCCGCCGCACCCGTTACTGGATATGTCACCACGGATCGTAGTCAATCGCCTCGAAATTATAAGACAGGCGTACCGATGAATCCCACTCCTACTTCCGAACAGGCAAAAAGGAGCAAGGATAGTACTCGTACGAACAATGCAGACAAATAAGTCGAATAAGTAAGAAAGCCGGGTCCAAAGCCCGGCTTTTACTTTTTGTCTGTTATATAGGTATTACTACCTCATTACAGAGGTAGGTTTTCTACAAAATTCCCTAATTTCTTTCTGAGTAAAATTAATAAGTAACTGAAAATCAGATATTTATTTTTATCGTAATCAAAATGGCATAGTACTTTAATCTCTATAGGCATAACATAAACTAAATAGAACTAGATCTTATGGATAAGTTAGCAAAGTTTGAGTTAATGGAAAAGATAGTTCGTGAATTAGGCGACCTTCAAAACAGCCAGACTGCTGTCCTTAAAAAAATTGGTCAGATTGAAGTAGAGAACATTGAGTTGAATGATAAACAACTGGAAAACGGTGTTTCTGATCTGTTCACAAAATTGTCAGATTGTCTGGATTCAGTAACTGCCATTCATACGGAATTTGAGGAACGTACTGCTCAATTCCAAAAAGATAATAATCTGGTACCGGAAGAATCTGTCTAGACCATTCCTTTCCCCGATTAACCGGAGAGAAGCTCAATTGAGCTTCTCTTTTTTTATGGCTGAGAAATTAGCTGGCTGGTGGGCTTTTCCCTCAATCGAGAGTTCGTTTTCATTCCGAACAACAAGCGAGTCAGGTAAAAACGCCTGATGATTAATTCATACAACAACCAACACCCTCCAAACGTAATACCAGCCAGAATGAAAAACTTTATTGGCCAGGCCATAGTCAAGGGAGCCAGGTAATAACCAGCCGTTACCGTGATGGTTTGGTGTAGAATATAAAAGGGGTAAACCGCCTGATTGGCATATTCCAAAAACCGATTTCGAAAATTGAGGTAATAATACCCATTGCCGAAAATCGTCAGCAGACAGGTCCAGGCATTGAAAGTTCTAAAGAACTGATACCCCTCCCAGGCCCATCCTTCCAGTTTCAGCTGATCGATCCAGAAAAATACATATAAACCAGTAGTACAAACTAACATCAAGCCCAGCGTCAGAAAACGGTAACGAGCCAGTGTATCCCAGAATTTTTGCTGCGTACAAAACACATATCCTGTCAGAAAAAGACTCAGGTAATGCCAGTGTTGCCTCCAGTCATGTACAAGATTATTAGTTGTTGGGAAACGTTCGTCCCACAAATAATCGTCAAGCCAATGCCAGGCCGTAGGGAGCAGTAATAACCAAACTGGATTTGAGAAAAATTCCGCTAAACGAGCCGTCAGTTGCTGCCCGGATGGCTTTCGCAACAGTAGTAAAATGGGCAAAGCAATTACCGAGTAACAAAACAGATACGCCAGGTACCAGAGGTGATGCCAGCTAAAATTGCCTTTGGGATAAGGTTGCAGTTCGAAGGTCTTCGGGTAAAATTCAAGGAACGAATACGTGGCTCCATGACTGATTCTTTCAAAGAATATCTGCGGAGGGATAATAAAGAACATCCCAAACACTAGTGGAATAAGAATGCGTTTGGTACGTTCTCCCAGGAATGCTCCTGCCGAACGCTGACCCAACGCCCAGTAAACTCCCATCCCGGAGATCATAAATAATAAAGCCATTCGCCAGGCACTGGTAAACATCATTGGGTACTCAATCCAACGGGTCTGGACGTTGTTTTTCACGTGCCATCCCCAGTAATTGAAGAACATTCCCGTATGAAAAAAGATGAGTAGCAGAAAGGCAAGCACGCGGAGCCAATCGAGATCGTAGCGACGGATGGATTTCATGAGCATTTTGATTTGAATGTCCAAAAGTGCTCTGCATCAGTATCTTTAGAAGAATGTACGGATCAGGACGATGTACCTGCCGATAGGGACGAACTTCGAAAAACGGATGGCGTCTGACCCGTTTCCCGCTTAAAAGCACCGTTAAAAGCTGATTTTGAGTTATATCCTACACGCTCAGCAATCTCTTCAATCTTTAGATGATTATGCTGAGGCGAACGTAATAATTCCTTGGCTTCCTGAATGCGATATTTCGCCATCCATTCAAAGAAACTCAGTCCCATCGCGTCGTTCAGTACCTGTGAGAGGTGATGGGTGGACACGCCGAGCTGACCAGCCAGTTTGGGTAATGAACAAGTTGAATCCAGATAAGGCTTTTCGTTAGCTATAAGGGTTTGCAGTTTTGCGAGCGTTCGCTGTTGCAACTCGGGCGTTAAGGAAGAGCGTTCGTATTTAGAAGGTTCAGGCGTTTCAACCTTAAAAAAACCAGATTGTCGGATAATCGTAAAACTGGTGGCGTAAATCACAAAGGCCATATGAGCCACGACCAGATGATCGCCTAAATCACTTTCAAAAGTAGCCCGTGTAGTTAGATACACCAGTACAATCAAGGTGAGGTGAAACATCAAATTCCGAAACCAGATCAAGTCTGAATGCTGATTAGACCATATAGAAAGCCGACTTCGTTTGAAGGCCTGATCGATCTCGTTCCAATCCAGAAACAGATAAATTACCATGCTGATCCCAGTGAACTGGTTAATATGCCACTTGGGCCAGAACATCCAGTCTTCCCCATAAGACTTAAAAGGAGGCTGCGGTACTTCCGGATAAAAAGCTCCTAAAAATGCTTCATATTTTAGGCTCAGCGGTTGCGGATACCACATCACCACCATATAGATCAGGTATAAAATGGCAGGTGAAAAATGCCAGAGTTCTTTCCAGTCCCAGTTCTTCCGTAAGCTTGTTCGGAAATACAGATATAGGCAGGGAAAGATGACCAGATTAATAGGTTCCGTCGAGTCGACCAGTCCTAGTACGAGAACCATATAATTGGTATAACCCAACCATACGTCGCTCATTAACAAGACCATGGAAAACAGAGCAATGCCCAGAAAGCGATTGGGAAACTGCTTGCCTTTACTGTGCGTAAGAAAAAAGTAAACCAGAAATGCTCCCTGAATAATGCCGAGCAAAATCAGGATAGCAAACAGGTCAATATGGGGTTTTAAATCGGGCATCTATCAAACAAAAAAAGCCTACCTGACGGTAGGCTACGAAGCTACAAAAGGTTTGCTTACTTAAGCAAGTTGAGGAGATACTTACCATAGCCACTTTTAACGAGTGGTTTGGCAATCTCTTCGAGTTTGGCTTTGTCGATGAAGCCCATGCGGTAGGCCACCTCTTCGATGCACCCGATCTTGAGCCCCTGCCGCTCTTCAATCACCTCCACAAACTGACCCGCCTGCATCAGCGAAGTGAACGTACCCGTATCCAGCCAGGCCGTGCCCCGATCCAGCACCCCTACTTTCAGCTTCCCTTTTTCCAGATACACCCGGTTGATGTCGGTGATCTCTAGTTCACCCCGTGGACTCGGCTCGATGGCTTTGGCAATCTCCACCACCTCGTTATCGTAGAAGTACAAGCCCGGAACGGCATAGTTGCTCTTGGGCTGCTCGGGCTTCTCTTCGATGCTGAGCACATTAAACTCCTCATCAAACTCCACCACACCGTACCGCTCGGGATCGTGCACCTGATAGGCATACACCACGCCCCCTTCCGGATCGTTGTTGGCCTGCAACAGCTTCGACAGCCCCGAGCCGTAGAAAATGTTGTCCCCCAGAATCAGGGCTACCTTGTCCTGGCCAATAAACTCCTGGCCAATGATGAAGGCCTGAGCCAGTCCATCCGGACTCGGCTGCACGGCGTAGGTAAATGCACAGCCCAAACGGCTACCATCGCCCAGCAGCTTCTCAAAGTGAGGCAGATCGTGGGGCGTCGAGATGATGAGAATCTCCCGGATGCCCGCCAGCATCAAAATCGACAGGGGATAGTAAATCATCGGCTTGTCGTAGACCGGCATCAACTGCTTGGAGACGGCCAGCGTCAGGGGATGCAAACGGGTGCCGGAACCTCCGGCCAGTATAATTCCTTTCATGTGTTGAGTTTTGAATGAAGGAAGGAGTGAATGATTGAATACTCCACAGAGGAGCCGGGTTTACGACCCGCTCTGGGGGCTTTTACTCCTTCCTTTAAAAGCATCTAAAGAAACGAGCAATGAGAGAAAAGTATTCACTCCTTCTCTCATTGCCTCCTTCAAAATTAACGTTGTGCGTACATGCTCTCGTAGTAGTTCTGGTAGGAACCCGAAGTGACCTCTTCCAGCCACTCGGTGTTGGAGAGATACCACTCCACGGTCTGAGCCAGTCCTTCTTCGAAGGTCACCGAGGGCTGCCAGCCCAGCTCGTGCATGATCTTGTGAGCATCGATGGCGTAGCGAAGATCGTGGCCGGCCCGGTCGGTAACGTAGGTAATGAGACCTTTGGCCGTACCGGCAGGACGTCCCAGCTTGTCATCCATGATCTCGCAGAGCAGGTGCACCAGATCAATGTTTTTCCATTCGTTGAACCCACCAATGTTGTAGGTTTCGCCGGGTTTACCCTGGTGAAACACCACATCAATGGCCCGGGCGTGATCCTTGACAAAAAGCCAGTCCCGCACGTTTTCACCCTTGCCGTAGACGGGCAGGGGTTTGCCGTTCAAGATATTGTGAATCATCAGGGGAATGAGCTTCTCGGGGAAGTGGTTGGGGCCGTAGTTATTCGAGCAGTTGGTCAAAACGAAGGGAATGCCGTAGGTATTGCCATAGGCCCGAACGAAGTGATCGGAAGAAGCCTTGGAAGCCGAATAAGGTGAGCGGGGATCGTAGGGCGTCGTCTCGAGGAAAAACTCGTCGGGATTGTGCAGCTCGCCGTAGACTTCGTCAGTCGAGACGTGGTAGAACAAATGACGCGAGTAATCGTCTTTCCAGGCCTTCTTAGCGGCGTTCAACAGGTTGACCGTGCCCACGACGTTGGTGAGAACGAAGGCCATGGGATCCGAAATCGAGCGGTCGACGTGACTTTCGGCCGCCAGGTGAATCACCCCGTAAAAATCGTGCTGGGCAAACAGAGCGTCCAGCACGTCAGCCTCACGAAGATCGGCTTTAACGAAGTGATAGTTGGGCTCGTTTTCGATGTCTTTGAGATTGGCCAGGTTGCCGGCATAGGTCAGGGCATCCAGGTTATAAACTTCGTAGACGTCTTTGTACTCGGTAACGAAACGGCGGACCACATGCGATCCAATAAAGCCCGCTCCGCCCGTGATTAATAGCTTCTTCATCATTATTAAGGGGATATTATAGATAGGCTGAACACCTGAACGTTTCTTATTTTGCTAACTGTTGCTGCCAACGCCAGGCATCCACCAAGGCTTCATCCAGCGTTTTTTCGGCCTGCCAGCCCAGTACGTCTCTTGACTTGCTTACCTCCGCGTAAATCTCCATGATGTCGCCGGCCCGACGAGGAGCAAACTCATAGTTCAGCTTCACTCCTGTTACGCGTTCAAACGTATCAATCAATTCCTGAACACTTGTCCCCTTACCCGTTCCGATGTTGAAATATTCGTAATAGTCAGCCTCGTTCTGTTTCACCAGTAACTCCAAGGCTTTTACGTGAGCCTTGGCCAGGTCGACTACATGAATAAAGTCGCGGATACACGTACCATCGGGAGTGGTATAGTCTTTACCAAAAACCATCAACTTCTGACGAATTCCGATAGCCGTCTGGGTTACGTAAGGAACCAGGTTAGCCGGCACGCCGATGGGTAACTCTCCAATCAAAGCGGATTCATGAGCCCCTACCGGGTTAAAGTAACGCAAAGCTAGAGCTTTTAAACCGGCCTTGGCTGCTACCGTATCACGAATAATTTCTTCGCCTACCTGCTTCGTATTTCCATAGGGAGATGCGGCTGGTAATACGGGTGTTTCTTCGGTTACCGGAATTAATTCGGGCTGACCGTATACAGTACAGGAAGAAGAGAAAACGAGGTTAGATACGCCATTGGCGGTCATCGTTTCCAGTAAAGTTACCAGGGCTGAAATGTTGTTGCGATAATAGAGCAAGGGTTTTTCAACGGACTCGCCCACGGCCTTACTGGCGGCAAAGTGAATCACGCCCTGAATACTTTCTTCTTTGAAAATCTTAGTCAACAGGGCAGAATCGTTGCAATTCGCCGAGTAACTTTTCACTTTTCTTCCTAAGATAGTTTCTAATCGTTCTAAGACTTTAGGATCTGAATTAGAGAAATCATCCAGAATGATGGGTTCAAAGCCGGCTGCTATTAGTTCTACAACCGTATGCGAACCAATAAATCCGGCTCCGCCGGTGACTAGAATGTTCATAAATAAAGGTTTGAACGCTTATAATTTGACTCCAAAAATAGGCAAAAACCAACGGTCCAAACTAACGATGGAGATGATGATTTTAGAAATGATCTGAGATTAAACTCTATTTTACACTTCTTTCCTTATTTATTACCTTTTATTTATCCATACTAAGCAAGAGGAATGCTTTTCTAAAAAACTCTGTTACTGCTTTTGGCATTTGGTCCAATAAATTGTAAGTTGAATACGTAATCATCAATTTCGCTATGGATAATCGCGAACTAAAAGCTTTGGTTTCTTTACTAGAAGACGATGATCGGGAAGTTTCTTCATTGGTTGAACAGAAAATCCGGTCCTTAGGGGACTCCATCATTCCTTTTCTGGAAGACCACTGGGAAAACTCCGGTTTCAATCCTAATGTTCAGAAACGCATCGAGGATTTAATTCACGATCTTCAATTTCGCACCCTCACCGAGCGGCTGCGAATCTGGAGAAATAACGGAGGTACTGACTTACTGGAAGGACTATGGCTCATTGCTACCTACCAATACCCCGATTTATCCCTGGAGAAATTACAGCAGGAAATTGATCAAATTTATTACGATGCCTGGCTTGAATTTCGTCAGGGCATGCATCCGGCTTCCCAAATTGATACGTTGAATTATGTATTTTTCAAGAAATTGAAATTTGGGGCCAACACCAAGAATTTTCATTCGGCGGCGAATTCCATGCTGAATATTGTGCTGGAAACACACAAGGGTAATCCTATTAGCCTTTGCGTATTGTATATGCTGGTCGGTCGCCGCCTCGGCATGCCTTTACACGGCGTTAACCTTCCCAATTTATTCGTACTGACCTATCAGGTTAATGACGACACCCAGTTTTACATCAATGTCTTCAATAAAGGCCTGGTTTTCCAGCGAAAAGATATTGATAACTATCTGGCTCAGCTGAACCTGGCTCCGAACCCCATTTTTTATAATCCCTGCCATAATACAGACATTGTGAAGCGGGTATTACGAAATCTAACGCTGGCTTTCGAAAAAACGGGAGATGACGAACGAGCTCAGGAAATGAACCAGCTCATTAAAATGCTTTCCGAAAACGACGATACTTACGATTTGAATTAGTGGACTGTTTTCATCAGACAAGGCCAGACTCGGAATCTGGCCTTTTTATATGGTATCGTTTGAGTGAAAACAATCAAACAGCAATTATTTTTTAATTATTCGGCGACAACGGTCAAAACGCAGTCTTCTACAGATATGACCTCCAGTTGGTAGCGTTTCGATTCGGTTTCGGTCCGAACCCAGCCCTCAATATGCTGACTTTCTTCCATGAACGGTTCAAGGGCAATGTTTCCCTTAAAGCTCAGTTTTTTCTCACCGTATAATTTATACAAAGCTTCCTTGGCGGTCCAGTAAACCCCGAGTTTTCGCAGGTTTCGATCAGCGTGTGTATATTCGGTATCACTCAGGTATTTATGAGCAACCACTGCTAATTTTTCGCTAATAGGCTCAATGTCAATACCAACTTTAACTAAAGGGTGCCAAACGACTGCTGCAAATCGTAACGAATGAGATAAAGAAAAGTGACTATTCGTATTGTGCAAAAAAGGCTTATCGAAACTATCCTTTCGGATTCCGTGATACGTTTCGCCAACGGATTCCACCAGCGTTTGAATAAGAATCCGACTGGCCAGAAATTCACGTTGCTTTTGAGGGTGATGAATTTCCTGATACGCAGCCAAGTCCGCCGGACTTCCCCGAAACGCTCGTTGTAAGTCTTCTAAATCTTCCGTAATTTTCCAAAGAGCAACCTGCCCCCGCCCATCAAAAGGCCGCATCCAAACCAATGGCATCCGATTCTGCTTAAATTTGGACAAAAATATGGATTCATCGATCGCAGTAGGACACATCAGGCCATAAGTTTTAGCAAAGAAATCTTTCACGTTTCTGATTTTCAGTACGAAAACTTTTCATTTAACCCTGATGCCCACGCAGTTTAGAGGTAGATAAATAGCCCTTGAGTACGCTACCCTATCGGATGAACGACACCACGAGTTATGGCTTTAGCAATTGAGAAAACAGATACTTTCGCCGGGCATCGGGACGCGATCTATGCCCTTAGTCCGGCAAAAGACCCGCAACAATTTTATTCTTCCGGTAGTGATGGCCTAGTCATTCGCTGGGATTTAACCAAACCCGACCTCGGCGAACTCATCGCCCGAATTCCGGCTTCGGTGTATGCCCTTGCGTACGATGAAACAACGAGTTTACTTTGGGTAGGTCAAAACTTCGATGGGATCCATCGCATTGACCCTATCACCAAACAGGCCTTGGACTCCATTAAGCTAACTTCCTCACAAATATTTGATATTCAGATTTTTGAAAACATTGTTTTGATTGCTCAGGGGGACGGTACGGTTACCATTCTGGATCGGGAGCATTTTCAGATTCGCAAGCATTTAAAAGCCAGCGAAGCTTCCGCTCGTAGTATTGACATAAATCCGCATAGCCGGGAATTTGCGGTCGGATACAGTGATTATACCATCAAAATATTTGACCTGGATAGCTTAACTTTAAAATTTATTATTGCAGCTCATACACATTCGGTGTTTTCCGTTCGTTATTCACCTAATGGCCATTTTTTATATTCCGGTGGCCGTGATGCTCACCTGAAAAGTTGGAAAGTGGGCGATCCTTACCAAGTTCATCAGGACGTAGTGGCCCACATGTTCGCAATTAACCACATTACGTTTAGTCCTGATCATCAGAAAATTATAACAGCCAGCATGGACAAAACGCTGAAGATCTGGGATGCCCAGTCGCTGCGTTTACTTAAAGTATTGGATTGGGCTCGCTTTGCGGGTCATCGTACTTCCATTAATAAGGTGCTATGGCTGCCACTAGCGTCGGGCTTCGTATCGGCCTCCGACGACCGCCTGATTTCAATCTGGAAGGTACAAGAGCAAGCTTAAATTTCGGTTTTTTGGAAATAAGCTTGTATTTCAGGTTGAAATGTAATTCTATTGGATAATTTTGAGTACTTGAAACCTTCACAAACGAGATCGAGACCGAGGAATTAACTTTTGGTTTGAATCAAGTTTCATCCCAATACGACAATGAAAATTACACCACTTGATATTCGTAAACAGTCATTTGAACGAGTTTTCCGGGGCTACGATAAAGATGCTGTTGATGCTTTTTTGTCAACCATTTCGCAGGAATGGGAACGATTACTCGATGAGAATCGCCTTCTCCACGAACGGATCGAACGGACTGAGAATGATTTCAGTAAGTTAAAAGCACTGGAAAATACCCTCTATAAAACTTTACAGACAGCCCAGGCCACCAGTCAGGAAATGGCGGTAAAGGCTCAGGAAGAATCCAATAAAAAAGTAATAGAAGCGAATCAGCAGGCTGAAGATGCTCTTACGAAAGCTCGTAAAGAAGCTAACATGCTGCGGATGAACGCCGAAAATAAGGCTCGCTATATTATTGAAGAAGCTGAAAACGAACTCAAAGGCCTCGAACGCGACATCAAGGCCATGGATAAATACAGAGATACGCTCATTTCTCAGTTAAAAGGATACGCTACTGAGACATTGGAGCGACTTCAGCGGTACGAAGAAAAATCCCAGCCCATTCCGTTCGAGAAAAAAGCAGCTGAACTTCAGGAAGTATTAGCCAGCATTCCAGCCACTCCGGCCTTACCAGAAGCCACTGTCATTTCGGAACCAGAACCTCCCGTTGAAATTCAGGAAGAAGTCATAATTGAGACGCCAGTAGCGGAAGTTATAGCCATCGAACAGGCTCAGGTCGAAGAACCCGAGCAACCCGTTAAAACGGAACCTGCCACCAAAGAAGAAGGTTCTTTCTTCGATAAGATCTAATCACAGGAGCTTCAGGCTCCTCTTTTTTTCATGGGAACAATTGCCTTAGAAGGTCTGGAATTTTTTTCATACCACGGTTTTTACGAAGAAGAACAAAAAATTGGTAACCGCTACTCCATCGACGTGATCATTACGGTTGATTTTCAGCAGGCGGCTATTAATGACAAACTCAGTGAAACGGTTAATTACTCAGACGTATATCGTATCGTTTCTGATTTAATGCGTAAGTCACACAAGTTACTCGAACACATTGCTTATCAGATTATTCAGGGAATTCGTGATCACTATCCCCACGTGGAAAAAATCATGGTTTCCGTATCGAAATATAACCCGCCCGTAGGTGGCGTTTGCGAACGTTCCCGTATTACGCTGGAAGGGTAAGCTGGCATGAATTTAGTGTGGTGGAACATCTGTCACACTAAATTTATCAAGCCATGGATTATCAACTGGTAGACCCTAAAGAAGAAGCTTTTCATAACGAATATTTCGAAATCTCTTTCCCCAATCACGCTCATCCAAGTCTGTATTTCACTTCTAATGCTGAAATTCTGGAGGATGTAGCGGCCGAAATCGTGCATCGCCATGCCGATAATACGCCTGGCTGGAAAATCATCCCCCATGCCAAAAAGCACTAGCTAATTCCTTAACAATCTCTTTGTGAATCCTTCATGTAAGTATTACCAGCGTTACATAACTTTAGCTTTTTGACGTAATCAATGCATCCATGAAATCTTTTCTCATCTTATTTCTCCTTACTCTGGGGATTCAGGCTCAGGCTTCTACGTTACCTAAGCCAACCGTCATTGCTCAAGCCGACAGTATCGTCTGGAAAGACTATATAGGCAAATACAAAGGGGCTGAAGGAGCTTTTGAACACCTGATTATTACCGTTGAAGAGGATAAACTCATGGGTGAAGCTACGGGTCAGGGAAAAGGTCAACTCGTAGCCGATACGAAAGCCGATACGTTTAATGTACCCGGTTACAATACTACCATTATGTTCATTCGCGATGCGGATCACAAGGTCATCAAGTATCGAATGCTGGTACAGGGCCGGGAGTTTGAAGGCGAGAAGATAGAATAATAGTACTGATCCAACGTTTTAGCTGCCAGTGGATAGCTGGCAGTTTTCGTTTTATGGCTATTAAGCCTGAGGCAGTAAAGGCAGATTGCTTGAAATCTTCTAGTTTTGTCAAAAAAAATGGAGTTTCGATAAGGGCTTCCTGTTGCTATGACTTTACGTACACTCGTTAAAATTTCAAATATTACAAATCTTTCCGACGCTCGTTATTGTGCCGGAATGGGGGTTGAATGGTTAGGTTTTTCGATGGACACCATCGCTTTAGATCGTTTCAACGAAATCAGAGGCTGGCTCGCCGGAGTTTCTATTGTTGGAGAAACCGATGCTCCTCATCTGGATCAGATCAAGGCTTTGGTAGCAGACTATAAACCTGACGTTCTGCAAATTAGTCACGTAGAGCTGGTGGAAGAAGTAAAAGAATTAGGCTTACCAGTGATTCTCAAACTGGATTTGGCGGAAGGCCTGCCCACCGAATTAAACGGAGCCGATTATTACCTGATTGACCACTCTGACCCTTTTGCTCATATTGATACACCCACGCTGGGTTACCTCGATCAGTTTGCCTATAAATACCCGACGTTGCTGGCTTTCGGTATTAATGAAATGAATGTGCTGGAAGTAATCGATCAGATTCCCGTGAAAGGAATTGCCTTAACGGGTGGCGAAGAAACCCGCCCCGGTTTCAAGGAGTTCGGAGAAATGATGGACATTCTCGAACGCCTGGACGAGGAAGGAGACTTGTAATTAGTAAAGAATGCTAACAAGAAGAGCCGTGAGATGAATCTCACGGCTCTTCTTGTTTTGGGGCGACTGTTAAAGAATGCCTAAGCAAAGAAAAGATACCCAACGGCAATAGCCGTAACAATTCCCGCGAAGTCAGCCAGTAACCCTGCCCAAAGCGTATACCGGGTTTGTTTTACATTTACTGAACCGAAGTACAGAGCAATTACATACAGAATAGTATCAGCCGAACCCTGGAAAATGCAGGCTAACCGTCCTACGAACGAATCGGCTCCAAAGGTTTTCATCGTATCAATCATCATCGCCCGCGAACCACTGCCACTCAAGGGATGCATCAAAGCCGTGGGTAAAGCATCAACCCATTCCGTTCGAATCGGGAAATAACTAAAGGCCCAGCGAAAACCATCTACTACGTAACCCAAAGCTCCGGAATTCCGCAGTACACTGATGGCTACCAGCATACCTACCAGATAAGGGATGACCCGTACTGACGTTTCGAAACCGCCCTTTGCTCCTTCAATAAAACTAGAAAAGACATCTATTTTTTTGCGAAAAGCCGCCAGCAGAAAGGATAACACAAAGCCAAAAAGAATCAGGTTACTAAACACCTTTGAAAAGGTTTCAATCCCTTCTTTTGACAGGGTATTCAGGTAAGCTAACAAGGCTACGATTACCAAGGTCAACCCGCCTAACCAACCAAGAATCACCCGATCTAACAAATTGATTTTCTGCCGAAAAGCAACGAATAACAAACCAGTCAGCGTCGCTACGTACGTAGCAATTAAACAGGGAATGAATACATCCGAAGGATCCGCAGCTCCGTATACTGCTCGTTGAGCCATCACTCCGAGCGGGATTAATACTGGCCCTGCCGAGTGTAAGGTCATGAACATTACCTGAGCATTGGTGGCTACTTCCTTGTTCGGATTAAGCTCCTGCAAACTTTGCATGGCCTTCAATCCAAAGGGTGTTGCGGCATTATCCAGTCCCAGCATATTGGCTGAAAAATTCATAATCATCTGCCCGTGAGCGGGGTGATCTTTCGGTACTTCGGGAAAAAGTCGATTAAAGAAAGGGCCAATCCGACGAGCCAGGAAGCCAATGGCTCCCGCGTCTTCTCCGACCTTGAGAATTCCCAGAAAGAACGTCATTACCCCCGCCAGAGGCAAGGCAATTTTCATTACTGCCACTTCCGCCGAATCGAACATGCCATCGACGATGAGTTTAAAAATTTCGGTATCGCCAAAGAGAATGAGCTTGATAAGGGCCACAATGAAGGCCACAATAAAGAAGCCAATCCAGAGGTAATTAAGAGCCATGAGGGAGTACTGGTAAAAGTCGGTATGCTTTCGGAAACCTGAATTTCGCTGAAAAGCCTCAAATATCAGATTTCCACGAAAAGAAAAACAAAAGACCTCGCTTGCCGTGTTATGTTTATCATTCTGTTTTAATTCAAATACACATGAAGTTCCTTTTGTTTTCACTGGCTTTGTGGGTTACTGACCCTACCACACCAGTCTATGCCCCCTGCCCCGATGAAGTAAGCTTCGAAAAGGCCGGATTGGTTGATATTCAAAAAGTTGATCCGAGTTTGTTAGTTGATTTAAAATATTCGACAACGGATAATTTTGTAAAAAAAGACGTATACGGCTGTATAACCCGCTGTTACCTGCAACCCGACGTAGCTGAAAAGTTAAAAAAGGCTCAGGAGTATCTTCGGAAAAATCATCCAAACTATCGTTTGCTGGTGTATGACGGTGTTCGTTCGCGGAAAGTGCAATGGAAGCTTTGGGAGGCTTTACCTCAGTACGCTCCCAAGTACCGAACGAATTACGTGGCCCACCCTACTCGCGGCTCCATTCATAACTACGGCTGTGCAGTGGATCTGACCGTAGCTACTGCGGATGGTAAAGCTCTGGATATGGGTACGCCTTTTGATTTTTTTGGTAGTGAAGCCTACCCCCGGAAAGAGGATGAAATGCTTCGTCAGGGAAAAATCACGAAAGAACACGTTAGAAATCGGCAGGTGTTACGCGATGCCATGAAGGCCGGCGGATTCATGGGCATTACCAGTGAATGGTGGCATTTCAACGCCATGAGTCTGGCTCAGGCGAAAGTAAAGTATACCATCGTAGAAGAGTAAGTTAAGAGTTATGGACAGAGACGCGATTTCATCTCATCCGATTGGGGAGGGGGGTCAGAAGCTACCTGCCACTGCTGTTTCGGATTGCCTCTACCCAGACGCAATCAATCGGCGTCTCTACGGTAAAGAAACCTTTGATAGGTATGGTCAAAACTTTTTTCAAAAATTCCATTCTGATTATCAGATTAATATAAAATATTTTAAACTTTTTTCAGCGAATACTTGCGAAAGGCTTATTCCATTGCGTAAGTTTGCAACCCCAAACGACGGGAACACAGAAATAAAAATAAGGGTGATTAGCTCAGCTGGTTCAGAGCATCTGCCTTACAAGCAGAGGGTCGGGGGTTCGAATCCCTCATCACCCACATCATTTTTATTTCAATTATACCCTTCGGGTGATTAGCTCAGCTGGTTCAGAGCATCTGCCTTACAAGCAGAGGGTCGGGGGTTCGAATCCCTCATCACCCACCCTTCCAAAGCCTCACTTTTTGTGAGGCTTTTTTATTTTCCTCCCCTGATAACCTTCCCTTCTAGTTGTGCATAAGATCTAAGTATCCTTTTATTTAGTCATATGTACCGTATTTTATTTTTGATACTTTCCGCCGTTTTCATCGGCTGCTCCCAGTCAGAAGCCCCAGTTAATTCCTGGCAATCATTAGCTAATTTCCCGGGTACGAATCCCCTCTTTTTGACCAGCGTTCAGAATAAATTAATCGTCGGTCAGGGTAATGCAAATGCAGAGCTGGAGAGACTCTGGATTTATACACCAGAAACGGATCAATGGCAGGAAATATCCGCAACATCCGTAGCGGGTTTGTCAGGCTTTAGTTATTTCACGCTTAATGATACCTTTTATCTGGGCTTCGGACGTCGGACTACATCTTCAGAACCTTATCCAAGTCTTCTGTATAAGTATGACCTCTCGTCCAATCAATGGTCGCTGATATCTGGCAAGGTCACTCACGCCATTTACCCTGGTATTGACGAAGCTTCAGATTTCATAAAGGATGGCTGGGGCTATGCTTTATTCGGGGGTAGTCAGCAAAGGAGTTTGAATACGTTTCCTCACCTGGATGCCGTGCGGTATTCTCCCCAACAAGGACTTGAGCCCGTAAAGGTAACGCTTGTGGATACACCCGTCTTTTCATCGCCTCATTCAGCTTATGATCTGGCCCTGGCAAATCTTTCAGCTTTCCGATACAAAGGATTTTCATTCATTCTTAATAACCGGCTCTATCATGGCGGTGGTAATCCGGCTCACCTTTCTGCTTTCACGTATTTTCAGCCTTCTGAGTTAAACGAAGTATTCCAGCACGATTTCTTCCAATACGAACTATTACCTGGCGAATTACGCTTGCAGAAACGCTTGTCCACCACTTACAACCTACAGGGTTCTTTACTTGGCTTTGCGTTTAACAACGAGGGTTATGTAGCCACTGCTGATGGTACATTAATCCGTTTCACTCCTGACAGTAATACCTGGCAAGCCGTAGTTTCGGCTCCGGCGGCAGTAAAAGCAGGTAGCGTTCATCAGAATAAACTTTATTTTATTACTGGCCAGCAACAGCTGTGGTGCTATACTCCTAACTGATTGGCTGGTTCAGTATTTTAATCAATAGTTCTCAATAACTATCGAACTATTGAGCCATGGAAACGATTCAGATTGGAGATCAGGTTGTTCACAAACCTAAAAAAGAGGAAGGTGCTCTAAACGGTGGCGAGCCTATGGTAGTGGAAGGAATTGAAGAAGGTATCGCTTTATGTCAAACCCTAGACATCACCTTACGCATCCCGATTCAGGAACTAATCAAGACAACGGATGCCGTACCAGGATTTGTTGGAGGCTAACTAAAGAAAAGGGCTTGGGATGCATCCCAAGCCCTTTTCTTTGATTTAAACCACTCTATACTTTAACGGAATCATCTTTCAGCGTATCCTGAATGTATAGCATCTTCACCATGACCATCACCATAGCCATTAGAGGTGTGGCCAGAATTAGTCCGAGTACGCCCGTAAACAAGCCGATTATCAACTGCGAAATCAACACCAATGCAGGTGGAATGTCAATCATCCGTTTTTGAACGATTGGGGTGAGTACATTACTCTCAATTGCCTGTATACCAACGTAGATGAGAACTACGTACAAAGCTTTTTCAGGGCTATCCATCAGAGCAAACAAAACCGCTGGAATCAGGGCAAAAATGGGTCCGATGTTAGGAATGAACGTAACCAGGGCGGCAAACAGGGCGATAGCACCCGCTAACGGAATTCCCAGAGCCCAAAGGCCGATAAAACTCATAATACCAACTACCAGCATGGAAAACAGCTGGCCCATTAACCACTTCACCAGCGTTTCGCTCATTTTATCTAATACTTCGCCAGCTCTTTCGCGGGATTTTTTAGGAATCATCAGAATGATGCCTTCACGATAAAGCCGGGGTTGAGCGGCGATAAAAATGGCCAGGAAAAAGATTACGTATAGATCCGCAATGGTACCAAACGTCGAAGACAGGACACCCGTAGCCTGATTCATCCATTTAGACCCTCCTTTCATAAGCTCATTCTCTGAAGGAATCATATCAAGCAGTTTCTTGCCCACATCCGTCTGTGATAGCTTTTCCTGAAAATTATCCACTGCTTTGGGGATTCCTTCTTTCAGGTCACTGATCTGATGGCCGATGGTTGTCGAAACTACCCAGATCATGCCCACCAAAAGTCCCAGACTCAACAAGGCAACAATAGCCAGACAGATGCCTTCCTTCCAGCCTACTTTTCTGCTGAGCCAGCGGGCGGCAGCCCGTAAAGGCAAAGCAATCATCAAAGAGGCGACGATCAATAATATGATGTCAAAACTAAATCCTAACAGCAAGGTAATCAGGATGAGAAAAATAGTAATTCCCGCGGCAATGCCTACCTGCTGAGTAAAAGTATAGGAACGTTCATGAGGAGTAGGTTCTCCAGAAGTAGTTGTTTGCATGAAAAGGGAAGGTTACATGAATAATTCTAGAGAATACTATTCAAAAAAAATGTTCCTTTTACAGATTCCTACTGCTTTTGAAAGCTCATTTGTTTGAGTGTAAAATTTTATCTAACTCATACCCAGACTCCTGAACTACCAGGCAGGATTTTTTAATTATTTTGTTACTGAAACCACTGGAATTCCTTCACTCCGTCCGTTCCTCTATTATCTGCTATGAAAAAGTTCTTCTTTACGATCTCCATTACTTTTGCATTACCCTATTTAGTTTCGGCTCAGAATTATCCAACGATGGGAAAAGTCATCCGCGTTGATCCCGCCTTTGACCAGATCATTCCGGCGAATGCCAGCGTTGAGGTAATTGCTTCGGGCTTCGAGTGGGCAGAAGGTCCGGTCTGGTCAAAAAACGAAGGCTGCCTTTACTTTTCTGACACCAAGCAGAATAAGATATATCGCTGGCACCCGCAAGACGGCCTAAGCGTTTTTCTATCGCCAGCAGGTTATACCGGACGCGGTGAATACAGCGATGAACCCGGCTCAAATGGCTTACTCATCAATGCTAAGGGAGAGCTTGTTGCCTGCGAACATGGGGACCGCCGATTAACCCGAATGCCATTACGTGTAGGTGGAAAATTCACGCTGGCAGATCGCTGGGAAGGAAAACGATTTAATTCACCCAATGACGTTTGTGAGCATTCTTCCGGAGCCTACTACTTTACGGATCCACCGTATGGACTTGCTGATAAAGAAAAAGATTCCAGTCGGGAAATTGATGCCTTTGGTGTATACCGAATTGATACCAGTGGAAAAGTTACCCAGATCATTAATGATCTCAAACGTCCGAATGGCATTACTCTTTCGCCCGATGAAAAAACTGTATATGTGGCTCAGTCGGATGATGTCGAGCCTTATATCATGGCATATCCCCTACAGCCGGACGGCTGGGTTGGCAAGGGTCGTATTTTTTACGATTTCACATCACTCATCAAACAGGGATTGAAACGAGCACCCGATGGCATTCGTACCGATGCAGCTGGAAATTTATATGCAGCGGGCGGCGGTGGCTTTATTATGCTGAATGCTCAAGGGAAGCTGTTAGGAAGACTCGAGCTGCCATCTTCTACTTCCAATTGCACCTTCGGTTCAGATGGATATTTATACCTAACCGCTGAGCAATACATTTGCCGAATTCGGTTAGCTTTTCCTTGAGGGAAAACTCGGAAAGCCATTAACTAATCGTACTTACAATCAATTACGAGTAAACACTATTATAGTATAATTATAAATTACTAATTGTTAATTTGATGCCAACCTAAGCAAACCCGTTCTTTTCTAATTATATTCTAATCGCCTGCGATTAAAACCTGTTTTTTTTCAACCAGATATCGATTATTCCAGACGAATCAAAATAGACTTGTGGATAACTTTTATCTTTTCTATATTCCTGAAATTCAGAGGCATAAAATATTTTTTTAATGTCAGGTTAATTTTTATGCATTAATTACGGATTATATTGTCAATTTTAGCCTACGATCTTTTCCACCGCCGCACATCAATCTTGACAAACTTTAAGACCTAGTACTTATTCATGGCAACTCTCCTGGAGTTGAATACCTTTGGAACTGACACTGACGGTTACCTAAGTGTATTTGAGAAAATTTTACCCGGCGACATTAAACGTGCTTTCTTTGTATATGGCGTTCCGCCAGATCATCAGCGAGCCAAACATGGCCATCTGCAATCCCATCAGGCCCTGGTGTGTTTGAATGGCAGTTGCCGTATTGAGATTTCAAACACGAACGGAACCTCCTCCTTTGATTTAAATTCGCCCCATCAGTGCCTTTTAGTCGAGCCTGCCGACTGGCTCATGATGGATCAGTTTTCAAAGGGTTCTATATTGCTGGTTCTTTCTAATTATTATTACGAACTGGACGATTATTTTTACCAAAAGCCATGATTTCCCATCTGGACATGGGTCGGGTGAACCGCCCCTACGAAGCTCAACTTAGCGAAGCGGCCCAACGAGTTCTTACTTCCGGCTGGTATATTCTTGGCAAGGAATTAACCGCTTTTGAAGCCGATTGGGCCCGTTATTGTGGTACAGACTATTGCATGGGTGTAGGAAATGGCCTGGAAGCGATTACTCTCATTTTCAGAGCCCTGCAATTACCCGCCGACAGCGAAGTACTGGTTCCTGCTCATACCTATATTGCTTCTATCCTGGGTATTACCAATGCTGGATTAACTCCGGTGATGGTGGAACCCGACCTGTCAACTTACAACATCGATCCGCAGGCGATTGAACAGCACATTACTGAACGAACCAAAGCCATTCTGCTGGTTCATTTGTACGGCAAGAGTTGTAACATGGAGCCAATTCGTAAACTAGCGGAGAAATACAACCTGCGAATTGTGGAAGATGCCGCCCAGGCTCACGGAGCTACGTATCAGGGCCAAAAAGTAGGTAACCTCGGCGATGCGGCGGCTTTTAGTTTTTACCCGACCAAAAACCTCGGTGCTTTGGGCGATGCCGGAGCCGTAACAACGAATGACTCCGAATTAGCCCGCCGCATTGCATTACTTCGTAACTACGGCTCAGAGGTAAAATATTACAACGAAATGCAGGGTGTAAATAGTCGTCTGGACGAAATGCAAGCTGCTTTGTTACGCGTAAAGATCCCCTACCTTGATACCGACAACCAGCGTCGTCGAGCCATTGCTCAGCGGTTTTTATCGGAAATCACTAACCCTGCCCTGCAACTGCCTCCTGCTGAGACCTGTCATCAGGATGCCTGGCATTTGTTCGTGGTGCGACATCCCCGCCGCGAGATTTTTATGAAAGAATTGCTGGATCAGGGCATTCAGACGATGGTGCATTACCCCGTTCCCCCGCATCAGCAAAAGGCTTATCAGGAGTATAGTCATCTTTCTTTTCCGCTTACTGAACAACTTCACCGAGAGGTTGTTAGTTTACCCTTATACCCAACCCTTACGGACGAAGAGGTTGATCAGATCATTGCGGCAGTGAATGCCTGCAAAGGTTAAGATTCGTCCTTTTTTGATGTATGGATATTAGTGTCATTATTCCCGTTTATAAAAGTGAGAAAACCATCGCTCCGCTCGTCGAACGCATCTTGACGACGCTGCGGGAATACGCTATTGAAATTGTACTGGTTAATGATGGCAGTCCTGACGCCTCGGAAGCCGTCTGTACGAAGCTTGCTCAAGAGTTTGAAATGGTAAAGTTCATCTCGCTACGTCGAAACTTTGGGGAATTTAACGCCGTCATGTGCGGCCTGAATTTTGCTACGGGGAAGTATTGCGTCATGGTTGATGACGACTTTCAGAATCCACCCTCCGAGATTATCAAGCTGGTTGAGGAAGCTGAGCGTGGAGATTACGATGTCGTGTATTCGTATTACGAGAGCAAGCAACATTCCCTTTTCCGCAACACGGGAAGCTCTTTAGTCAACCAGTTAACGACCTGGTTACTCGATAAACCCCGCGATTTATACCTGTCAAGCTTTAAGTTAATCCGGCAGGAAGTCGTTCAGGAGATGATTCAGTACAAAGGGCCTTACCCTTACCTGGACGGGCTGATTTTCAGAGTTACCCGAAATGTGGGTAAAGTAGAAGTACAACATTCCAAACGCCAGGAGGGGCAGTCGAGTTATACACTGCGTAAGCTGATTTCCCTGTTTCTGAACATTTTGTTCTGTTATTCCCCCCGCCCCATCCGGCTCATTACTAATACTGGATTGATACTCATTGCCGTTTCCTTACTGCTAGGATTTTTTGAAATAACCAGTTCCTTAATCGGTAAACACCTGCCCGAAACGGATCAGCTGGTTTGGATAACTGTTATGTTTTTAGGAGGTATTCAGTTAGTAGCCCTGGGTTTGGTAGGTGAATACATCGGAAAGCTTTTCATGACCCAGAACGGGTTACCTCAATACGTAATCAAGAAAACGCTTCTGTAACCCGCATGATTGGCAAACGACAGGAATACGAACGCATGCACGCCACTGAGCAATCGCTCTGGTGGTATCAAAGTTTACACCGACGCGTGGCAGGAGCTATTGAAAAACACTTTGGTGAACAGAAAAATATTCGCATTCTGGACGCGGGTTGTGGTACAGGAGGCTTACTGGAAGCTCTACGAAAACGCGGGTATACTTCTCTTCAGGGACTGGATGCGTCAGAAGATGCGGTAGACTTTACCCGACAACGTGGCTTTCAGGTTGATCATCATAATTTGATTCATATTGCTTCTTTCCGACCTGAAGAGACGTTTGACGTCATCGTCTGCGATGATGTGTTGTGTTATCTAACTGAAGAGCAAATCATCCAAGTCTTAACTGAATTTCGCCGAAAACTTCGTCCGGGCGGTATTTTCGTCTCCAATAACAATGCCTTTACCTGGCTGGGCGGAACTCACGCGGCTGCCCTGAATATCTCCCGACGCTTTGTCTTATCCGATTTAAAAAAATACGCTCAGCACGTAGGCTTTCGCATTCGCAAAGGTGGGTACTGGAGTTTATTATTATTTCCACCCATTGCACTGGTGCGGAGCTGGCAGAACTTCAAACTCAAACGCGGCTGGGTACAAGCCGAACATCTGAATTCAGACGTTGCCTTACCCGCCGCTCCCATTAATAACACGCTGAACGGATTAATGACCCTGGAGGAACAGCTCCTACCTCTGGCACCGGTAGGAAGTTCGGTGTTTACTGTAATGGATTCTCCCCATGAATGACCTTATTAAATTCCTGTTGATTGTCAACTGGATGGTTCTTTTTTATACGGCCTGGCACTATCAGGGTCGAAATCGGAACCTTTCTTTTTCTTTACTAGCTCTCTTTGGAGCCCTCCTGATTACCCGTTCAGCCAATCTTCTGCATAACGAACCTAACGTTGATACCAGCACCTGGCTTAACAGTACGCTAACCATCCGGCATGCCAGTAACACCCTCTGGACGTGGCTCAATTATACTGATGGTCGTCCTTTTACGGTAGCTCCACTTTGGTTGGGAAGTTTATTAGGAATGCCCATCACCTATATGGGCTCTGAGTTAATGGGTATTCTTCTGTGGTGTGTTACCCTGTACTTCCTCGCTCAAACATTACTGCTATTAGGCTGGCGATCAGGAAAAGTATACGCCCTAATTCTGGCTTTAGCGGGTTTTATCGGAACTACGGGCTATGGCGACTTTGTAGGCTATAACTCTGAAGTAGCCAGCATGTGGATTCTGGCTCTGTCCGTCTGGATTTTCATTCGCTGGATGAACCAGCCTCAACCCTGGATTGCTCTTGTGTTGGGGCTTACCCTTGGCCTATTACCCTACGCCAAATTCCAGAATGCTCCGATGGGAATCGTCATCGCCGCCTTTGCGGGCCTTAGCTGGCTTCAGCATAAGCACTGGAAATCAGTTCTCATGCTAATCCTTGGCGGCTTATTACCCAGCCTTGGTTTTGTAGCGTATTATAGCAGTTTGGGGCAACTGGAAACCTTCTGGAATCATTACTTCCTGTATTACTTTTATTACAGTTACACTGACGAATTTTCCAAACTCACCACCGCCCAGCGTTTCAGTCCCATCCGATTTCTGGAACTCAGCCTCACCCATTATTCCATGCGATGGATCGCAGGGGGCTTATTTACCTGCGTGGGTCTGTTACTCTTTCATTTTTTCAAAAAGAAGAAATCTTTGGTCGACTGGCTGGCTCTGGCTTTGTTAGTAACGACGTATTATGCAATTCTTCAGTCGGGTAATAATTTTCATCATTACGCCCTGTATGTTCCTTACTTTTTTACGCTGGTGATTGGAATCTGGGGGCGGGATTTAGAAAAATCATTACTTGAAAAACTAATTTTTATTTTCCTCCTTTTCGGCGGGTTGCAGGCTCTGTGGAATCTCTGGAACCGGACGCCTATTCCTCCCCCCGCTTACGATGATCTGGCTCACGAAGTTGCTCAGATCATCAAGCAAAATAGCGACTCTGAAGACCGAATGGTTCTCTGGGGTTGGGCCGACCGCGTGTATGTCTACGCCGAGCGGCCGATGGGTCATCGCTACCCTTACACCATTGGCATCTTCTCGCCCAGTCCGCTTCACGATGCCCGCGTCGTTGATTTTTTAAAGGACCTGGACGAAAACAAACCCCGGATTTTTGTCGATGTCTGTGGCACTTCCTTGACTTATTTCGGTACAGCAGCAGAACGCCATGAAGCAACACCGGAAATTGGAGATTATGTCCAGCAACATTATGAATTAATCAAGCAAACGGAAGGTGTACGAATTTATAAACGCGTCAACTGACCTTGTGTAGAAGTTCAGTAGTCGGTAAGGCTCTTGGCACAGTAAACGCTGATAAGCGAAACCCGGCGTTGGTTATTAGAATTTCATAATGAGTAAAGGATTTTGAAAATCTTGACTAACATGGTTTCTTTGTGAGAATGGGCAATTTTCGAATTCAAGCCTTCAATCGTTAACTTGTAAGACCCGCGTCTACCTAGTTACCCATCAGTTGATCTGCTTTATATTATGTCTTTTCTGTACTCCGTTTTAAAATCGCGTCACGCCTGGGAAATCTTAAGCTGGTTTAGTCTGGTGATCATTGGGCTTGTGTGGGCGGGAGCTGGTTTTTATAAATCTCTATCCAACAAACAACATCGCTTTTTACTAGTCCTGCTCCTTGGTTTTTTGATTGTTAATAGAATTCTGATTCTGTTTTTCAATCATGAAATGAACGCTGATGAAAGTCAGCTACTCTCCCAGTCCATTACACTGGCGAAACACCAGGTCTACTGGAAATCCGTGGACGGAGCTACCATGGGTCCTTTGTCTTCGTATTATGCTTCGTTACCGGCTTACTTTGGTTTTGCTCTTGACTTCATGTCCATTCGCTGGACGGGCTTTTTCTGCCTTCTTATTACCGTCTTGAGCACCTATGGGGCTATTGCTAATTTTTTTTCAGCCCAAACCGCCCGCATTGCCACCTTTCCTATGGTTGCCTTTCTGGCTTTTGCGTTACATTACGATTTTCTCCACGCTACTAACGAGCAGCTTTCGCTGGCTCTGTTAGGCCTGAGTTACTGGCAATACTCCCGAATCTGGAAACTGGAACGATTTACCTCCCGCCGGGAGTTACTCCTTCTGGCATTTCTGTGCAGCCTGATTCCTTTCGCTAAACTTCAGGGTACGCCTCCGGCTTTGGTTATTATTCTGGCGGCATTAATCGGGCTGTTTCAAAACCGCTTTGCTTTATCAACGGCAGACTTCCGTAAAACCCTACTAATCTTCATTGTGGGCGGAATCAGTTTTCCACTAATAGTCATTGCATTAACGTATATTTTCGGCGTTTTTGATGACTTTATTTACTTCTATTTCTTAGGTAACCTCACCTACTCGGCTGGCGGTTCGTTTGCGTATTATGTCTCGTTATTCCCCGCCTACGTTCACCGGGCCACGGATTTTGAATATTACCTGGCCCTTGTGGGAATTGCAGTGATTGGGGGAATTTTTGTTCCGACGACCCGTTACTCCAATCGTTCTTTATTACTCTTTTTTACAGGAGCGATTCTGGCCAGTTTATACGCCATTATCAAGCCTGGTAACGAATTCATTCACTACCTGCTTTACCTGTTAACCCCCTGTAGTCTGTTAATGGCCTGGGTAATGGATCGCTGGCCTTCGCCCGGCTATGCCGCCATTTTTACGGGACTTGTCGTGCTCTCCATCGCCTATAAAAATACCCAGGCTCCAACTTCGATGAGCCGGATGAATCAGGTCTTTAATTATGCTCCCTTTGGTCACGTCCAGATGAATATTTCGGAGCCCTCGCAGGTGGCCTTGACCTACGCCAGAGCGGGTGAATATCTTGTCGTTTGGGGCTGGGCTCCCCGGTTTAATGTCGAAACGCAAATGCCCATGGGGGTTTGCGACAACCATACCATTCGCTGTGTACTGGGGGATGCCGCTCATCAGGCTAAACACCGGGAGCGTTACCTGCGTAATATTACCCGCACGGTTCCCCCCGTTTTCTTTGATGCCGTTGGCAAAAATTCGACTTGGTTAACGGACGCTAACCAATACGGTTATCAGGCTTTCCCGGAATTAAAAGCCTTTATTGATAAATACTATACGCTGGCTAAAACGGTAGATGATGTTCGCATTTTTATCCGTAAGGATCGTTATCAGGATGCTCATCCCGTGGTACTGCCAATAGAAGAGACGATCCCTTAATGGGCATTAGTTTAGCCTACATTCCTCATTTCAACGGTGGGTTGTCATACCGGCAAACCCACGGAAACCTACCCGTTCCCACACTGTTTTTCGTAAACATTCACGGAATAACAGTGAAGCCTTTGAAAATCCCTATTTTTGCGGCACGAAATGGGATGTCATTCTATCCTGTCATGTTATGCTACGTACACAAACTTGCGGCGAAGGCCGCCTTACCCAGGCTGGACAGGAAGTAACCCTGTGCGGCTGGGTGCAACGCATCCGCGATAAAGGAGGCATGATCTGGATCGACCTGCGGGATCGATACGGCATTACTCAGTTAATTTTTGAAGAAGGGTCAACGGCTGCTTCTGTTCTTGAAACGGCCCGTTCACTGGGTCGTGAATACGTTGTTTCTGCTAGTGGAACAATTGTGGAGCGGGTAGCGAAAAACCCTAATTTACCTACGGGTGATATCGAGGTAAAGGTGGCGAAGCTGGAAGTGCTAAACCCTGCCAAGTTACCTCCTTTCCTGATTGAAGACGAAACCGACGGTGGTGATGATATTCGCATGAAATATCGTTACCTGGATCTTCGCCGTGGCATCGTTCGCAAGAATCTGGAACTACGTCATCAGGTAGCCCGCCGGACACGTCAGTACCTCGACGATCTGAATTTCATCGAGGTAGAAACACCCGTTCTGATTAAATCGACACCCGAAGGAGCCCGCGATTTCGTCGTGCCGAGCCGCATGAATCCCGGTGAGTTCTACGCATTACCCCAGTCTCCCCAAACCTTTAAGCAACTATTGATGGTGTCGGGTTTTGACCGGTATTATCAGATTGTAAAGTGTTTCCGAGACGAAGATTTACGGGCGGACCGTCAGCCAGAGTTTACGCAAATTGACTGCGAAATGTCGTTTGTTACCCAGGAAGACGTGCTGAATACCTTCGAAGGACTGGTCCGTCATTTATTCCGTACCGTTAAAAATATAGAGTTACCCGAAACGCTCGTGCGTATGCCTTATTCAGAGTCTATGCGTCGCTTTGGTTCTGATAAACCAGACATTCGTTTCGGCCTGGAATTCGTTGAATTAAAAGGCGAAGATGCTGACCTGACTTCGGGCAAAGATTTCGTCGTTTTCGATTCAGCTGAGCTCGTCGTAGGTATTGCCGCTCCCGGTTGTGCCGAGTATACGCGTAAGCAAATTGACGAATTAACCGAGTGGGTAAAGCGTCCGCAAGTCGGAGCGAAAGGTCTGGTTTATGCCCGCGTAAACGCAGATGGCTCAGTGAAATCTTCCGTTGATAAATTCTACTCGGAATCTGAACTGAAAGCCTGGGCTGAGAAATTCGGTGCTAAACCCGGCGATCTGCTATTAATTCTGGCGGGTGGAGCGGATAAAACCCGCAAACAACTCAACGAATTACGTCTGGAGCTGGGTAACCGTCTGGGCCTACGCAACCCCGATGAATATTCCGTTCACTGGGTGGTAGACTTCCCCTTACTGGAGTGGAGCGAAGAAGAAAATCGTTACTTCGCCATGCACCACCCCTTCACGAGTCCGAAACCAGAGGATATGCATCTGATCAATACCGATCCCGGTAAAGTTAGGGCCAATGCCTATGACATGGTAGTGAATGGCGTGGAAGTAGGCGGCGGCTCGGTTCGTATTTTCCAGAAAGACATTCAGTCACGGATGTTCGATCTATTAGGATTTACGCCCGAAGAAGCTCAGAATCAGTTTGGTTTCTTATTGAATGCCTTCGAATTCGGAGCACCTCCGCACGCAGGTATCGCTTTCGGTTTTGATCGTCTTTGCTCGCTCTTCGGTGGTGCCGATACCATTCGTGACTTCATCGCTTTCCCGAAAAATAACGCGGGTCGCGACGTCATGATTGACAGTCCATCGCTCATTGCAGCTAAACAAATGGACGAGCTGAAGATTAAAACGGTATTGTAAGTATAGCAAGTTTTGTGTTTGGGATTTAGAGTTAGTTATGCTTTGAATCGTATTCTGTTAGAAAACCCATTTCAGTCATTTGGCTGGGATGGGTTTTCTTCTTTTTAGGGTTCTTGCTCTTTAGAATCTTCGCTTAAGTCTCCTCTCCTTTTAATTTATCAGTAAATCCTTATTTTTGGTCAGAGCAAAAATTACATAACCTCTTCTCCTTATGATTTTCAAATACTTAACAATTGCCTCAGCCCTGACGGTGACGGGCCTTAGTTTTTCTAATTTATCTGAACCAAACCCACCCGAATCTCCTGAAACAACTTTTAAAATGCTTTGTTCCAGTTGCCACGGCGATGTACAAGCCTTTGTAGATCGCAAATGGAAACACGGTACCAGTAAAGATGAACTCATCGCCAGTATTAGTAAAGGTTATGCCGATTTTGGTATGCCTGCCTGGGAAGGAACTCTAAAACCTGATCAGATTGAAGGCATTGCCCAACTCATTCAAACCAGTATAGAAAAGGGAAATCGGTACAGCTTTAACAACAAGCCGAAATCGAACCTCTTTAAAACCGAAGCCTTTACCGCCCGACTCGATACGGTAGCTTCCGGACTGGATAACCCCTGGGGCATGAGCTTTCTGCCCGATGGGAATTTGCTGGTAACGGATCGAAACGGGAAGATTTACCTGGTGGATTCCAAACAGCGAAAAACCGAAGTTAGCGGCGGTCCAGAGGTATTAGCTCAGGGACAGGGCGGCTTACTCGATGTTACCTTACACCCGGATTTTGCAAAAAACCATTGGGTTTACTTTTCTTATTCAGCCTTTAAAGATGCTCCCGAAGGGAAATTATCTACCACGGCCATCATGCGGGCTAAACTGGAGGGAAACCAATTAAGCGATCAGAAGATTATTTTTGAAGCTTTACCTTATTCCAAAACCCGCCATCATTATGGTTCACGGATGGTTTTTGATAAGAATGGCTACCTCTTTGTAACGGTTGGGGAACGCGGCAGTGAGAAAACAAATCCGCAGAATCTGGATAGCGACTTAGGAAAAATTCACCGGATGAAAGATGATGGAAGTCTGGTCAGCGATAATCCTTTCAAAGACAAGACGAAAGGTACGATTTACTCCTGGGGCCACCGCAATCCACAAGGCTTACTCATTGATCCCGCTACGGGAACGATCTGGGAAACCGAGCACGGTCCTCGCGGCGGTGACGAGCTGAACATTGTTCGAAAGGGAGCCAATTATGGTTGGCCGGTTATTTCTTATGGCATTAACTATGACGGAAAAGTAATTACAGATCTGAAAGCAAAAGACGGTATGCAACAGGCTCAGAATTACTGGGTTCCGTCCATCGCTCCCAGTGGACTGGCTCTGGTCAATGGCACCAAATATCCGGCTTGGAAGGGTAATCTGTTAATCGGTTCCTTGCGATTTAAATACCTGAACCGTTGCGTCATTAAGAACAATAAAGTGGTAAAGGAAGAAATTCTATTTCCTAATATCGGCCGGGTTCGGAACGTAACTATGGGACCCGATGGTTATGCCTATGTTGCTGTCGAGGATCCCGGATACATTTACCGAATTGTTGTTCAATAGTTTACTGCTTGCCGTTTTCTGTCTTCTGTGAATTAGCCTGTAAACTATACACGATATTTTAATTCAACTAGGATTACTAGTGACCTGATTGCTCGTTTTTTCAGCTTCTAGTGTTTAACGACTATAACCCCAGACTGATTACTTTGGGATTTTAAATCCGAATGAGTGCGGAATCTCGTAAACTTATGGGTGGTCATACCTGAAAACAGGAAACGGCAAACGAACAACTGATGAATGCTTCGGGAATGTGTTTTTTAAGGTTGCTTATCATTTAAATTTTACCTTCAGTTGTGTATATGCTTTCTTCCGCTGAAAAACAGAGATACCAAAAACACCTGCTTTTGCCCGAAATGGGACCGGCAGGACAGGAATGCCTCAAGAAAGCCCGCGTGTTAGTGGTAGGTGCTGGAGGACTGGGTTGTCCGGTGCTTTTGTATCTATCCGCAGCGGGAGTGGGAACCATTGGCATCGTGGATGGAGACACCGTCGATGAAACCAACCTGCAGCGTCAGGTTTTGTATGAATCAGCCGATGTGGCCCGGCCTAAGGCAATCGTCGCGGCCAATCGTCTCCGTCGCTTGAATGACCTGATTGACTACCACTATTATCCGACTAATCTGGTTTCGGAAAATGCTGCTTCAATTATTGATGGGTTCGACCTCGTGGTAGATTGCACGGATAACTTTTCTGTTCGCTATCTGATCAATGACATCTGCGTTTTACAGGGTAAACCTTTCGTGTACGGAGCCATTCATCGCTTTGAGGGACAGGTTTCCGTGTTCAATTACCTGAAGGATGGTCGGTTAGGCCCTACGTATCGTTGTCTTTTTCCAGCTCCACCGACTGGACTTGAAATTCCAAATTGTGCCGAAGTAGGCGTCGTAGGCATTCTGCCAGGCATGATAGGCATGTTTCAGGCGAATGAAGTAATCAAAGTTCTTACGGGTATTGGATCCGTTTTATCGGGAGAGTTACTACTGGTCGATGTACTGGAAAATTCTCAGCGAAAAATGAAGTTCAAACGCCGGGAAGACGCAGAAAAGCTAGCTGAAGAAGGCCTACGCACCCATCGAAAATTAGTAGCCAACGAATTATTACCCAGCGAGTTATCGGCCGTAGAACTGGTTCGCCAGCTCAAACGAGAACCGGATACTTTTATATTGGATGTTAGAAACCCGGAAGAATATGACGTTTGTCATTTACCCGGAGCCGTGCTGATTCCTATGGCAACCGTACCAGCAAATCTGGATCAGGTGCCGCGTGACCGCCCAGTGGTCGTCTATTGCCATCACGGAATGCGTTCGGCCAGTGTAATTCAATACCTTAGCCATGAACATGGGTATGATAATTTATCCAATCTCGCCGGAGGCATTCACTCCTGGGCCGAGGATGTTGACATGCGAATGGCTAAGTACTAGGGTTTAAAGACTGCGTAAGTACAGTCATTAAAAATATAGCCTTATTTTCGAATGGAATTCCAACTCTCCGAAAGCTCAATGCTTTCGGAGAGTTGGAATTTATGCATGTTGCCTAAGCTAAGTCCAATCTCTTTCCCTTTTCAAACTCACACTTTTACCAACCAAAGTATCCTTCTGGCGTAATTCCTTTCAATCGTAAGTATACAATGCCCTGCCCTCGGTGATGGATAATGTGATTTTCCAGAGCATAACATAACTGCCGTCCTGTGATGGCTTCCCCTACAAAGTCTTCCATCTTACTGAGCTGCTCGGGTTTTAAGCCTGCAACCGTTTGCTGAACCCAGGCGTAAAATCGGGTTAATTCTCCAGCTACATCTGCTTTTGACCGCTGATTCCAGCCCTGAGTCGTTTCATACGGATCTGTTACGCCAACGCGACTCGCCAGTTGGGCCGTCGTATAAATCATGCAATGCACAAATTGCATCCGAAACGAAAACATTTCGGGCATAGGTTTGAAATTCAAATGTTCTTCCGGCATTTGATTAAAGATGGCAAGCGTATACTCCTGCGAGCGTTTCCAAGCCTGTTTGAATTCGTTCTGGAAAGCATCTTCCTTCACAGAAGCCTGAACCGCTACTACCGGGCTCGCCAATAACCCGCCCACCAGCGTCTGAATAGCTTGTTTTCTTTTCATGTTGTGTGATGAATCTAATGATTAAAGCTAACGAAGAATCAGGTTTCAGATCCTTTTAAAATAAATTTTATTTAGTCTAAATAATAAGTATACTTATTATTTTATTACCTTCGTTCACTTGCTAATGCCTTAGTACCATGAACACAACACCCATAAAATCCGCTTCGTCGATCAATTTCTTTTTATTACAAGTTGTTCGTTATGAAGACATTACTCCTCACATGCGACGCGTAACTCTGAATGGTAATAATACTACAAACCAAGAACTGTTTACGCCAGGCATGCACATTAAGGTTTTCATTCCTCAGGCTCATCAGGAGCAACCCGTTTTCCCACGCATGGAGAAAGGTAGGCCTGTGATGCCTGAACCAGACGAAGCTCCCGCAGTCCGCACCTATACGATCAGACATTACGATGCAACGACGGGAGAGCTCAGTATAGATTTCGTTTTACACGGAGACGAAGGTCCGGCTTCGGCCTGGGCAAGTCGCGTGGAAGCCGGTAAATACTTGGGCATTGCCGCTCGTACGGTCAAAGTTTTTGCCGATACAGACTGGTATTTACTGGCTGGTGATCAAACTGCCCTACCCGCCATCAGTGCTATTCTGGAAAGTTTACCCGCCAGTGCACGGGGCTTTGCTTTCGTGGAAATCCCGGACGCATCGGAAGAGCAGCCTCTGACTTACGCTGCTCAGATTCCACTCAAGTGGTTGCACCGCAATGGAGCCGCCGCCGGAACCAGCGATTTATTGAGACAAGCCGTCGAAGCTATTTCCATTCCTTCGGAGAACAGGTACATCTGGATTGCTGCCGAATCTACGAAGACCAAAGAAATTCGGGATTATTTAAAACAGGAGCATTACCTTCAAAATAACGAATTATACGCCATTGCTTACTGGAAATTAGGCATGAATGAAGATGCTTACCACAACGCACGCCATCAGGAAAGCTAAGATTAAACAGACAGGACCCTCCCAGTATTACCAGGAGAGTCCTTCTTTACCTATACGCTTTCTTACTTTTCCCGCTCAATCAGATTCCTGAAAAAGTCGCTGAGCAGTTTTTTCTTTTCTTCATCAACCTTCAGAGCATTCAGGTAGGCAAAGCCTTCTTCAAAGCAACGGTTCATTTCCGCCTCCGTCCTTTCCCGAACGCCTAACTGATTATAGATCTCTGTTACCGCCTGTACTTTCTCAATATTATTATGATCTGCTGGTGATAACCAGAATTGCAAGGCATTTTGGGTTTCGCCCTCAGCTTTTTCAAGAGCGTCAATGAATAGATACGTTTTCTTGTTTGCCAGAATATCGCCACCAACCAGCTTGCCAAATTTACCGGGATCGCCGTAAACGTCTAGCAAATCATCTTTCAACTGGAAACCAAGTCCAATGGCATCCCCCATTTTCTTGAGTAAGAGGCCCGTTTCTTCGTCTGCTCCGCCAATAATTCCGCCTAATTCCAGAGCAAATCCTAGTAATACTGCAGTTTTCAAACGAATCATTTCCAGATACTGAGCTTTGGTAACGTCCGAACGTTTCTCAAAATTCATATCCAGCTGTTGCCCTTCACACACTTCCGCCGCCGCCCGATTAAACTTTTTCAAAACGGCTTTGAGATGAGTGGTTTCTACCTCAGTCATGAACTCATACGCCGAAACCAGCATGACATCACCCGAAAGAATAGCTACGTTCTCATTCCATTTTTCGTGCACCGTAGGCTGGCCTCGACGAATCGGGGCTTTATCCATAATATCATCGTGCATGAGGGTGAAATTATGAAAGACCTCCACGCCGATGGCAGGGCGAACGGCTTTCTCCCAGCTCTCCGTAAACAGAGCCGCCGACATCACCGTTAACAAAGGACGAATTCGCTTGCCACCCAGACTCATGATGTAATCAATAGGCTGGTATAATTCGATGGGAGATTGGCCGTATTCAGTAGTCGCAATGGTTTGTTCAATTGCGTTGGTATAGTCGTTGAGTAGCATAAGGATCGGTAACGGAAGCAATTCATCTTCATTCAGAGTGATCACTGAATGAGTTTTCAAAATTAACCCGCTCAAGCAACTTTATGTTATCGACTTCCGTTTTCAGCGTAATAAATCTTAGGATTATCAGAGATTCTAGCCAATTTTGATTTCAAATCAAGCGACATATGCGTTCCATCCTTACTTTTTGCAGCGTTTTGGTCTTTTCGCTGACTTTTTGGTCTTTCGCTCCTAGAACAGAGAAACCCCAGTCTCCAAAAGCGACGAAAATCGAATGGCTAACCATCGAGGAAGCCTACGCCCGCAATCAAAAAGAGCCCCGTAAATTCATGATTGATGTGTACACCGACTGGTGCGGCTGGTGCAAGGTGATGGATCGGGAAACGTTTACGAATCCTAAAGTCGTTGAATATGTCAACCAAAAATACTACGCCGTAAAACTCGACGCCGAAGGCAAAAACCCCATTAAACTGGGCTCTCATACCTTCAACTACATAGCCCAGGGCAATCGGGGGTATCAGGAATTGGCGGCTTTGCTAATGAATGGCAAAATGAGCTTCCCAACCGTTGTTTTCATGGAAGAAACGTTTGTTGAAAAGAATGAATTACAAGTCATTCAAGCAGTCCCGGGTTTCCACAAAGCTCCTGAATTTCACCAGATAGTTACCTTCTTCGGAGATAACTATCATAAAAAACAGACTCCCTGGGAGAAATACAAAAGCGAAATCTATCCGAAAACTTTTGCCCGGTAGTTAGTCCAGTACTTAATTCCTGAAAGCCTACGTAGCCATACCCGTTGCGTAGGCTTTCTTGTGAACTAGCCTTTTTGTAGCTATTGCATTTTTACGCGATAAATTTTACTTTTCAATAGCTTTATACTCTATACATAATTATCTGTGAATGAATCGATTTTAACTGTTATCCACTAATAATCATATAAAGCAAGTCTTATATTATATTGCTGAGTTTCACTTAGATAAAATAAAATTTTAAAAAATTCTACCTATTTATTTAAAATTTTAAATAATACAGGATAGATTTGTGTGAAATAAAATTAAGATTCGCTTCCTCTAAACAGAATAAAATAATACTACTGAAGTTAAAAACAGAATATTCAACTATAAATATCATTAATAATGATTAATTAAATATTTTTTAGATAAAATATCAGAATATCAATAATACGTAACGTAATAGTTACGATAAGTATCATTATTTAAAGGATTCAGTATTACTTTTTCTCGACCTCTATACTCTGCTTAATTTATAAGAAGTACAACCCACAAGCTGTATACACACGTACAATTAAACTTAAACTTCATTTTCCATTCTTCTTATGAAAAGAAGCTTATCTAAGACCTCATTGTTGGTTCTTACTTGTCTGGGAATGTGGCTTTCAGGTGCAGAAACGCCTACTTACGGTAGAGCAAATTCTGCTACTATGAGCATCGATCGCCAGATTACAGGTAAGGTGACAGATGAAAAAGGAGAGCCTTTAGCAGGGGCTACGGTATCGATCAAAGGTACTACGCAAGGTGCTATTACTAGTGCCGATGGTAACTTTACTCTTTCTATTCCTAATGATCAGGCGGTCATTATCGTTTCTTACGTTGGTTACAACAAGAAAGAGGTCACGGTTGGAACACAAACGGTAGTTAATGTTAGTCTGGCGGCTAACGATGGTAATTTACAGGAAGTAGTCGTAACCGCTTTAGGCGTATCTAAAGAAGCCCGTACTATTGGGTATGCGGTATCGACTATCAATGCAGAAGTAATGACCAAAGCCCGTGAAACTAACATTGGTAACTCCCTGGCAGGTCGGGTTGCTGGTTTGAGTGTTCGCGGTACTAGCGGTGGTCCTGGCGGAACATCCAAGCTTTTATTACGTGGTATGCCTAGTATGAACTCCGGTGGTGCTCCTCTGATCATCATCAATGGCGTTCCTATGGATAATACCCAACGCGGTAGTGCGGGTGAATGGGGCGGTGCCGATGGTGGCGATGGTCTGGGTAACTTAAACCCTGACGACATCGAGAACATGACTGTACTTAAAGGTCAGTCGGCTTCTGCCTTATACGGTGCTCGTGCTTCTAATGGTGTGATCCTGGTTACGACGAAAAAAGGTAGAAAAGGTGAGTTCTCAGTTGACTATAACCTGAACTACGCCATGGATACCCCAATGAACCTGACAGATTTCCAATACGAATACGGTCAGGGTCAATACGGTCTGAAACCTACTTCCATCGCTGATGCTCAGCAAACGACTCGTTTGAGCTGGGGTGCGAAACTGGACGGTTCCATGATGACTCAGTTTGACGGAAATCAGTATGCTTATTCTGCTCAGAAGAATAACATCAAGAATTTCTATCGTACAGGAGCTAGTACTACCAATACGGTATCTATTGGTCAGGGTGGTGATAACGGTTCTTTCCGTTTATCTCTCTCTAATCTGGATAATAAGTCTATTCTGCCTAACAGTGGTCTGAATCGTAAAACGATCAACTTAACGGCTGACCAGAACATCACGAAAAAGTTCAGTGTTAGCGTAATGGCTAACTATATCAACGAGCGGGTACATAACAAACCCCAGTTGAGTGATGGCCCATTGAACGCCAACAATGGCATGTTCCTGGCCACGAACGTAGATCAGCGTATTCTGGCTCCAGGTTATAACCCAACTACGGGCGAAGAGATTGTATTCAGCGATGATTCTTACGTAACGAACCCTTACTTTGTTACTAACAAATACGTTAACAACGTAACTCGTCAGCGTCTGATCTCCATGCTGTCTACGAAATACCAGTTTGCTGACTGGATTTACGCTCAGGCTCGGATTGGTTATGATAATTCGAATGATCAGATATTCAAAGTAACTCCTTGGGGAACAGCTTACTCAATCAAAAGCGATCCCGTAGGACAAGGTGCTTTGGACGAACAATCGGTGGCTCGTACAACAGAAATGAACATTGACGGGTTACTCGGTATTAATAAAAACATTACCGAAGACTTATCTTTCAATGCTCTTCTTGGTGGTAACATTCGTAGAAATAATTACGATAAGCAGTCCATCAGTGGTAGTCCTTTCGTTCTTCGTGATCTATATAGCTGGAGAAACGTAGTAAACTATAATCGTGATTATACCTACAATGCGTCAGAGGTTGTATCTGCTTACTATAGCTTCGATTTCGGTTACAAAAACTTTCTGAACTTAACCACTACAGGACGCTGGGATGCCTTCTCTAAATTAGCTCCAAACAGTTATAGCGTCTTCACTCCTTCGGTTTCTGGCTCTTTTGTTTTCTCTGACTTAGTCAAAGTAAACAAGCTTAGCTTTGGTAAATTACGGGCTTCTTACGCTATGACCAGTGGTGAGCCTTTGGAAGCTTACAAAACCAGAGTGTATTACGCAGTTGGAAACTCACTGAATGGTATTGCTACGGGTAACTTTGGTACTGCACTACCTAACTTAGGTCTGAAGCCTTTCACGAAGACTGAACTTGAGATTGGTTTAGAGTTGAAGTTCTTCTCAGGTCGTTTAGGTCTGGACGCTTCTTACTTTACCCAGAAGACCAACAACGAGATCATGAATGCGAACTATAGCTTCGCAACGGGTTATACCTCAGGTCTGGTTGCCACAGGTTCTACTCAAAACCAGGGGCTGGAATTACAATTGAACGGTACGCCAGTGAAAACCACAAACTTCACCTGGAATACGTCGATCAACCTGACTTCGGTTAAGAACAAAATCTTAAGCACTGACGAGAACAATAACCCAGTTACGTTAGGTAAAAACCGGGCTACACTGGATAACGCAACGACGGCTTTCGTTCCTGGCTATTCAGGTCCTCAAATCAGAGCTTACGATTACAAGTATGATGCAAACGGTCAGATCGTAGTAGACGCAGCGGGTATTCCTGTTCGCGGTGATCTGAAAACCTGGGGTACTGTATTACCAACCCTGTTTGGTGGCTGGAATAACGACTTCTCGTTCCATAACTTCAATCTGGCATTCCTGATTGATTACAACTACGGTAATAAAATCCTTTCAGCAACGGAATATACGACTTACTTCAGAGGTCTGAATAAGGCTACTCTGGTAGGACGTGAAGAAGGTTATATTACGACTGGTGTAACGGCTGAAGGTGCGGCAAGTACGGTAAAAACTCCCGTTCAGGATTACTACCGTGGTTTAGCTAACAACATCACTAAAACTAGTGTTGTAGATGGTGATTTCATCAAACTTCGTCAGATTACTCTCGGTTATAACCTGCCCGCCAAGGTATTGGAAGGTCTGCCTTTAATCAAGGCTGTTAACGTCTCACTGGTGGGTCGGAACCTGTTCTACATCATGAGAAAGGCGAAGAACATCGACCCCGAATCATCTTTCGGTGCGAACCTGAACTACTCTGGTATTGAAGGTACCGGTCTTCCTTCAGCTCGTACCTATGGCGTTAACTTAAACATTAAGTTTAAATAAGATATTAGAAATGAAAAAGAGACTTATTCTCCTTTCTATACTTGCTGGGTCATTACAATTCTCTTGTACGGATAAATTCGACGAGCTGAATACCGACCCAAACCAGGCATCAGAGGCGATTTTCAACGCAAACCTCTTGTTACCTAGTGCTCAGTGGAAGTACGTAGAATCAATTTCTGGCTACAACTCTGTATTGTTCCAGAGTATGTGGATCCAGGCTTATGCTTCGACTTCAACGGGCGGTGCCAACTACTACACAAACGGTGATAAATATGTGCTGTCCAACAACACGTATTCGTACCTGGATCGCGTTTGGAATAACGCTTACAACGCGGCAAGCTTCGCCTATGAGATGGAGCAGTTAGCCAAGAAAAATGGTTCGATGTCCAATCTGGAAAACATCGGAACCATTATGCAAATTCAAAGTCTGGCAACGGCTGCGGATGTATTTGGAGACGTTCCTTACTCCGAAGCTCTTCAGGGCAAAACTGCGGGTATCACCCGTCCAGTTTACGATACGCAACAGGCTATCTATACCTCACTGCTAACTCGTCTGGAAGCAGCTACCGTTGCTCTGAATACTTCTCAGGCTGGCCCTACAAACGATGCGTTTTACGGTGGAGATGTAGCTAAGTGGAAGCGTTACGGGTACTCGTTAATGTTGAAATTAGCGATGCGTTTAACGAAAGTAGATGAAAATACAGCTAAAGCTTACGCGGCTAAAGCCTCTACTGGTGGAACCTTCACGAGCGTATCTGATGATGCCTACTTAAATGCAGACTTAACCAACGGTTATACCAACGCCAACGCTTCTGCGTTAGCTACGGCAGCTGATTTGTATCAGCTTCGTTGGAGCAAAACGATGATCGACTATCTGAAAACGAATAGTGATCCTCGGTTAAGCAAAATCGCTGAAGTTCCTGCGGCAGGTCTGACGGCTAACCAGACGGCTAATGGTGGCGATACTACTCCGGCTAATCAATTAGGTCTGCCTAACGGCTATGACTTAGCCGGTGGAGCTACCGACATCAGTAAATCACCGAACTATCCTGGTGCTACTGGAACGGGAACGAACGTAACTCCTATTGGTAAGTACTCTCGTCCTACGAATGCTTTCCGTAACCAGAGTGGTCCTCTTTTCGTGTTAACTTACGCGGAAACAGAACTGTTACTGGCGGAAGCAGCTACCCGTGGATATGCAGTATCCGGAACAGCAGCTACTCACTACAAGAATGCAGTTTCTGCAGGCTTACAGTCTTTAGCTAAATTTGGTACAGCTACGGCGATTGATGCAGCTACAGCAGATGCTTACGCCACGGCTCACCCGC
>CAJYHS010000047.1 GCA_913774715.1 uncultured Siphonobacter sp. | reverse complement strand
GGGGATGTAGGCCAGCCCATTCCTCCGAGTGAACGCTGGAATGGTCGTAATTCAGACTGGCAGCATCTGAACGCTGAGCACATCATGATCATGCCCGATAAATGGGAATATCCCTGGTTTGCGGCCTGGGATCAGGCGTTTCAGTCCATCGCTATGGAAAGTATTGATCTGGAGTTTGCCAAGCAACAATTGTATCTGCATGCCGATCCCCGCTATCAGTCACCGGATGGACGCCTTCCGGCTTACGAATGGAATTTTTCGGATAATAACCCGCCGCTCCGTGCCGCTATCAGCTGGGTATTTTATAAACAGGAGCTGGAGTTTACGGGTCGGAAGGATTACGAATTTTTATCCGTCATGTTCGACCGTTTGCGACCCAATTACGAATGGTGGATCAATCACGCCAGCGGGGTAGAAGATGGCTTGTTTCAAGGCGGTTTTCTGGGACTTGATAACATCAGTCTGTTCGACCGCAGTGAAGACATTCCTGCCGGAGGAACGCTGGATCAGGCCGATGCTACGGCCTGGGTAGCGGCGTATACCCTCTCCATGATGCGAATTGCGTTAGAGCTTGCTCAGGATAAACCTGAAATATATGAGCAACTCAGCTGTTACTATTTTGATCAGTACCTGCACATCAGTAAGGCTCTGGAAAATGTTGCCAAACTGTGGATTGACGATACTAACCCGGATAGTGACAATGGCTTTGCCTATGACTTATTGCATTTGCCCGGCGGGGAAAAGATAACCATTCCTTTGCGTTCACTGGTTGGATTAGCTAATCTCTTTGCGGTAATGACAGTTGAACGGGAACAGATTGCCAAGTTACCAGCCTTTTATCAGAAGGTACAGGACTACTTTCAGAATACGGCTTCTGATAACCCTTGCTACTGCGTCATTAACGATAATCCTGACCGGGAATCCTTGTTATTTGCGTTGCTTTCGGCCGATCAGCTGGAAAGGCTGAGTTCATTTCTATTTTCAGAAGATGAATTTCTGGCTCCAGGAGGCATTCGCTCATTGTCTGCGGCGTATCGCGAGCCGTTTACTATGGACATTGCAGGAGAAGTGAAAGAAATCCGTTATACGCCCGGTGAATCTGATTCCAACATGTTCGGTGGAAATTCCAACTGGAGAGGTCCCGTCTGGTATCCTTTCAATTTCTTCATTGTGAAATCTCTGGAGGAATTTGGAAATTATTACCAGGATCAGGTGCAGGTAGCATTACCCGTAGGTAGCGAAAACCGAGGTAACCTGAAGGATGCGGCGGCTTTTCTGTCCGCCAGGCTATGGCATGCCTTTCGACCCGACGAAAATGGGTTAAGACCTTGTTATGGAAAGGACACGATCTACGCAGAAGATCCTTATTTTAAAGATTTGATTCTTTATTATGAGCATTTTGACGGAGATACTTCCCGGGGATTAGGGGCCAGTCACCAAACGGGCTGGACTGCTTTAATTACCCGCTTGTAACTCATGAATAAAGCCCCGCGAGTTCTCGCGGGGCTTTATTCATTAAGATCTGTTTGAAAAAGGTATTCTTAAAACAAGATGACTGCAAGCAGTGGAACCAGGAGCAGAGACGCAATCGAAGACAACCCAACCATTAAAGCCGAATTTTCTTTTTCCGTATCCAGATTGGTAGCGAATACCACTAGGTTAGCGGCAATTGGAAAACTCAAGAGTAGTATCATAAGATTGGACTGATCTTCATCAAGTTTACCAATCAATCCTTTTTCCAGAAAAACGAGTCCTATTAGGATGACCGCTCCCGCTACGTACCGCAGAGCAAGTAATTTGGCAAAAACGGCATAGGCCACCTCTTTAAAATCGATTCCTGCTAACGTAATGCCAATGAGTAACATTCCCGAAGTAGAAATCGTCCAGCTGATCACATCCCCCACTATTTCCAGACTTTCTGGGAATTCGACTTCCATCAGATTTAACACAACAGCGAGGATGCAGGCGTAAATGGCCGGAATTTTAAATACATTGGCTAAAGCCTTTCCCGGTGACTCATCATTGGTTTTTGACATCAAATAGTAGCATACGGTATCACCATACAGGGCATTGCCGACGTATGCACTAATAATAAGCGGCATTTGAGCTTCACCAAAGAGAGCCATTACTACGGGTATTCCAAACCAGCCAATGTTGTAGTAAGAATAACTACACTGAAGCATGTTTTTATTAATGTCCGGAGCAATCCATCGGCTGGCTAATAGAGCGGGTATATTCATAAGGGCGGCCAATAAAAATACCATAGCTCCAATCACGGCAGTTTCT
>CAJYHS010000046.1 GCA_913774715.1 uncultured Siphonobacter sp. | reverse complement strand
GATTGGGGTAATCACTACGGCCCGTCGCCATGATAATGTCAGGACGAGCCGCGGTAGCGTCTTCATACGTAATTTCCGGAGAAGGATTCGCCATTGCGAAAACGATGGGGTTATCCGCCATGCTCCGCACCATATCCTGAGAAAGCACGTTAGCGGCACTTAATCCGATAAAGACGTCCGCACCCTTTACCGCCTCTGCCATTGAAATGGATTTTTCCACGGCAAATTCACGCTGAATATCAAAAATATTGTCGCGTTCCAGACAGATGGTTCCGTCTTTATCGAACATCGTAATGTTTTCCTTACGGGCACCGAGATTCACGTACATTTTCGTACAGGAAATTGCTGCTGCTCCAGCTCCACTAATCACGAATCTTACTTCGTCGATTTTCTTACCAACAATTTCCAGAGCATTCAACAAAGCGGCACCAGAGATAATCGCCGTTCCGTGCTGATCGTCGTGCATGACGGGAATCTTCAGTTCTTTCCGCAGACGATCTTCAATTTCAAAGCACTCGGGAGCTTTAATGTCTTCGAGGTTAACCCCTCCAAAAGTGGGTTCAAGGATTTTTACGGTCCGAACAAATTCATCGACATTTTTCGTATTCAGTTCAATATCAAATACATCGATGTCGGAGTAAATTTTGAACAGTACCCCTTTTCCTTCCATAACGGGCTTACCCGCTTCTGGTCCAATATCTCCCAGACCCAGCACAGCCGTACCATTAGAAATAACCGCTACGAGGTTACCCTTAGCGGTATATTTATATACGTCTTCAGGATTCTGAGCAATAGCCAGACAAGGTTCCGCAACACCGGGCGAATACGCCAGCGAAAGGTCACGTTGGGTGGCTGTTTCTTTTGTAGTAACAACTTCAATCTTACCAGGACGGCCTTTCGAGTGATAATCCAGAGCATCCTGCCGGCGAAGATTTTTTTTCTCTTCCATGCATGCGTTAGTTTGTAGGAGCACGTCTTCCAATCCCTGAAAAACGCCTCAGAAGTATGATAGGACCACTAAGGTAGTGCATTTAGACTGAGGCTGGTGCCAAAAATTAGCATTCTTTCTAAGCGTTACAGTTCCTAAACCAAGCACTTCATTCGCTTCATTCAAAAGAATCTGATCATTCAATTTATCATTTCAATCCAAAGCCAAACATCCTTCGGCAAGGCTTAAAAGATACATTCTAATATTTCGAATGGGCGTATCATCTTTTGCTGGCGGTCCACAAAGAAGGCTTCCCCGAGTCGAGAAAGCCTTTCCATAAAAGCCATGAAAAAGTAAAGACAAAAAAAATGTGGGCACGAAGCCCACATTTTGGAGTGTTATCTGGTACCTATCGGTTTTCGATGGAAACGAATTCGCGAAGCGTAGCACCCGTATAAATCTGGCGGGGACGACCGATCGGCTCTTTCGCTGCACGCATTTCTTTCCACTGGGCAATCCAGCCGGGCAGACGTCCGATGGCAAACATTACCGTAAACATGTTCGTTGGGATTCCTAATGCACGGTAGATGATCCCTGAATAGAAGTCTACGTTGGGGTACAGCTTGCGAGCGATGAAGTATTCGTCGTTCAGAGCGGCTTCTTCGAGTCCTTTTGCAATTTCCAGAACGGGATCATTCACGCCCAGTTTCGCCAGAACTTCGTCAGCTGCTTTCTTGATGATCTTCGCCCGGGGATCGAAGTTTTTATACACCCGGTGACCAAAACCAAACAGACGGAAGCCCGTTGTTTTCGCGTTTTTAGCCATATCAATGTATTTACTAACGTCTCCGCCATCGGCTTTGATCGCTTCAAGCATTTCGATTACTTCCTGGTTAGCACCGCCGTGCAGAGGTCCCCAGAGAGCACTGATACCCGCCGAAATCGAAGAGTACAGGTTAGCCTGAGAAGAACCTACCAGACGTACCGTCGAAGTCGAACAGTTTTGCTCGTGATCGGCGTGGAGGATCAACAGCGTATTCAGGGCTGAAGCAACCACGGGGTCTACTTCGTATTTCTCAACGGGCAGCGAGAACATCATATTTAAAAAGTTTGAACAGTAGTCCAAATCATTTTTAGGATAGTTCATCGGGTGGCCCATCGCCCGTTTGTAGCTCCAGCTGGCAATCGTTGGCAGCTTAGCCAGTAAGCGGATGATATGACGGTCAGAATTGTCTTTTCCTTCGTACGAGTCCGGATAGAAGGCACTCAGGGAGCTTACCAGCGAAGAAAGCGTCGCCATGGGGTGCGAATTCACGGGAAAACCTTCGAAGATCGTCCGTACGCCTTCATTTACGATGGTATGGCGACGAATCGCACCTTCAAATTCAGCGTATTGCTCAGCAGTAGGAAGCTCCCCATAAATAAGCAAATAAGCGACTTCAAGGAAAGTCGCTTTCGCTGCTAAATCTTCAATACTATAGCCACGGTAGTTCAGAATACCCTTTTCACCGTCCAGAAAAGTGATCGCACTTTTCGTAGCACCTGTGTTCTTGTACCCAGAATCAATCGTGATGTATCCCGATTCATCGCGAAGTTTGTTAATATCGAGGGCTTTTTCAGCCTCAGTTCCTACCACGATGGGAAGTTGATACTTTTTACCTTCAACGGACAGTTCTGCAAAATCAGACATAAAGCAAAAATTTATTTGGCAATGGCCATGCTAAGGAGAGGCATCGTTTTGATGACAGCGAAAATACACAAAAACCCTTCACACGGCACAAAAATAAATTTGAATGACGTAAAAAAGCGGCCTCCTTTCCGCAAAAAAACTTGCTAATTTGCTATATAATTTTGTACAAATCCCTTATTCTATTGACTATCAATGATTTCAGCGAATTATAATTTTACCGTTACTGACCGCTTTTTACGTTACGTTCAGGTCGATACGCAATCGGATCCCCACTCGGAAACCTCTCCTTCTACTGAAAAACAGAAAGATTTAAGCCGAATACTCGTTCAGGAGCTTCAGGAAATGGGTATCACGGACGCTGAACTGGATGCATTCGGGTACGTCTATGCGACTTTACCAGCTACCTCCAGCAAAACGAATATTCCGGTGATCTGCTTCTGTTCGCACGTGGATACCTCACCCGACTGCTCCGGGGCCGGTGTCAGACCCCTGCTTCACAAAAATTACGATGGCTCCGATGTGATTCTGCCCGATGACCCCACTCAGGTGATTCGTCAGAAAGATCACCCCGACCTGGCCGCTCAGATTGGGAATGATCTGATTACGGCCTCAGGAACTACCTTGCTGGGAGCTGATAACAAAGCAGGAGTGGCTGAAATTATGGATGCGGTTCATTACCTCATCACGCATCCTGCAATTGAACACGGCGTTATTAAGATCCTTTTTACGCCCGATGAAGAAGTAGGTCGTGGGACTGAACACGTAGATCTGGAAAAACTCGGGGCTCATTTTGGCTATACCATTGATGGAGAAACGCTGGGTTCACTGGAAGACGAAACCTTTTCAGCCGACGCTGTTCGCATTCGTATTCAAGGAGTTAGCCAGCACCCCGGTTTCGCAAAAGGACGTATGGAAAGTGCCATCAAAATTGCCGGAGACATTCTGGCCGCCTTACCGAAAGATCGTCTGTCCCCCGAAACGACGGAAGAAATGGAGGGCTTTGTGCACCCAACTTTTATGAATGGCACCGTTGAAGCAGCCGAACTGGAATTCATCATCCGTGATTTTTCAGAGGCTGGTCTGCACGAAAAAGAAGCCTTCCTGAAAGAGCTTACTAATCAGGTATTAACGCAATACCCGAACTCCAGCATTGATTTCAAGGTCATTGAGCAGTATCGGAATATGAAGGAAGTTCTCGATCAGCATCCTCAGGTAGCTCACTATGCTCTGGAAGCTATTGAACGCAGCGGTATTGTAGCGAAGCAAATGAGCATTCGTGGGGGTACGGACGGTTCCCGACTTTCCTTCATGGGCCTGCCCTGTCCCAACATTTTTGCGGGAGAACATGCTTTTCACTCCCGCCAGGAATGGGTGACGCGTCAGGACATGGAAAAAGCCGTGGAAGTCATTGTGAATCTGGCTCAAATCTGGGCCGAAAAGTCATAATTAGTTGCTTAGGGAGGGTGATTCAGAAGTTCTGATTACTTTCACGCTTAACGAAGGTAAACTTTGGGATTACCCCACCCAAACGTACGGAATCGTCTCCATCTGAAAGACGTTTTCTCAAATGGCTATATTACAATGCATAACGATCTTTCTGATAACCCACTCTATTGAACGAAAATTGCCCGAAACGAAACTAGCACCCTTTTTTTGATCATCCTTCTGGCCATTTTAAGGCGTTCTCAGTCCCATTTATGAACAGTATGAAGAAAGTAACTCTTTTATTCCCCGCCTTACTGCTATTGGCATCCTGCGAGTCCAAGCAATCCGAGCAGTCCTCTGCCAAAGGTTCGGATGCTCCCGCTTATGAAATCAAAGGCGACTCCGTTCGAAGTCAGTTATGCATACGTCCAGACTCTCTATGTGCCAGAGCCAGCTTCACCTATCCGGTTTTTGAAGGTAATAAAGCCCTGACGGACAGTGTCATTCGGGCCAGCGTAGCGGCTTCTGGTTACCTGGATGGTGAAAGCAGTACGGAAGAAATGAAAAAAGCCACCCCAAACACGGTTGTCAAGGATTTCGTTGCGGGCTTTGATGAGTTCATTGGTGATCAGCGAAAACGTTTTCCAAACGAACCTATTTTAGGCGGAGCTTGGTCCACGGAAGTAAAAACCGAAGTAATTCGACAAACTCCTCAATTAACTGCCGTTTCGATTTTCAGCTATAACTACTCCGGCGGGGCTCACCCGGTTACGTCAACCCAATACGCTAACTTCAATACGAGCGGCCATCGGATTAACCTTTCCGAGTTATTTATGCCAGGTTATGAAAAGACTCTTTCGGGTATAGCGGAGAAAATTTTCCGTACTCAGGAAGGATTAAAAGATGGCGACTCTTATGGCGATCGCTACTTCTTTACAGGTAATACTTTCGCTTTAAATGATAACTTCAGCATTCAAAAAGAAGGTTTATTATTCCGTTATAATGCGATGGAAATCAAATCATACGCCGAAGGCCCGACGGAAATTCTGATTCCTTACACGGAACTGAAAATCATTATTAAAACGGATGGATTATTGAATAACTCCCTTCAATAACCTGATAGAAGTACTCCAATAAAAAACGGCGAATGATTTATCCTCATTCGCCGTTTTCTTTTATAAGCTTTCGAGCATGCACTAGATTTTCTTCAGCAGAACCCTCCAGCCAGTGAATGACTAAGCCATCGCGTTCCATCTTTCGAAAGAAGGTCATCTGCCGTTTGGCGTACTGATGAATCGCTACGTTCAATCGTTCAAATAGTAACTCGTGCGTCCATTTTCCTTCCAGATACTCCGTTATGAACTTGTATTCCAGTCCATAATAAATCAGCCGATCCTTGGGTATGCCCCGGTTTAATAAGCCTTGCACTTCTTCTATCATTCCAGTCTCCAATCGTTCCTTTAATCGGTTGGTAATGCGATTACGCCGAACCTCAACGGGTGGATTTAAACCAATCACTAATGGATTCAATTCCAGTTCAGGACGCGATTGTAAGGGATTTTGCTGAAGATATTCAGCGATTTCAATAGCTCGTATGGTTCGTTTCCGCGTAGAAAGATCGGCGACAGAATGATACGTTGAATTTAGTGTTAGAAAACGCTTTTGCAACGCTTCATCTGTCAATGATTCTAATTCAATTCTTAGATTGAAATCATTCGGAACCATTGTATACTGATGATTTTTAAGCACTGCTTCCAGGTATAAACCTGTCCCTCCGCACAACACAGGTCTTTTTTGACGGTTGTTAATTTCAATAAATTTCTCTCGAAAATCCCGTTGAAATTCGGCTAAATTATAAGCCGTTCCGGCATCCACTATATCAATCAAATGGTACGGTATGTCCTCATACTCCGCTAAGTCTTTTCCCGTTCCAATAGTCATACCCCGATACACCTGACGAGAATCAACGCTTACAATCTCTCCCTTCCATTCTTTCGCTAACTGCACCGCCAGACGGGTTTTCCCCGAGGCCGTTGGGCCCAAGATAACCAGTGGCTGAAGCGTTCGTAATTCGCTCATATTACACTAAAAACTTAAGGTATTTGTAATTACCTGAATTATAGACTTTCTGAAATTCTTCCGAAAAGCCCTCTTTCATGCGTTTCGGGTTATACCTGGTCTGAGTTTTCGGATCCAGCCAGAATTCCTGAGGAGGCGTTGTTTCAACCCGTTGAAAACCGAGCCTTTCGTAGCTTTTACCCATCGACCAATCCCGATCAGCATAGGTCATTAAATCCTGTACTGGATGATCTCTCAAAAATGCTTTGATCAATTTATCCAGACCGCCCACAACGGTATGGTTCAGAACATTAGAGAAGCGTATTAACTCCCCGGAATAATAACGGTCTCCCCGACTAGGCATCAAACGAACAGGCCCAAATCCAGCGACAGCCACACAATCATTAACAATAGCTGGATCATTTAAAAAGGCCTGATTTTGCGGCATATTTTTCAGAAATAAGCCATACCGATAAGGACATTTAACAGAGTCCTGCAAATGATTTTTCTTTAGAAACTCTTTAAAAAAATCAGATTCAAGGGGGCGGACAAGGGTAAGCCTTCCCGGAATTCGGGCAGAAATACCTGTCAATGCCTTGAGTCTACTTTTAACGATAATGGTTTGGGCTTCCCATACATCCCGCCATAATTGAATCAGTTGCCATCCCCTATTTTCGTAAAAGTCCAATTCTTGTAAAAGTACAATTTCATTGGTTTCGACTCTTAAAGCTATGGCTATCTTTCGGAAGTGGTTTTCATATAGACCTTCGTCCGTTTTTACCCATAATTCTCCGTTCATTTCCTCCTGGAGAAATTGTTCAAATGTCTGATGAAATAACGTGTCGTGAGATAAAGTCATTTGATAAAACAAAAGGGCGGAGCCATGCCCCACCCTTTCCGGTCTCCGTTGGTAATCTTATCTTCCAATCAAAATTTTGTTAGTCACTTCCTGGTCAATGGTGATGTACCCGGGATAGTTTACCTGAGCCCCCCCCAAAGAAAGTGTAGGCTTAATTTTGATGGTTAGCTTGCTTGCTTTTGTTGACTTGTTTCCGGCCAGATTCTGTACAAACTGAATGAAAGAATCCCGCGTCTTGGCGTCTGAGAGCAACTGAAAAGCATTCGTTGAGACACGGATAGGAACTTGCGTTTTAGAACCTGGAGCAACCGATATACGCTCATTAATGAAACCCGTGGCAATCTCCTGCCCTGTCAACAATACTTTATACTCCAGTTGGTTGATTCCAGCCGCCTTACCTGTAGGATTGTGAATATTAAGATTTACACGGGCATCCAAAGGCACATTCTGACGCAATAGAGCCGCCCCTAACTGAGGGAATTTGAGTGGATTAAGAGCTTCAAAATTCTTAAACTCCCGAACGTCTACACCAGCTAAATAAATGCTGTCAGCCGAGGCTATATCGTAACGACAATTGCCCAGAGCTTTCGCCTCTGCAATTTGTTTGTTTACACCGCACTGGCTCAGCGTAGCTGCTGTCAGCAGAAGCGAACCCCATAAGATTATTTTTTTCATGGATTTGGGAAATGCATTTTATGCAACAAAAATATTCTAAAAAGTTGAGCCCGCATCTATACTAAAGTTATTGATTACCCCATACCAGCACAATAAGTAATGTATTAAACAAATATATACTACTCAGTATACTGCATCTATTGCATTAAACATTAATTACCTAGTCAATTAGTATTTAACATATTGCTTACTATATGTGCTTCTCTATCACAGAAGTCTATTGTGCTGGGTTTTTACCTTTGCGGACATTCAATTGATTTGAATTTATCCGAAGCATTTATCTATTCGTGCCAAACGAGTCCAATGATGTATCTCCATCCACTACTCGAATAGGCAAGTCCTTTAGCAATGGTCTTCAAGCCTTCCTTCTATTATGATAGTGCATCTATTATACTTTGCTTACCAGACGAAGCTATAGATGTACTTATTCAGTACTCTCCTCTTTCATATCACAATAAAGCCTATAAGCTTCTTTAAGCACTGTGGAATGAGCTTCTGATACAGGACCGATCATTTAAAAGAGATATTCCTTCTTTCGAGATGACAGATGGAAAAGGGAGTTTGTCCTCTTGAATGAAACTCCATAGCTGTTCAGTTCATAATGAGCAAATACTTTAGAAGCCATAAATTCACACTAAAGTCAACGATTGTAAATTAGATAAGGCTTTCTGTTTAGATAGAACATCTGCTATCATTGAATTTCATATTAATTATAAGCTTATTATATTATAATTACTTAATATTAGACAATTAACTTATATTCGTATAATATTAGAAAATAAACTTATAAAATGAAAACATTTGCTGTCCTTACAGGCGACATTGTGGATTCGACTAAACTAGCGATTTCTGAAAGAAAAGTCTTGATGAAGAATCTGGATTATCTGTTTACCCGTCTAGAAGCGAAGAATGAGCTACAACTGAAGATCCCATTTGAAGTATTCAGAGGAGATAGTTTTCAGGGTTTACTGGACACTCCAGCCGAAGCTTTACGAGTAGCCTTGCTCATTCGCTCCTACCTGAAGAGTGATTTTTATTCCGGACAGAATCTGGACGCCCGGATTGGTATTGGGATTGGTACAGTGGCTTATAAATCGCTTAAGCTATCCGAATCAGATGGCGAGGCTTTTCATTACTCGGGGCGTCTTCTGGATGGCATGAAGAAGCATCCTAATCGTATAGAAGTTCAATCTTCTTGGCCAAGTCTGGATGCAGAGATCAATACGGGACTTGTATTACTGGAAACCATTGCCAGTAAGTGGACCGCAGCCCAGGCTGATATCATGTATTTAAAACTATTGGGTCATACCGAAGTGAACATCTCCTCAACGCTGGGTATAACGCAATCGGCCGTGAATCAACGATCGAATGCTGCCTCCTGGAATGCAATAGATGTATTCGTCAAAAGATTTTACACAATTGTCTTGCATCACGTTAATTCAAAATAAATTGAACACAATATTTATTATACTCATTTATTTTATAATAAATATATTGACTACAATAGATTATGTACACCACCTCTCAACTTCTGATTGTATTAAAACTATTGATTGCTCATATACTGGGAGATTTCTTCCTACAAAGTAATACCTGGGTAAAAGATAAAGAACAGCGTAGTTATAAGTCCCCCTATCTGTATGCTCATGCAGGTTTACATTTTTTGTTAACCTGGCTGTTTTTGAATAGTTGGAACCAGTGGATCATCTCCTTCGTAATAGCCATTTCTCATTTGTGCATTGATGTCGGAAAACTCATAATAGATCGACGTTCTCGATCTACAGTCCGGAACTTTCTATTCGATCAGGCGGCTCATCTCGTCGTGTTGATTTTGGCTTGGCTTTATCTCATTGATCGGGATGTTACTTATCTATGGAGTAACTTACTATCCGATGCAGATAGTCTGATCATAATTGCTACCTTTCTACTAGGTACCTTCCCAGTCTCCATTCTTATTAACATAGCTACGCGACGATGGCAGGAACAGCTCAATCTGCACAGCACCGGTGGTCTGGATCAAGCGGGTTTATGGATCGGAATTGTCGAACGCATCATTATCATCATTCTGATATTCGTCCACCATTATGATGCCATTGGATTTTTGATTGCGGCTAAATCGTTACTCCGATTCAGCGAAGAAAAGCACGCTACCCCTAAGTCAGAATACGTATTAATCGGCACTCTGTTGAGTTATGGTTCAGCTATCGCTCTAGCGGCGGCCGCTGAGGTTTTGATAGAGCGTTTCTAACTGACCATTTACCCATTCACACGATTCTCAGAGCATTCTCATTTGCTCATTATTATCGAACATTTGTCATTAAATTGATTTATAGTATAATTATTACAATATAAACGTTTCGAAAAGCACCCTTCTTAAGTGGACACTTGGACTTTAGAGACTGGAAATGGGATAAATCTTGGTTTTGTACAATTTAAAACGGCAGTTACAGCTGCCGTTTTTCTGTTTACAACTCAGGTTTACAGAGAACTTTAAATGACTTTTTTCAAAAGGTATTTCGCGATTAGCACTAAGTATCTATCTGCAAGCCATTAAAATCATGTATTTGCTTTTTCATCGCTACTACTCTGGTATCACAAACATGAATATCAAACTATTTTTTTAGTTAGTGCCTCACCTAGAGCGGTTCTTATTTTCTCAAGAGATAAAGGTTTTTACTATTTTTATTTCAGTACATTATAAATTCAGCAAACTTCCTTGAATAATTTTCTATATCTATCAAATCAGAAAAACGGATGCTATATCAATAACCTAATTCTTTCCTACTATACTATTCTCGCGGTCCTTATTTAGTGGCCTCCTTCATGTAGGATTACAGGCTTAACTATTCGTGTCAATAATAAAAATAAGTATTTAAGTATATCCTTATTACGGGGTTTTAAAAACTTATTGTTTTACTTAAACTGGTAATCAGGAAAAATTTTGACTGTAGAATATCACAGCCTCAAATGATAAAGAAAGTTAAAAAGTACACTATATTCCGAATATTTCGGAATAATAACTTATATTTCGGAAACAAAGCTGTTATCATTTATCTCACTTATACCTTATCACTTATGAAAAATTACAAAGTTCTAATTCTATCGGCTACTTTAGTCTCGTTTCTAGGAGCTAGTAGTTGTAGTAAACGTTCCGAAGTTGTCCCAACTTCTCAGGCGAAAACTATTAAAATTAATGAGAAGGCCAGCCTTTTTTCAGAAGGATCAAAAGTAAAAATCGACGGAGTAGATGAAAACGTTCTTATTCTCGTGGATGACAAAGTTTGGTCTAAAGAAAAATTAGAAAAAGATCTGGATACTGACCAAATTCGTTCGGTATCGGTTTTTAAAGAAACTCCTACGGATTTCATTCAGAAGAGATTTGGAGACAATCCCGAAATTCTCAGCAAAGCTGAACATGGGGTGCTACATATTGTAACGAAGAATCAACCTAAGGCTGACGTGTCAGGAAAAGATCCAATCGTTTTTGTCAATGGTAAAGAAATAACTAAAGACAAAATGAATAGCATCGATCCTAATACTATCGAAAAAATTGATGTTTTAAAAGGAGAAAAAGCTCTGAGCCAATATGGCGAAAAAGCAGAAAATGGTGTTATTGTGGTGACTTTGAAAAAATAGTAGATCAGTAAAACTTATCTTCATTTTCTGGTTTATTAAATCGATACAGGTAAGGTGCTTTATGAGCTTTACCTGTATATTTTTTTTCAATGCGTTTCAGGATGTCAAGACTTAATATCTTCCGCTGAAAGTTGGTGCGTAGTAACGTTCTACCCAAAATGGTTTCGTAGACTTTTTGTAATTCAGCAATAGTAAATATCTCGGGTAATAAATTGAAAACGAGCCATTTTTGATTCAGCTCTAATCGCAATGTTTCCAAAGCTTTTGCTACCATTAAGGTGTGGTCCATCATTAACACGGGTAGCTCATTTATGTCAATCCAGTCACAGGAGTCGGAAATAGCATCCATGGTAAGATTAACTTTTGAAAAATCTACCAGAGCATAAAATCCCACGGAGATAAATCGCTTTTCTAACCATTGCGGTACATCCCGCTTATTTACTTCAGCCCACTCGCGTTGCATCCTTACCTCTCCCCTTTCCCGTTGACCAAAAGTATAGAATTGCTCCAGGTATACGTCCGTCAAACCTGTTCGTTCCATTAGTACTCGCTGGGCTGCTTCATTCAAATCTTCATCCTGTCGAATAAAACCACCGGGTAAAGCAAAAAAATCAGAATTTTTAAAACGCAAAACCAGCACTTTTAACTGGCTTGCATGAAAACCAAAGATGACACAATCAAGAGAAATTTGTGGGATATACTGATCTTCCAAATTCATAGAACTCGCTAGTAAACGCTTTTTTATACAATTATTTCAAGAATACGTCTAAAAAATTGGATAATGAAATTTCTACAGCGATTATTGTATCCAGATGATACAATAGCTGATTTTTAACTATGCCTGAGAAAATTTACTAGCACGCTGAGGTATACCTGCTCGTTGTAAGTCCGATAATCCTAATATACATTTCAACGAATCACACACATGAAGCGAAAACGTACCTATCAGCGTATTGCCTTGTTAGGTCAACTGGCTATGGCCATTGGATTAGCCTCATTCGTTTCGAGGGATCAGGCCCAACAGGAAAAACCAGACGAAAGTCGGTTTACCCCAGTAGTAGTAGCGGAAGACCTCGATGAGCCTATGTCTTTTGAAATATTGAAGGACGGCACTGCGTATATCATAGAGCGTAAGGGAGCAATCAAACGTTATAACCCTACTAGTAAATCCGTAGAACTTATTGGTACACTGGACGTTAACACTAAGTATACTAGTGCGGAAGGTAAAGTTTCGGAAGCTGAAGAGGGCCTTATGGGCATGACGCTTGATCCAAATTTTACCAAAAATCACTGGATTTATCTATTCTACGCTCACCCTACCGAACATAAACATTTGTTAACTCGCTGGGTAGTAGAAGAGGATGCTTTGAAAGAAGGGTCGGAAAAAGTAATGCTGGAAATTCCGACGCAACGCGAAGTTTGCTGTCACACGGGTGGTGGCATGACTTGGGATAAAGCGGGAAATCTTTTCTTAACCGTAGGTAATAATACTGGAAATCAGAAGGCCGCCCAAACCGATGAGCGGCCGGGTCGGGCCAGTTGGGATGACCAGGGTCATGCAGGTAACACGAATGATTTGCGTGGAAAAATTCTTCGCATTCACCCCGAGGCCAACGGAACGTATACGATTCCTGAAGGAAATCTCTTTCCTAAAGGAACAGCCAAAACTCGTCCTGAGATTTACTCGATGGGTCACCGGAATCCCTGGAGAATTTCTGTCGATAGCAAAACGGGTTACATTTATTGGGGTGAGGTGGGTCCCGATGCAACGGAAGATTCAGAGATTGGTCCTCGCGGATACGATGAATTGAACCAGGCTCGTAAACCGGGTAATTTTGGCTGGCCCTGGTTTGTGGGAGATAATCAGGCGTTTCCGGTGTATGATTATGCTGCGAACAAGCCACTTGAGAAAAAAGACCCTACTCATCCGGTGAATAACTCTCCCAATAATACGGGACTGAAAGAGTTACCTGCCGTAGCTCCTAACTTCATTTATTATCCTTATGGCGTTTCGGAAAAATTTCCACTCGTGGGAACGGGTTCGCGAAGTGCAACCGGTGGACAGGTCTACCGGCAGGCTGACTTCAAAGGAGCCAAACGTCCCTGGCCCGCTTATTACGAAGGCAAGTGGATCGTTACTGATTTTTCCCGGGGATGGATTATGGCCATTACTATGAATGAAGCGGGTGACTACGAGTCGATGGAACGGGTACTGCCAAGTTACCCACCGATCGAGCCCATTGATATGAAGTTTGGACCTGATGGAGATTTATACGTTTTGGAATACGGAAGTAACTGGTTCCGGAAAAGTGATAATTCAAAATTAGTTCGAATTGAATACAATAGTGGAAACCGCAAACCTATCGTTCAGGCTTCGGCCAGCAAAAAAGGAGGAACCGTTCCTTTAAAGCTGACGCTTTCAGCCGACGGTACTAAAGATTACGACGGTGACGCTTTGAAGTATCAGTGGAAAGTGACCGCTCCGGGAAGTACGCCCAAAGTTTTCAATACAGCAAATCCGGTCTTAACACTTGATAAGGCTGGTGTCTATACGGCGGCATTAACGGTAACTGATTCCAAAGGGGCCGTTAATACGAAATCCGTAAAAATCATCGCGGGTAATGAGCCTCCGGCAGTGAACATTGCTTTAACTGGAAACAGGACTTTCTTCTTTCCTAATAAACCCATTGAGTATTCTGTGAATGTGGAGGACAAAGAAGACGGTAGTTTAGCGAGCGGAAAAATTCCTGCGGATCGGGTAGCCTTGAGTATTGACTATACTTCGGAAGGGTTTGATTACGCGGAAGTAATTCAGGGCCAGCGTACCGTAGATGCGAATACCCAATACGCTGTAGCTCAGACGCTAATCAGCCAAAGTGATTGTAAAGTTTGCCATCAGGTAAACAGTAAATCAGTGGGTCCAAGCTTTACCGATATTGCCACGAAGTATAAAGGGAATGGCGGTGTGAAATCCACCTTAGTTCAAAAAATTCGGAATGGTGGTGTTGGAGTTTGGGGCGAAGTAGCCATGCCGGGTCACCCCGCCATGTCGGTTGCAGATGCTAATTTGCTGGTTGATTACATTCTGAATGTCACAACTAAAAAATTCAGCAACTTACCTACTCAAGGAAAAGTTACGCCCAGTATTCCCGACGGAGATAATCAAAAAGGCTCCGTGCTGGTTCGGGTAGCGTATACCGATCGTGGTAACAACCTGAATGCCAAAGCTATTCCTTCTCAAACATCAGAACAACTCATTGTTTTACGCAGTCCTGAAGTAAATGCTTCATCAGCTGATGCAGTGAAAGGTGCGGAATTGAAAGCGAGAGGAATGGGTAAAGGTATTAACATAATTCCTTATGCAAATGCCGTAGTGACCTACAAAAATATTGACCTTACCGGTGTGAAAAAGTTGGATCTCGGTATCACCGTTCAGGATCGGGAAGGAAATGTAGGCGGCAACGTCGAAATCCACACGGACTCTCCTAGCGGCCCAATCATTGGTGAAGCGAAAGTGAAAAAAGATGCTCCGGTGGATATTGAAAAATACATGGCGGAACTAGAATCTGGAGATTCACTGAAAATTGCAGCGGCAAAAAAACGAAATCCATTTTATCGTCCCCCTGTTCGGGTAAAGCTGAAAGAGACTACTGGGATGAAGGATTTGTATTTTGTCTTCAAAAATGACGAAGCCAAATCAATCCAGCCACTCATGACTTTTTCAAGTATTAAGTTTTTAGATTAATCCCTTATTAACGTATTCCTAAAAAGCTCTGCTATGTTACTGTAGCAGAGCTTTTTGTTTAAAACAAAATTGGCTCTGATTTTTTACAAGACATTAAAAGAATAAATCATGGAGAAATTAGAAGCTATTACCGATTTTGCCCGAAGAGCCCATGAAGGCCAGCGTCGAAAATTTATTGACGAACCTTATATTAATCACCTGATTCGGGTAAGTGACTTTTGCAGAGAGGTTACCTCAGAGTTACCCGTCATCGCAGCTGCTGTTTTGCATGATCTGCTGGAAGACACGGCAGTTACTACGGATGAGTTATCTCAATTTCTGTCAGAGCAATTCAGCCCGGAAGAAACTCGCCGAACTTTGAAACTAGTTCAGGAGCTCACGGACATTTATACTCATGGGGATTATCCAGAGTTGAATCGCGACAAACGAAAAACCAGAGAAGCCGAGCGTTTAGGAAAAATAAGTGCAACGGCACAAACCATTAAATACGCTGATATTCTGGACAATAGTTTAGATATTATGAAATCAGGTTCGGGTTTTGCACCGAAATATCTGATCGAAGCAAAGATGAATCTGGAAAAAATGAATCGGGGAAATAAAGAATTATACAAAAGAGCCAAGGAAGCCGTGACCGAAGGCTTACGAAAAGTCCGGGGACGATAAGTTACAGATGTATTACGTCGCCAACCGCTGGAAATAAAATATTCCCCCGACTCTTTTCATCCAGTTTTTGCAAAACTTTCAACGGGTCACCCAGTGGTTCGTCCGCTAAGTCGAATGTGCCGAAGTGCATCGGAATCATATACTTAGCTCCCGTATCTTTCAAAGCTTTCAATGAATCAGTGGGAGAAAGGTGACTTTGACCCATAAAAAATTCAGGCTTATACGCTCCCACGCCAATCAGACTATAATCAATACCGGGAAACGCTTTACCAATTTGCTCGAAGTGTTTACCGTACCCGGAGTCACCTCCAAAATAAATGACCTTGCCGTCTCCTTCCAAGACAAAGCCACCCCACAAATGCACGTTCGTATCCGTCAGGTAACGTCTCCCCCAATGGCGAGAGGGTACATAGGTAATGCTTATTGCCGATGGCGTTTTATATTCCTGATACCAGCCAGCGGTCTGAATTTCGGTTTCTCGTTTGGTTAATTTAGGAATGACTTCTTCCATTTTTAAGCCCGAGAGAAAAACTGCATTGGGATTCTGTTTCGCCAATAGTTGCAAACTCTTTTCATCACAATGATCCCGATGATCGTGAGAGATCAAAATGTAGTCAATTCCTTTCAATGATTCCGGGCGAACGGGTAAGGCAGAATGACGCTTGACGATAGAAACATTAAATAAGACCGGATCAATTAACATGCGAACTCCCGCTAAACGTATAAAAAAAGAGGCATGTCCTAACCACACCAGACAGTCCTGATTAGAAGTCAAAAAGCTCTCATCTTCAATCACTTGCAACTTCCAATGATCCGTTTTTTTCTCAGATTTCTGAGGATTCCGACTCAATTGCCATTTCAATACATCTCTAAAAGAATTCACAAAAGGCATATCCTCATACACAAACCGTCCCCGCTTATCAACCGGCGTACCTTTCCATTCAAAAGGCAAAGACCGGGTAAGCAAATCTGAATTCTTAACGTACGTTACGACTGTATTAGTTGTTTCCTTACTCATGAGTTCCTTCCGATTACCAGAGATTCGATCATTGGGCTTCGTGCTTTTACAAAATGATTTCAATTTTTTAAACTACAACTGATCACCAATAAGTTTTATTGATGATTAGCGAATTTTCAACTTTATGATAAATAGCTAAAAGGAGTCCTAGTTACCAGAGTCTTCTTTTAGCTATTCATCAACAATTTATATTTTGATTTCTCCTTCAATCGAATCATCCAGCGTCTTACCCACCAGGGCACCCGCCAACGTTTTAATGAAAGCTACTGCATTTCCATGCTTGTTGTCCCAGTAATATCCTTCCGTAGGATTTACTTTAATCGCGGTAATCCGGGGGTCGTCTTCACCTTCCGTAAACCAGGTTTTTAAAATAGGCTCCCACAATTCTTTGATAATGGCCTTGTCTTTGGAAATAGTAGCCGTTCCGTATAAACTTAGAAAGTCAGAATAAGAAGATCCCTGAAATAACAACTGAACTTTGTGATCAACCTGAATTTCAGCGTTTTTATGGCTATCATCGGCACTTAAAAACCAGAGACTTCCATCCTCTTCTACCTTTTGAACGGACATGGGCCGAACGTGCAAAGGTTCATTAGCATGTATATCGGTAATAAAGAAACAGGTTTTATTATTCTTGAGTAACTCTTTAATTTTCTCACTCGCTTCTGCTCCAATCAGATTCTCTCTGTTTTTTTCGGGTTGCTGTTGATTAATGCTGTCCATGATGGTAGTTAGTTATCTAAGTTTTTAGTGTCTTTACCTACAAAGATTATTCCAGCTTTTATTACAGGGTATATGAATTCCTTAGCCTATACGATCCCTCTTCTTGAAATCCATTACTTACGGTTTCCTCAGCACTTTAAATTCCTTATTTTATGTTTTAAATTACCAATATTTATTACCTAATAAGGCATAGTTACTTCTTAAATAACCTCACATTACAACTGATTTATATAAAAAAAATAAATATCTCACTATACTCCGAATAGTAACTTTCTCAATTTTATTTTCACTTATTATTTCTAACAAAATATAGCTTACTAATATAATTATTTAAGATAACAATCAATAAACCATGTATCAATAATGTCATTTATGTAAGTAGTAATAATACGTTATACTTTTAAAACACCTCCAATATTAACGTTTATAGTGTATATAAAATATATCCTTTATTTTTGTAAAATAGACATTTTATCACCACTGATAAAATAACAATAAAGAAAAAGAAACCTGTGCTTTAACTCATAAGCAAATAGTCACGCCTCAGAACAATGAAAATATTACTTTTCACTATTAGTCCTATTGAAGAAGAAAACTGACTTGGATATTTCAAAAAATTAGACCTATCGAAAGATAAAAACTCTTTTACTGAGAAGAAAGTATAGTTTATATACTTGATAAGGTTAATTTAATAAATGATCCTACTGCAGGCCTGACTAAAGGTACGATGGACGTTTCGCTAGAATGAACAGTGAAGTACAAGTCGTTTTTTACTATTCCTTGAAATCGGCACGATCCTTTATAACGTAAGTATTTATATGTTACACCTCAAATGATAGTTGTATGAAATACGTTGCGTTCATTATTGGGTTGATGTTAGTAACTTATAATCAGACCCTCGCTCAACAAGTAGCTAATTATGCTACGGGTACACCTGGAAACGAGAATTACGAGGAGTTTTCTTTTTGGGTAAGAAATAATCAGCGGTCTACTATTGATTATACCTACGGAGCGAATCGCAAAAGCTTGCGATTGAAATACTTTGGGAAGGGAACTAACCCGTCTGCGTTCCAGGTAAAATTCCCGAATCAATTGGTTTTGACTCTTATACCCAATGGGAATACGTTGCTGGTCAAAGATGCCAAAGGCACTTACACTAAGACATTTACATGGAAATACGAAGGGCCCGTTGATGGAATCGGCACCTTTTGCACCTATTGTGCCAAGGATGAAAAGGCTGCCATGAAAATTATACGTACTTACTATACTAAGTAATGATTCATTTTTCAACACTCATTCTTTACATTCATATTACTGTAAAAAGAGCAATGCATAAAATCCCAGATTCATTGGTAAGGGGGTCCTTAATATCTTTCGCTTCAATAATAAATTTAAGAATTTTATTGCTATCATTTAAAAGCAATGGTCCTACTTATTTACCTATCGATGAATCAAAATATTTATGTCGTAAACAATCTATTATTTACGTTTAAAGGTTCTGGTAATGGTTTTATATTGATTTACGTAGTGCTCATATTTCTCGGTAGCTACGCCTATAATCATATAATATTCAGTAGTATCAAATAATAGGGTTTGATAAATAACTTCCTGACCTCCTTCTTTATTTTTATTATCGGCAGTAATTTCATAACCTTTTAATCCATCAATCGTTACTGGATTAATCGTTTTAATTTGACTTTCCTGAGCACCAGGCAGCTGCTTTAATCGTTGAACTGAATAACTTTTTTGATCCGATATATTTTTATTTTCAAAAGAAACTCCCACCATAATCATGGGCTTTTTAGAAGGCACCACTCCATCCGTCGTATAAATTAAAGTACCCGAAAGAAATCTTGCCAATTTAAAATCAGATCCGGTCATATCAATCTTGAACTTTACTGCTTCGTAAGGACCAGCATTTTGTTTATCATTATAAATGATTGAAAAAATTGATTTTTTTATTTCTTCACTTTTAGCTTTTTGCGTTTCGGGATAGACCGCATTAACAATGGTTGTTCGATTTGAATTGCCAAAAACTAAAATTTGTTTGTGATACTGAATTCCATTCGCCACCTGCGTACCTATAATATAAGTAGCCTGAATGGTGTCCATCTTAACTTTCTTTTCTCTACGATATGAACTCCCTGTTTTTTTAAGGCTTCGGGTGTAAATGCCTCCGTCATCTTTTGGGCTGGTGCGGATAATTCCGAAATCATAATGGATGCTCCGAGGGAAGGATTATGAAATCCACTGAAATTAGTTGCCGGTTCAAATCCACTCGGAGGGATCATGGCGTATTTCGTACCGAGGATGCTCTGACGGTTTTGAGCATAACCTATAGTAGTAAGCAGAATCAGTAAAAGCGAGAGCGTACGTTTCATAAGAACTTTGTAAATATTCTGCAATGTTATGAATTCTGTAACTAGCCCGATCTACTTACTAATAAAAAATCCCGAGTGATTACTTTGAAAGTAACCACTCGGGATTTTCTTAGGTAGTTTAAAACTATCGGCCGCCCGGGCCAGTACTTCCACCTACGCTGGTAACCAGGCTACTCATCGTAAAAGTTGAAGCCTCGGTACCTTTGACGTAGGTACCACTGGTATACAAGCCATTGAAGCTATTTCCATTGCTTA
>CAJYHS010000045.1 GCA_913774715.1 uncultured Siphonobacter sp. | reverse complement strand
CCAGGGCAGGTGAGGCATATAGCTCATGAATAAGCCGCCCAGGACTAGCAATACAGGATAAGATATTTTTATGCGTTGAGCTAAGGTGGCCAGAATTGCCAGCGTGCCCGTTAAGATCAAAATCGGTTTGATAATTTCCATACTGGATTGAGGAGTGACAAATGAAAAGAAAAGATTAGCGTTTCTAAAGATTAGTCATACGAAGCCAGTGGTGGTTTGTCCGGCGACAAAGTTGATACATCCGAACGTTAATGAATGTGTATATTTTGTTAATGAAACCTAAAGCCAATGAAAAGAATATCAGTAGGTTAATAATTAATTTCAGTTATAATGCTTTTGGATGGGCTTTGGTATTTAGGGTTTTGAGAAGAAGATATGAATGAGGGAAATAGAGCTGTAGTTACCTCGAAATTTGAGACGGAATCGGTTAAGGTTCAGGCGTGGTTTTAAGTAAATACTTATAGGGTAAGACGCAGAAATGGCAGAAGTCAAGCTCACTTGCCAAGTTAACTCGTAGTAATTATTCAAGTCAACCGCATTAAATCCGCCATGAAAATTTTATAACGTTTTCGGCTTTCACCATTTTTCTATCGAAGCCCAGAACCTTGAAAAAACGCCCTGCTTTACGAACATCTCGCTTTTAAGTTGATTCATGATTGGTCATTACTTTCTTTTTAGTTGAAGAAAGGCCTTATGATGTATAGACTTCCGGTAAAAGACTCGGCATTGGCTCCAGTGGAGAAGTACCACAGTTTCTGAAACCGACGATTTCAGTTGAAACTGTTGTTGGAAATGCCGTGAAGTTTTAAAGTACGTTTTCTCAAACGTTTACTATCATCCGTTAGAGTTTATTTAAATGCGTTATAAATCAGGGGGGCAGTAAACGCAATAGCAATGAAAGTTTCCAACGACGCAATTGTTTTAAGCGTGTCGTAGAAATGAGCCAGTATTTAATTCATCGAGGAGGTTTTTCTAGTCATTACGAGAAGGATGAATGAATCAGAAACTGGACCTCTTAAACGCTGTCACACCATACCATTTATATCTGCCAAGGATCGGCAGTTTTTCAGCAAGGCTGAAACTTTTTGATAAATAATAAGTTTTATATTTAGTAAGTACAATTATTAAAGACATGAAAAAGCTTGAAAACAAAGTAATCGTCATCACAGGTGCAGGTATGGGCTTAGGCCTGGCTACCGCACTGGAGGCAGCGAAAGAAGGAGCTCTTCTTTCTTTAGTAGATTATAACGCGGAAGCTCTTGAAAAAGCGAAGCAGGAAATGGCAGCTACGTACCCCGAAGCGAAAGTGCTGACGGTTGTAGCGGATGTTTCCAACGAAGAGGCAGTAAAAAATTACGTCGATGAAACCGTAAAAGCCTACGGTCGCATTGACGGTTTCTATAACAATGCGGGTATCGAGGGCCGTCAGGCTTCGCTGACGGAGTATGATCTGAACGTATTTCAGAAAGTAATTGATATTAACCTAATGGGTGCGTATTATGGATTACGTTACATCATTCCTGTGATGCAGAAGCAGGAATATGGTCGCATTGTGAACGTAGCTTCGGTGGGAGGTATTCGTGGGGTTATGAATCAGACGCCTTACGTCGCAACCAAACACGCCGTGAGTGGTATCACTAAAAATGCCGCCCTGGAATACGGCCGTTTTGGTATCCTGACGAATGCCATTGCACCGGGTGCCATTCTGACGCCGATGGTAGCAGAGGCTTTCAATCAGATTAACCCTGAAGATCCTAAAAAAGCCGAAGCCGAATACGCATCTTTCAACCCAACCAAGCGTTTAGGTCAACCTCAGGATGTGGGTAAACTGGTTGTTTTCCTACTCAGTGAAGATTGTGCGTATGTTAACGGACAAACCATTGCCATTGACGGTGGGCAGTCTAATTCGTATGGATTTGTGTAAGTAAGTCGTTTCTATAAGTGGTTTGTAAAAAGGCTTCGAAAACTTTCGAAGCCTTTTTTATGGGTTATGCCTGCTGATAAGCAGCGGCAAATTCTTTAGCGAAATCTTCCAGTTTCACTTTCCCCAAAGCGGGACGGTTTTTCCAGTAATCTTCCTGAAGCTTTCCTTCACGAATGGCCTGGCCCATCTCAACGTATAATTCTGCGAATACGGGTGGGACTCCCGCTTCCAGCATGCCTTCCCGTGACTGTTCATCCGTAAATGGAATCCAGGGGGTCTGTTCTTTCCCGACAGATTGCCCCAGTACCGCTGCAATTTCATTCGGATGACGTTCGTCACTGGCAATGTAGCGAATGTTATACCCTTCAAAGTCGTGTTTCAGTAATTCTTCCGCAGCCACATCGGCGATGTCGGAGGTATGCGTTAATACCAGTTTCTCGTCAGTGTTACCGAAGTTGTTACCCGCGATACCTGCACTCTTGATTAATCCGGCCAGACTGAATAAGTTATAATAGAAATAAGAAGGGCGAAGGATCTGAAAGTTAATGTTAGTCAGTTGTTCCAGTTTTTCTTCCAGATAACCTAATCCGTCAATAGGACCCGCCCCTTTGCGTAAATGAGCTCCGATGCTACTTAGCAATACTACATATCTGATGGAACTGCTGGCAAGAGCTTTCACGTATAAATCAGCAATCTCCCGTTGAAAGGTAGGATAATCCGGTCTTGAAAAATCATTTGGAATCATCAGGTAGACGGCCTCGGCCTGTTGAAAAGCTTCCGTCAGAAAGGCCTCATCGGCTACCGAACCAATGGCTGCCGTAGCTCCAAGAGCTTCAATCGCTGATTTTTTGTCGGCATTGCTGCTGATAACCGTTACATTGTGACCAGCCTGAACCAGTTTTTGGGTGAGGGGAGAGCTGATATGTCCAAGAGAACCCGTAATTAAGTATTTCATGATTGTCTTTTGTTTTTGTTGAGACAAAGGTATCTTTGTACTTACTTTTATACAAGTACTTACCCTAAAGTATGTACCCATGACACAGATCAAAGAAGCATCAACTTACAATGCTAATCGGGAAATTGTCTTGCAGGAATGTCCGGTTACTTATGTGATGCAAAAGATAGGCGGGCACTGGAAACCCATCATTCTCTATCACTTATTAAGTGGAAGCAAGCGTTACAGTGAGATTCGAAAGGCGATGCCACATATTACCGAAAAGATGCTTATTCAGCATCTGAAGCAACTAGAAGCCGATCAGCTATTGATTCGCGAAGCTCAACCCGTTGTTCCTCCCGTGGTTACTTACACCTTAACCAAGGCCGGACGAGAGCTTGACGAGGTCATTAATGCCATGGCTGCCTGGGCTTACCGGGATAAAGAGCGGCAGATGAATAAATAAGTGCCATTTATTTCCAGAATTATTTTGTGCAACCATTTGATTGCGTATGTATTTGCAATCAAATGGTTGCTTATTTTTGAGACACGATGGAAACGGATCTATTTCATGCCATTGCCGATCCTACCCGTCGGGCGATTTTAGTATTGATAGCCACTCAGGCCATGACACCCAATGCTCTGGCGGAGCATTTTGATTCGAGCAGACAGGCGGTTAGTAAGCATATTAAGGTATTGACGGAAAGTCAATTAGTAACCCAGGCGAAGCAGGGAAGGGAGATTTATTACCAGTTAAATCCAAAGAAAATGAGAGAACTTGACCAGTGGGTATCTCAGTTCAAGGCACTCTGGGAGGATCGTTTTGACCAGTTAGATCAATTGTTACTTACCTTAAAACCAAACCAGCAATGAAATTTCCAGCCCAATTCCAAGTACTAGAAGAGCAGAAAAAACTGGTGGTTGATCGGCAGTTCGCCGCTCCGGTCAATCGAGTCTGGGATGCTTGGACGCAGGCCGATTTACTGGATCAATGATGGGCACCCAAACCTTACCGGGCCGAAACCAAATCGATGAATTTTTCGGTAGGGGGAACCTGGCTGTATGCCATGATTAGTCCGGAAGGCCAAAAGCACTGGAGTCGGGCGGATTATCAGGCCATTGAAACCCTGAGAAGTTTTGCTGGACTCAACGCTTTTTGCGATGGGGACGGAACCATCGATGAAACCTTTCCCCGAACGATCTGGAAAGTCACGTTCATGGATCAGGGAGAAACCAGTCAAGTGCACGTGGAAAATACCTTTGAGGCATTAGAGGATCTCAAAAAAATCATTGAGAGGGGCTTTAAGGAAGGATTCTCTGCCGGTCTGGACAATCTGGATGAATTACTGACCAGGTAATTACTATAAATGGTAGGGTAGGGGAATAGGAACTTTACCCTTCTTTTTACTAATCTAACAACAAGCAAATGTCTACCTCTACTATTTCCAGGCCCCAATTCTGGACCGGCTGGTTACTTAGCGGATTCGTAATTCTGTTTTTGTTATTTGACATTACCCTGAAATTTATGAGTCCTCCTGAAGTCATTGCAACGACGGTGAGCGAGTTGGGATATAAAGAACATCACATCCTGATCCTGGCCGTGATCTTACTCATTCCAACCTTATTATACATGGTACCTAAAACGGCGGTTTGGGGAGCCGTGTTACTGAAGGGTTATCTGGGTGGAGCGATTGCAACGCATCTACGGATAGAGCATCCTTTAGTAAGTCATACGTTATTTCCTGTATACGTAGGGATCATGTTATGGCTGGGGTTAGGGCTAAGAGATGAACGGGTAAGAAATATGTTCTGAAACTATTCAGATACCAATGTGAGCAAAGGGCTGGACGAAATTCAAGCCCCTTTTCTTATCTATTAATACGCTGAAACGATGTATTCTCTAGCGTAGCCCTGCAACAAGTACAAAGCAATAGGAGTATTTCTGGGTGATATTTTGTATAATAATAATTTAATAGAATAATATTCTGTATATTAATATATTAATAATATTAAATTTCAAAATAGTCTTTTAAAAAGCTATAAAATAAAAAGTAACTACTTTTTAAAAAAAAGGTTTTCAGCTTAATCACATTGCAAGAAGTAAAATAAGAGAAATATAGGCCTTGATAAAAGATAATTTTGTGAATTATTCATAGTAAGTATATCATTTAAGTTCTATCAGATTCTTTTTTAAAAATTCGATATATACAAAATAATCCTCTCTCTTATGGCCTATTGGCAGAATAATTACTAAGATTCATTCTTTTTAAGATTGTATTAATCTAACTTATAAATAGATTAAAATATGAATATTATTAGAATTTTATTAGAATGAGATAATCAATTTTTTTTTATTAAACGGTCATATTATTTTTAAAGTTGTTTCCTATCCTTAATCAAAGTTCATTTATTAAAACACACTTCATTTCATGGGTAAATCTCTATTGAGTTTCCTGCTGTTCTTCTTAGCAGGAGGTTATCTGTATGCTCAGACTACAGTGAAGGGGGTTGTTACTTCATCGGACTCCAACACGCCACTTCCCGGCGTTAGTGTTTCGGTGAAAGGCACCTCTCGTGGAACGGTGACCAACTCCGAGGGTCAATTCTCCGTAGCCGTTCCTCAAGGTTCAAAAACGTTAGTCATTAGTTACATTGGTTTCGTTACTTCAGAAGTTGACGTGACCAACAAAACTACGGTTAGTGTTATTCTTCAGGAAGACTCCAAAGTTCTGAATGAGGTAATGGTTATTGGTTACGGCACCGTAAGTAAAGAGGGGAATGTCGGTGCATCGGCTCAGATCAATGCTGAGGCAATTAAAAACCGGGCGAACTCCAATGCTCTGAATTCGTTAATTGGTGCGACGCCTGGTCTTCAGGCAACGCAATCGAACGGTGCTCCAGGTTCAGCTCCTACGATCCGGGTGCGTGGTTTCGGCTCGATTTCTGCTTCAAATGATCCCTTATATGTAGTGGATGGCGTTCCTTATACAGGTAATACAGCGAACATTAACCCTGACGATATTGAGTCGATCAGTGTGTTGAAGGATGCTTCTACTACGGCTATCTACGGTTCCAGAGGATCGAACGGTGTAGTGATGATCACTACTAAAAAAGGGAAAAACAACCGTAATAATTTAAATTTCAATGCTTCCGTAGGTGCCATTTCACGCGGGCTTCCTGAGTACGAAAGAGTAAGTGCTGAACAGTATTATCCTTTAATGTGGGAAGTTCAGCGAAATACACTTCAGTATGGTTCGCTGAAAATCCCCCGTGAAATCGCGGGTCAAATTGCGGCAGGTCAGTTGACTTCTTATAATAATAATACGTATTCTGGTGTTTACAATTTGCTAAGAAACAATCCTTTTAATGTAGCCAACAATGAAATTGTTGATGCGAATGGTGTATTGAATCCTAATGCAAAATTATTGTATGCAGATGATCTGAACTGGGAAAAAGCCATTCAGCGGGGTGGTAAGAGTCGCCAGAATTATAACATTAGTTATGATGGTGGAAGTGATAAATCTGATTACTTTGGTTCAGTGGGTTACACGAAAGAGCAGGGGTATTTATTAAATTCTGATTTCGAACGTTTTACGGGCCGTGTGAGTGTCAATACACAGCCTACGAAATGGTTTAAAACCGGTTTTAACTTAAACGGTAGCTATAGCAAAGCTAATGTGGATGCGACAGATGGGGATGGTGGAACCAGTGTGGTAAACCCATTCTATATCTCACGTTTTATTGGCCCAATTTATCCTGTTTACCGACATGATGCTACTACCGGAGATTACATTCTGGATGCAAACGGTAATCGTGTGTACGATCAGGGAGACAATCGTCCCTTTACGCCTGGCCGTCATGCCATTTGGGAAAATGAATTGAATCAGCGTAAGCAGGTGACAGGCGTTTTAGGTGCTCGGACGTATGCAACAATCAACATCATGCCAGGGTTGAAGGCAACTACGAACATTAGTTTTGATTTGCAGGACAGACACCGTCGTTTCTTTGATAACTCTATCATTGGTGATGGTGCTCCGGCTGGTCGGGCTACTCATTATTTGAATCGTACAACTGCTGTTACCTTTAACCAGCTCGTAGAGTACGATAAGTCTTTTGGCAAACATAACTTGAATGTGTTGGGTGGTCATGAAAGCTATTCGTACAAGCTCAATTACATGCAGGCCGGACGTACAGGCATGATTGTAGATGGTATTACGGAATTAGCAAACTTCGCTACTGTTCTCAGCGTTAATTCTTATGAAGATAACTCTGGCATTGAAAGTTACTTTGCCCGGGCCAATTACGACTTCGACAAAAAGTATATCCTGAGTGCATCGATTCGTCGGGATGGTAACTCCAAGTTTTCAAGAGAAAAGCGTTGGGCTAATTTCTGGTCTCTGGGTGGAGCTTATAACCTGGAAAAAGAAGATTTTCTGAAAGGAGTGAACTGGGTTGAAATGTTAAAACTGAGAGCTTCTTACGGGGTTGTTGGTAATGACAACCTGGGAACTACGATTGGTTTATATCCATACCAGGGACTTTACGATTTAGGTCGGAATAACAACACGGAGGCCGGTTATACACAGTCTGCCATTTCAAATAACCAGCTTACCTGGGAGACGGGTAAGAACTTTGATGCGGGTGTTGATTTCAGCTTCTTCAAACATCGTTTATCGGGTAGTGTAGAATTCTTTAATCGGGTTACGGATGGTCTGATTTTCCGGGTACCCTTGGCGTTGTCTAATGGTGGTATTTATAACAATGGTGGTAACGGTGTTGGGTTCTCTATCAATAGCAACATTGGTAACTTATATAACCGTGGAGTTGAGCTTTCATTAAGTGGTGATATCGTTAGAACGCAGGACTTCAAGTATTCGGCTACTTTGAACGTGACTTCGTTTAAAAACAAAATTACGAAAATGCCAGATACACAGAAGCTAATCATCAGCGGAACAAAAGCTTACAGTGTAGGTCATTCTATCTATGATTTCTACTTGCGTGAATTTGCTGGTGTAGATTCTGAAACGGGAGCGTCTCTGTATAAAACTAACATCACTTCGAATAACACAAAAATTGTTGGAAGTGACACCTTGACTACGGTATTGGCAGAAGCAAACTTACGTTACACCGGCATGTCGTCTATTCCTAAGTTCTATGGTTCTATGAATCATAACCTGTCATATAAAGGATTAACTCTTAGCCTAGTGTTTACTTACCAGGTAGGTGGTAAAGTTTATGATGGGCAATACGCAGCCTTAATGCACGGAGGTTCTTACGGAACGGCTATGCACGTAGATGCACTGAAACGCTGGCAAAACCCAGGAGACGTTACGAATGTCCCTCGTTTTGACAATGGTAACGTTGCTAACTTGTCAGGTACCAGTACTCGATTCCTTACAGACGCTTCGTTCCTGCAACTGAATAACGTAACTCTGAGCTATGCGATCCCTGCAACCTGGTTGACTGGAATCAATGCTAAAACAGCAAGCATTTACTTCTCTGGTGAAAACTTGGGATTACTTTCTGCTAGAAAAGGTATGAATGTAACCGGTTCATTTACTGGCACAACCGATAATACGTACAATTTTAACCGTGTGATTTCAATCGGTGCGAGACTTGGTTTCTAATCAGTTTACAAAAATTTAGCATTCAAGAATGAAAAATATATTGAAAAAAGGAGTGCTGGGACTGATGTTAGCAGGATCCCTGGGCTCTTGTAACAACGACTTCCTCGAAACAACGCCTACTGATCAGGTTTCTACCGTAGATGCAATTGCGACTACCAAAAATGCCTGGGCTGCTCTGAATGGTATTCACCGTTTGATGTACTCGCAAATTTTTAGCTCCCAGTCGCAAGGTGGCCAGTCAGGTAATATGATGTATATGGACGTGTTAGGAGAAGATGTTGTTTTTCCTAATGCATCCAATGCGTGGTTTCTGAGTGAATACCGCTGGATTAGCCACCGCACGGCTACCAGTAACATGCTTTTTTATAACTATACGTTCTATTTCATGCTTATTGGTAACGCAAATATGATTATTGCGAATATCGATAATGCAACGGGATCGGAAGCTGATAAAAATGCAATCAAAGCCGAAGCCTTAACGTACCGGGCATGGTCCTACTACCAAATGGTTCAATTGTTTGGAGAACGTTATGTAGCGGGTGCTGCTAATAATGGTTTAGGCGTACCTTTGGTATTGGAACCTAAAACTACGGCCACTCCTCGTAGCACAGTTGCTGAGGTTTACAATCAGATCAATGCTGACTTAGCTCAGGCGATTGCATTGTTCCCAAACTATACTCGCTTAAATAAATCACACTTTGATATTAGCGTTGCTAAAGGTATCAAAGCTCGGGTAGCTCTCACGCAGCAGGATTATGCGACGGCTGCTCAGTTTGCGAAAGAAGCAAGAGCAAACTATACCCTGATGAATAATACGCAATATCTGGCAGGGTTTAATAACTATGACAACCCAGAGTGGATGTGGTCTTCTCGTATTATAGCAGATCAGACGAACTATTTCTATTCGTTCTTTGCGTACATGTCGAGTAACTATAACTCTACGGCTATTCGTGCGACTCCCAAGCTAATTTTCTCTGGTTTATACAATCAGATTTCAACGACGGACGTTCGTAAAAAACTATGGGATCCAACCGGAACAAACGTGGCTGAATTCCCTCTGCCCCTGTCAACGTTCCTGCGTGTTCCTTACATGTCCAGAAAATTCCGTGTAGCGGATCAATCCCTGAGTATTGGAGATGTTCCCTACATGAGGGCGGCTGAGATGTATCTAATTGAAGCTGAAGCGTTAGCTCGTTCGGGTAACAACGCAGGTGCTGCGGATGCTCTATATCCTCTGGCAGTTAACCGTGATCCTCAATACGTAAAGTCTACTAAGACGGGTACTGACCTGATTAATGAAATCATGATTCAGCGTCGGGCTGAGCTTTGGGGCGAAGGATTCCGTTTCTATGATTTGAAACGTACGAATGCTCCCTTAAATCGTAACGGTGGCAATCACAATGCTTCTTTCAACAATGGAGTCTTTGACGTTCCCGCGGGTGATAAACAATGGCAATTCCTGATCCCTCAGGATGAGATCAATTATGCAAATGGTGTGGTTGTTCAAAACCCCCAATAGGTACTATTGATTTCAAAGGTTTAAAAAACAGGTTGTCCGGTAACGGGCAACCTGTTTTTGTTTTATAGCAATCCTGTAGTTTTGCAGAAGATCGGTTGGTAACTTTTGAAATGAATTTTGAAACTATTGATTACTTGAAAAGTGGTAATGATCGGCAGCGAAAAGCGTATCAAATCCTGACTCAGCATCAAATCTTTGATAAACTTTCGGCGTATCAGCCCTTATTGGCTGGCACCATTCCCATTGCTATTGATATTGAAATGAGTGACCTGGATGTCATTTGTTGCTTTGCCGATAAGCAGGAATTCGTAAAGACCATTACTCAACTTTTCCAGTCAGAAAAAGACTTCGACCTTTGGGAAAATAATCGGCTCGAACGTGAAGCGATCATCGCTCGTTTTCGATTGGGTACGTATGAGGTAGAAATCTTCGGTCAGAATATTCCTACATCGAAACAGATGGGGTATCGTCATATGATCATTGAACATCGAATCCTCCAACAACGAGGCGAAGTGTTTCGTCAGCAGATTATTGCACTAAAGAAACAGGGTGTAAAAACGGAGCCGGCCTTTGGGCAGTTGCTAGGTCTAGCCGGGAATCCTTATCTTGAATTACTCAAATTTGAATAGCTATGAACGTAAAGGAAGCGTACAATTATTGGTCCCAACAGTATGATACGAATGAGAATAAAACCCGTGACCTGGAAGCCATTTCGTTGCGAAAAACGTTAGCCGATTTCTCTTTTAACTCGGCTTTAGAACTCGGCTGCGGTACCGGAAAGAATACGGAATGGTTAGCCACGAAAACCCAACAACTAACCTCCGTCGATTTCTCAGAGGAGATGCTGGCTAAAGCGAAAGACAAAATTCGTTCTCAGCGAGTAACTTTTCATCAGGCCGATCTAACCGAAGAGTGGACTTTTGCTACTCAGAATTATGACCTAGTCACGTTCAGCCTGGTATTGGAACATATCGAAGATCTGGAGTTGATTTTTAAAAAAGTAGCTCAGGTTTTAACGGATGGAGGTTACTTGTACGTCAGTGAGTTGCACCCATTTAAACAATATTCAGGATCAAAAGCCCGCTACGAAACGGACGAAGGAGTACAGATAGTCCCTTGTTTCACGCATCATATCTCTGAATTTACCGAAGCCGCCCACAAGCAGGGTTTCGAAATCGTTAGTCTTAACGAATATTTCGATGATCAGGACCGAACAAGCGTTCCCCGTATTCTGACCCTGCTTTTCAGGAAAGGGTGTTAAATATTCTTCTTCATCAACTGTTTTGCCACGCCACGGATTTCGACTGCGTAATGGCTTATATCACCCGATTTAGCGGTGTATCACAGCCAATATGAACGTTGATAAACAGTTTTGAAAATGAAGTATACGAATCGGAAAGTCACCCCATTAACCTTTGGCAAATTAACTTTTGTAGTAGTAAGCCTGCTGATGTTTGCCTCTTGCTCCAAAGACAACGAAGTAAGCGAAAATGATTCGAGTGGAGCCAGCGTGTCCATCGATAGCGTCTCAACGACATCCACCGCCGTTGAGGGTAATACGGGTAAGGCCGAGAATGCGGATGATTTACTGGCTAATTCTACCTTTACCTCTACGATAACCATCACTTACGGAAGCACGATCACCATTGATAACCCACTCGCATCTAAAGGTGTAACGATTACGGAAAGTAATGGAGATGTAATAGTTAATTCAACCGTTTCAGAAGTGGCCTACGTCATTAGCGGTACGTCCGCGAATGGTTCTCTGAAAATTTATAGTGACAAAAAATTCAAGCTAACGTTGAATGGAGTGAATCTAACGAATAATGATGGCCCGGCTATTAATATCCAGTCGAGCAAACGAGCTTTCATCGTTCTGGCGGATAACACCACCAACAGCCTGACGGACGGAGTAACTTACACGGCAAGTGGTACGGAAGATATGAAAGCCACCTTTTTCAGTGAAGGTCAGCTGATTTTCAGTGGTAATGGTAGTGTGAATATCAAAGGAAATTATAAACACGCCATTTGCAGTGATGATTACGTTCGGGTTATTAGTGGAACCATTACCATTCCTTCGGCAACTTCCGACGGTATCCATACGAATGATGCCTTCATTGCGGATGGTGGAACGATTACCATGACCACGGCTGGAGATGGCATTCAGTGTGAGGAAGGGTATATTGTAATTAATGGCGGAACGTTTACCATTAACGTAGCGGATAAAGGTATTGCCGCCAGTTACGATACAGATACGACAATTGATCCTTACCTGACCATCAACGGTGGCACGTTTGCCATTACTTCGTCAGCCGGAGAGGGAATTGAAAGTAAAAGTGTGTTGACGATCAATAATGGAGACTTCGTTATTAAAACTTCCGATGATGGAATTAACGCAGGAACATTTATCTATATCAACGGTGGTAATTTGTACGTATATAGCTCTTCGAATGATGGCATTGATTCCAATGGCAAACTTACAGTAACGGGAGGGAAAATCGTTTCGGTAGGAGCAGGTTCACCGGAAGAAGGCTTTGACTGTGACCGAAACACGTTTAAAATTACAGGAGGTATTCTAGTCGGTATTGGAGGAGCTACCAGCACACCCACAGCTTCGGTAAGTACGCAGGCTGCGGTAATTCTGGGTGGTGGAACACTCAACCAGCTCATGCACATCGAATCAACTGATGGAGTTGAGGCCTTAACGTTTCTCATTCCTCGCACGTATACAACGATGATGTTCTCAAGTCCCAAACTTAAAAACTCTCAGAGTTACAAAATATATACGGGCGGAAGCGTAAGCAATGGAAATAGCTTCAATGGCGTGTATACCAGTGG
>CAJYHS010000044.1 GCA_913774715.1 uncultured Siphonobacter sp. | reverse complement strand
CTTACACTTATTGATTACTATTATAGATACACATCGTCGTTCTATAACTAATATAATATGTTAAAACCTTTATGGTATTTAATTAATTTTCAAGGAATTACATATTGCTGTTTCATAAGCTTGATAGTAAATATAACTATGTTGATCGTCTGAGGTTATACAATATGCACGTGATTTACTTTCTCACAAATCCGCGTCAAAAAAGCAAATTAACATTTAGGGTATTACAAATAATTTATACGTTCCTTATTCAGATTCAATAATTAATCGAATATTTGGCAGTAGACTAATTCCAGCTTATGAAGGTATTGCCTATTTTTTTATTAGCTATTTGCTTTTGCTGTACTTTAGGCCGAAATAAAGAAGTGGCAATAGAGGAATTCAACATTATAGATATACCCCAGACCGAACCAGGGTATGCTTTTTCTGCATTTGATAAAGTTGATACTACTCTAAATGGAGATCCTTTTAAAAAATCAAGGATAAAAGTTGATTTACAAAGTATAGATGCAAAATCATTCTATCTTACTATTAAAAACAACTCAACAGACACACTTGTTTTATCTCCTAAAAATGCCATTTATATCTCAAACGACACAGTAACCGATGATAAAAATATCAATACTATTTTTGTTCGCGAGTATAATTCTTCACGCTTCAAACCGCTATTTTATGAAATAGTTTTTCCTAATAGTCCAGCTTTACTACCTGAGTCAGTTATAAAGTATAAAATTAATTGTGGTAACTTCATTCACAAAAATCGTGTGTTAGGCATCTTTTTTCAGGAAAAAAATCATTCATACTGGGGCGGCCAGTCTAAAATTGAGAATTGGACATTATTTAAATAAAAGTCAAGTAGATTCCAAATAGTTACTGACTTGCAGTTAGTAGGTGACGATTTTGCGACTATATGAGTAATGCGTTTGTAACGCCAAACGTTACAAACCCGTTTCCAGAGAATCCTTGCTCTTTCGGATTGTAAATCCGAAAGCCTTCTGTCCAGGATTTATAATCCCTAGTCCCACCTTACCTATTAAGCTTCGCCTTCATCTCAGCAATTTCATCCAGCAGAAAATTCATTTTATCGTGTAAACACTGAATTTCAATTTCTGCTTTCAGGTTAGTGGCGTAATCATTTCGGGCCCGTTGTCGATCTTTGGCTTCCTGCCGGTTCTGACTCATCATGATAATGGGAGCCTGAATGGCCGCTACGCAGGAAAGAATGAGGTTTAGCAGGATAAATGGATACGGATCAAAGGGTTTCTTCATGATAAAATAGAAACTGTTGATTATAATCCAGATGATCAGAAAGGCCATGAAGCTCAGGATAAACTTCCAGCTACCACCAAATTCTGCTACCCCATCGGCCATACGGTTTCCGAAACTGGACTCCTGGTCTTCTTCTGTTTCCGTAATTTTCTGCGTGATCAACGTCTCATCCACAATCGTTTCTTTCACCCAGGAATGCACCTGCTGTAACGATTGATTTGAGCTTTTCAATTCTGCTTCCACTTTTTTCAAGTGTTGCAGCTTTCTAGACCTATGAGGATCATTCATTGTTTTTTAACGTTACTAAATCGTTATAATAATCTTTTATAAATTTACCATTAGTACCATTAGCTTTTCCAGTTCCCGGGTTGAGCTACCAAAATTTAGATCATACTGCTGAATATTGAAAGCAAATGCGTAAAGCTGGCCGTCCTTTCCATTAAAGTATCCAGCAAAGGCCCTCGCTCCTCCAATGCTTCCACTTTTAGCCCTAACATTACCCGCTGCTTTAGTGCCCCTACCCATGTTTTTTACCGTTCCATTTTTTCCTAAAACGGCAATGGTCGAGTAAAACGTTGGAAAGTAAGGTTCCTTAGCGGTTACCACCAGAATATCCGTCATATTATCCGTGGTCAGGACACTTTGCGGAGATAAACCACTCCCATCCTTGATTCGAAACCCAGCGAGACTAACCCCTTTCGAAGTCCAGATTTTTTCCAGTGCTTTGATACCGTCCTGGGTGGTATTGCCATAATTCAGAGCTACGCCGATGGTTTTCAGAAAGGCTTCGGCATAGAGGTTAATACTCTGGAAGTTACATTCCGTTGCCAGTTCTTTCAGTGGAGGGGAGAGTACTTTGGCCAGCGTATCCCGAAAGGTAATCTCCTTATGATTTCTTAGAAAATTGAAGGCAGTTTGCGAGGTATCTCCTACCGTGATCCCATTTTCCAGTAGTACTTCCTGCAAAGACGTAGCGGCAAATAAGCTGGGATTAGACAGGCTTCCCTGCACCCCGAACTCCGATGGCCCTTTGGGAACTGAGCCTTCCAGAAAATACTGCGAGCCCAGTGGCGTTGAATAAATATTGACCTGATCACCACTGCGGGCCTCTTCTGTTCGTACCCGATTGACGAGTGTATAGCCAGGTAATGCCGGTTCTGTCCGAATTAAATCTGCGGACTCCCCTACCACCCCTGCGGGTTTAAAAACAGCCCGGAATTTATTCTCATTGATATTTAGACCACTTACTCCAGCTCCATAGTAATTACCCAGGTCATCCCAGGGCCAGCCGCCGGGAATGCTATTCTCATCAAAAACACTTCCATCGCCAATAATCCGGCCAGTGATGTGCTTGATTTTTTTCTCCTGCAGAGCCTTTGCCCAGCTTTTCAAAAGAACGGGCAAGGTAGACGTACTCTTGAAACGTCCGCCCCCCAGTGAGGGATCGCCCGAACCGCGTATCCACAAGTTTCCAAACAGCGTGTCATTTCTTACGGATCCATCCGTTTCCAGTGTGGTGGTATAGGTGTAATTCTGATTCAGGACGGCCAGAGCCGTTGCTGTGGTAATCAGCTTCATAGTGGACGCCGGTGGCACTGATTTGCGGTGGTAATAAGCCACTACCGTCTGGCCCGTTTTCACGGATTTGATACACGCCGACACACTTCCGTGCTGCATAAAAAAGCTATTTTGCAGGGAATCCAGTCGACGGATTAAAGCCTCTTGAGCCAGAGAATCTATGTTTTGGGCAAACAGCGGAAAAGAAAGAAAGACGGAAAGTAAGGTAAAATAGATGCGATTCATTCGGGTTTGGGTATGCTTAGGATGCTCAAATTCGGTTTTCTTTTGGTAGATTTGCCTGATTTGCTAGTCACTAACTATTAGCCAGAGGTATAGCCCGACGCGAATTTACACCGCTTTTCCGCTTGAATGCAGAGTCTTCCGAATGAATCGACTCGCTGATAAATCAGGCAGCAAAGTGGGACACCTCTTCTCATCACCGCCCCTTCACCTTAGGTAAGCCTAAAGAACCGGCATTTTGAAAAGAGTGCGTAGGCCTCCATGGCTTTGAAGATATAAGATGAAAATAACTTTTTGGGGTGCTGCCCGGCAGGTAACGGGCAGTATGTATTTGCTGGAACTGGCGAATAATTACCGGATTCTGGTGGATTGCGGAACCAACATGCGGCGTGAACTGGAAGAGGAAGAAGAACAAAAATCGTTTTTCCCTTTTGAAGCGAGTAGCTTGAACCTGGTTTTGTTAACCCACGCCCACATTGACCATTCCGGGAGTATCCCCATTCTCTATCGCGATGGTTACGAAGGTCAGGTACTTTGCACGTCCCCTACGTACGATCTTACCCGTCTTTTATTACTGGATGCCGCTCATCTGAATCAGAAAAGACTTACCCGAGCCACTGGCGATTCTAATAAAAAGAAGAAACGCATGGCTCGGATCGAAAAGAAGGGTGATATCTATCTGGATAAACAGGTAGATGATTCGCTCGAGAATTTCGTTCCAATTTCCTTTAACCAGAAATTTCAGATTCAGGAAGGCATTTCCGTCACCTTCATCCCAGCGGGGCATTTACTGGGAGCCGCTCACATTATTCTGGAAATAACAGAAAATGGGGAAACGAAAACCATTGGGTTCTCCGGTGATTTGGGGCGTAAAAATTATCCGCTTCACAGCGAGCCATTTCCCGTTCCTCAGGTAGATTACCTGGTGTGTGAAAGCACCTATGGGGCCCGCCTCCACGAAGACATCCGCTCGCCAGAAGAAGCTTTGGCTGACGTTATTCGCAGAACCTGCATTAACATTCCCGGCCGCCTGATTATTCCGGCTTTTTCCGTAGGAAGAACGCAGGCCTTGTTATTTACGCTCAATCGGCTCTACTCGGAGCAGGGTTTTAAACCTATCCGCGTATTTAGCGACAGTCCACTGGCTCATTCGACTACGAAAGTATACGAACGCAATATCAAGTATCTGAATCAGGAAGCCAGGGATTTCAAGGAAAAACACGGTCGTTTGTTCGATTTCAAGAACTTAACTTTCGTGGAAAGCGAAAAGGCGAGCCGGGCCATTTCCAATCATAACGAACCTTGCATTATTATTTCGGCTTCCGGCATGGTATCCGGTGGACGGGTAGAGCAACACGTAGCCGCTAACATCGGTAATCCCTATTGCACAATTTTACTGGTGGGTTACGCCGCAGAAGATACTCTCGGCTGGCGATTACTGAATGGACAGAATACCCTTCGGGTTAAAGATGTAGAATACGCGGTTCAGGCAAAGGTTGAAAAAATTGACGTATTCAGCGGTCACGGTGATCAGAAAGACCTGGTGAATTTTGTCAAAATGCAGTCGCCACAAAAACTGAAGCATATATTCCTGATTCACGGCGAAGAAAAATCCATGCAAACTTTCTCTAATTTATTGAATGAAGAAGGGTATGCAAATGTGGAAATTCCGCTAAAAGGACAGAGTTACGATTTATAAAATAGTCGTAATAAAAACGTCTTTTGTGGCTTCATTACGTTAAAACTATACAGTCAAACGTCAAAAGAACTGCGATCACCCGCTTTTCTTATTACTTTTGCACTGCCCTAACCATTTTTGGTACGTAGCCCCTGGCTGACGAATAGGAACCCAGAAACTTGTTTATGCGAACTTTACTCGACTTTGAACGGCCCATAGCCGAACTGGAATCCCGGATTGAGGAAATGAAACGGCTGGCCGCCGATAAAAATCTAGACGTTTCTTCGGCCACCACGGTATTAGAAAACCAATTAGTAGATCTTAAAAAAGAGACGTTCCGTAACCTGACTCGCTGGCAGCGGGTACAAGTTTCCCGTCACCCTGATCGCCCTTATACGCAGGATTATATTCATCGCATCTGCACTGACTTCATTGAAGTTCACGGAGATCGTCAGGTAGCTGACGACAAAGCTATCATCGGTGGTTTTGCCACGATTGATGGACAGCCCGTGATGGTCATTGGTCAGCAGAAAGGACGTAATACCAAAGAACGTCAGTTCCGTAACTTCGGAATGCCTAATCCCGAAGGATACCGTAAAGCTCTCCGCCTGATGAAAATGGCCGAGAAATTCAACGTCCCTATCGTTACTCTGATCGACACCCCAGGTGCCTTTCCCGGACTGGAAGCAGAAGAACGTGGTCAAGGGGAGGCTATTGCCCGTAACCTACGCGAAATGTTCATGCTGAAAGTTCCAGTGATTTGCGTAGTTATTGGTGAAGGTGCTTCAGGTGGAGCTTTAGGAATTGCTATTGGTGATCAGGTATTGATGCTGGAAAACACTTGGTATTCCGTTATTTCTCCTGAATCCTGCTCTTCTATTCTCTGGAGAAGCTGGGATTATAAAGAGCAAGCGGCTGAAGCCCTTAAGCTAACAGCAACGGACATGAGTAGTAACGGTCTGATTGACGGTATTATACCGGAACCGCTCGGCGGTGCTCATCTGGATCACGACCGAATGGCTGAAATTCTGAAGAGCGAATTACTGACCCGAATTGCGAAACTGAAGGCCCTTTCCTACGAAGAACGCATCGATCAGCGGATCGAGAAATTTTCTAAAATGGGCGTCTTTTCTGAGTAATGCATTAAAAGTAAATGGTTTCGGGTCTCGGCTCGAAACCATTTTTCCTTTATACCTCCCCTATGATCAAGAACCTTATCTTTGATATGGGCAATGTCATTATTGATATTGATGTTCCCCTGACTTATCGGGCCTTTGCTCAAATGGCTCATCTTTCCGAAGAAGATGCCACTCGCCTTTTCCACGAAAAAGCTTTTTTCCACCAGTTCGAAATTGGCAAAGTCAATGAAACGGATTTCCGGGATTCGCTCCGCAATGAATTTAAAGTAAACTGGACGGATCAGGAAATCGATGAAGCCTGGTGTGCTTTGTTACTGGAAATGCCAGTGGAGCGACTGGCTCGCATTCAGGAACTGGCTAAAAAATACCGCGTTTTCTTACTGAGTAACACTAACTCCATTCACGTAAAGGAAATTCTGAAGCGTGCCGATTCGCTTGGGTACGATTTTATGAGTTTGTTTGAGAAACCGTTTCTATCGTATGAAATGGGCTTTATGAAACCGGATCCCGAATTTTACCGTCAGGCTTTACAGGATGGCGGCGGACTCCTCCCTGAAGAAACCCTCTTTATTGATGATAATGCCGATAATATTGCCGCCGCCGCAACCGTTGGCATACAAACCATCTGGTTAAATCCAATTGGTAGTGTACTGGACAAGCTGGTTGAATATTAATGACAAGTTAGTTAACCCACCGCATCAGAAAACGTAGAAATATGAGCCGAACCCGGCGTCGATTATTAATTCAGATAGCTTTATTCGTCGTAACTCTTGTTACCACCACCATTGCTGGAGCGGAGTGGATGCATGGCACTTCTTTGTTTTATGCCAATCCTCCACTTACGTTCAGCCAGATTCTGGAAGGTATTCATTTTTCAATTCCATTCCTGCTGGTATTAACCGTCCATGAATTTGGACATTACTTCACCGCTCGTTATAATCGGATTAAAGTTACTCTTCCATTTTACGTGCCCCTTTGGTTAGGCTCCGTTACTACGATGGGAACCATGGGTGCTTTCATCCAGCTCAGAAGTCGTGTCAAAACCAATAAACAGTATTTTGATATTGGCATAGCCGGGCCTTTGGCGGGATTTGTGGTCGCGTTAGGATTACTTTGGTATGGGTTCACCCACCTCCCACCCGCTGATTATATTTTTACCGTTCACCCCGAATGGAAAGTATTAGGCGATCAATATGCCCGCCATGTGTATACGGAGCAGGCTCTGGAAGGCCGCGGAGCAGTTAAACTGGGAGATAATCTATTATTCTGGTTTTTCGAGAAATACGTAGCAACCGGTCCCATTCCTTCGCCCTACGATATGGCGAATTATCCTTACCTGTTTGCAGGGTATCTTTCCCTTTTTTTTACGGCTTTAAATCTATTTCCTATTGGCCAGCTGGATGGCGGACATATCCTGTACGGCCTGGTAGGGCGTCGCTGGCACCGGATTATTTCGCCAATCATTTTTGTTGGATTTCTCTTTTACGCCGGATTAGGCTGGTTCAAATACCGGGACTTCAATGTCAGCGACACGAACGATTTTTTACTCCAGGCAGCGTATCTGGCAGGATACATTGGACTAAACTTTATGGCAATGAGTCGTCTCCATCACAATCGATGGACGGTAGCAGCCATGGCTCTGGGTATGGTACTGATTCAGTTACTCCTCAGCTATTTTTTCCCAGCGGTAGAAGGATATAGCGGCTTTTTATTATTTGCGGTCATGCTGGGGCGTTTTCTAGGTATTCATCACCCACCCGCTGAAGTGGAAGTTCCCATTGGCTGGAAACGTCAGTTACTAGGCTGGTTTTCGTTACTAGTATTTGTTCTTTGCTTTAGTCCCAAACCATTTATTATGTTTGGGTAATTCCATCACTGTCTTTCAATCCGTTGAAAACAGTACACTCTAAACTGAAAACAAAAGATGTTTCGCTGGCTTGCTGTTTCTTTGTTTCGATTATCTGGCTGGAAACTTCAGGGTCCTTACCCGACCAGCTTACCCAAGTACGTACTGATGGTGGCTCCGCACGCTACCTCCAAAGACTTCTTTGTGGGTGTAGGTGCCCGGGCGGCTCTCGATCAGTGGATTTATTACCTCGGAAAAAAGGAATTATTCAAACCGGCTCCGGTAGCCTGGTTTATGAAGGCAATGGGCGGTTACCCCGTGGATCGTGGTAAAACCAAAAACTTCGTCGATAGCGTCGTAGACTTGTTCAATAGTCACCGGGAATTTCGTATCTGCATTACTCCCGAAGGCACCCGTGGCGATGTCACTGAACTTAAAACCGGTTTTTATTACATGGCTCTTGGAGCTAAAGTTCCGATTGTCTTTTGTGCTTTCGATTACGGTAGAAAACTGGTTTACTTCGGCGAACCCTTTCACCCAACGGGTAACTGGGATCAAGATAAGGTCGAGATAGCTCGCTTTTTCAATACGGTAAAAGGGACTCGTAAGTCATGGATTCAGAATTACCTATCGGGAGCATAACTGTATCTGATTGACCAATAATTGTTCATCAGATTAATAGCCGAAGGTAATTCCTTCGGCTATCACTTTATAGAACTCTATTTTAATTCTTCAGAGCCTTTACCATTAATCCACCGGTACGCTCGGAGGCTCCGGGCTGGCCAATTAACTCCTGAAGTCTGCTATATTCATTCAGCATGGCTTGACGCGAAGGTCCCGTTAAGGTCAGCTTTAATTCGCTCGCAATGCGTTCCGCATTAAACTCTTCCTGAATGAGCTCCTTTACTACTTCCTTATCCGCAATGAGGTTAACCAGTGAAATGAAAGGTACCTTAACGAGCTGTTTGGCAATCATGTAGGTTAACCCTCCTGCTTCATAACAAACGACCTCCGGAACACTGAATAAAGCGGTTTCAAGGGTAGCCGTTCCTGAAGTAACCAGAGCCGAATGGGCAACGGCTAATAGATCATAGGAAGCATCAGTTACAAATGCGACATCAGGCACATCCGTTGCATACAGGTCATCCGATAAATTAGAGACTTTCGCCACCACAAACTGATACTTCGGAAACTGCTGACGTACGGATAACATCTTGGGTAACATTCGTTTGACTTCCTGCACCCGGCTTCCCGGCAGAATCGCTATTATGGGACGATCGTCCAGCCCACGTTCGGTTTTAAAAGAAGGCTGGGGTTGAAAGGAAGCGATGGCATCCAGCAAAGGGTTACCTACGTAATCCACTTGGTAATCGAACTTCCGGTAGAAATCAACTTCAAAGGGGAAAATGCAGAACATCCGGTCCACAACCCGTTTAATTTTCAGGGCTCGTTTCTGGTTCCAGGCCCAGACTTTGGGAGAGATATAATAAAACGTAAGAATCTGGTGTGCTTTAGCGAAGGCCGCCATCCGCAGATTGAAACCCGCGTAATCAATCAGAATTAATACGTCAGGGCGAAAAGCCAGAATCTGCTTTTTGCATTCCTGCATCTGTCGACGAATGGTTCCGTAGTTTTTCACCACTTCCCAAAAACCCATAAATGCAGAATCGCGGTAGTGGTGTAATAACTTAGCTCCGGCTTCTTCCATTAATTCCCCACCCCAACACTGAATTTCAGCCAAAGGGTCATGTTGAAGAATTCCTTTAATAAGATTAGAGCCATGCAAATCCCCCGAACGCTCGCCGACAATGAGAAAGTACTTCATGAAGTTAGTTTACTGTTTTCAGTTCGCAGTTTTCAATTAAAGCGGCTAAGCAAGTAAAAACCAATCACTGAAAACAGCAAACTGAAAACTAGTTTATTCTCCGTAATACTCCACAAAATTCTTGGGAGTTTCAATTAGTTTCAGGCTGTGCAACTGGCTTCGGCCTTCGGTAAAGGCAGTTACCTGAGCCGCGAGAATCTTCCAGATTTCCATCACAAATACTTCACAGGTCGGAATTTTATCTTTCAGAAAATCAACCTCGTGATTCAGGTTCCGGTGATCAACTTTCTCAACGATGTGTTCCTTCACCAGCTTGCCCAATTGCTTCATATCCATTACAAAGCCCGTGTCAGGATGGGGACGACCTTTTACCGTTACAATCAGTTCGAAGTTGTGACCGTGGAAGTAAGGATTGGCACAACTGCCAAATACTTCGTAATTCTGTTCATCGCTCCAACTCGGATTATAAACCCGGTGAGCGGCATTAAAGTGCTCTACTCTTGATACGTATACCATCGTTCAGTGATTGCTAAAGTCCACAAATTGCTATCCTGATCCAGTGGGAACGACCTAGCACCGATCAGAAATAGACCGCAAAGGTACGCTTTTCTTCTGCTATTTATGATCTTACGGGTAAAGTATAAGCAGATTTTTACATTCTGTATAGAATAAGTCAACAGAAGGTTCATTCTGATCCTTAGTTATAAAATACGTACTATTTAACCTTCCGTAAATTCTAAACGTATAAAGAATATTATTAGATAAATACAATTTATTCCTAAAATCATGACTAGGTTTTCCCTAGGGTTGCCCCTACCTTTGTTCTCTATTTAAGGAATTTCTATTTGAACGAAACTCTCCATATTCTGCGGGAATCTATGATTATCGTTACCGGAGCCGCTGGCTTTATAGGAAGTAATCTTATTCAACGGCTAAATCAGGATAAATTCAATTTTATCATTGCTGTTGATGATTTTTCTAACCCTGAAAAACAGAAAAATCTAGAAGATAAGAACATTCAGGAGTACGTCGATCGGGAGCATTTTTTTGAATGGCTCGATCAGAATTACCATGAAGTAGAGTTCATTTTTCACATTGGTGCTCGTACGGATACAACGGAATTTAATTACGAGGTCCTCGATCACTTGAACGTAAATTATTCCAAGCAAATCTGGCGGAAGTGCGTGGCTTATCAGATTCCTCTGGTATACGCTTCCTCAGCTGCTACGTACGGCTTAGGTGAACTTGGGTACGAAGATAATGAAAGCCTGATTCCTGCATTGAAACCTTTGAATCCTTATGGGGAATCAAAGAACCAGTTCGACATCTGGGCCTTACAACAGGAAGAAAAACCATTTTTCTGGGCTGGCCTGAAATTCTTTAACGTATACGGACCCAACGAATATCATAAAGGACGCATGGCCTCTGTCATCATGCACGCCCACCGTCAGATCAAGGCAACGGGTCGTATGAAATTGTTCCGCTCGCACAATCCTGAATTTAAGGATGGCGAACAGATGCGTGATTTCGTTTACGTACGTGACGTGGTGGAAGTTTGTATGTTCCTGATGTACAGTCGTAAAAACTCGGGTATTTACAACCTCGGTAGCGGTAAGGCACGTACCTTCCTGGATCTGGTGAAGAGCACATTCAAAGCCATGAACCTGGAGCCCGATATTGATTTCATCGATACGCCCATCGACATTCGGGATAAGTATCAATACTTTACTGAGGCCTCCATGAGCAAGTTGCGTTCCATTGGTTACGACAAACCTTTCCATACCCTGGAAGAAGGCGTCACAGAATACGTAACGAAGTATCTGAGTGAAGAAAAATACGTATAGTCGCGATTGACTATTACGAAAATATAGATATGACGCCTGAAGAAATTCTTCAGGCGTTATTTTTTAGAACGCATTTTCTTTCAAATTCAAGTCCATTTGAACTCATCTGCTGAGTTAACAATTTGATTGTATGAATTTTTAATGAATGCTGATTGCCTTAGCTATTTTTGCCTTATGAACTATAACCTTATTCCTTCTCCGTGTTTCGTTCTCGAAGAAGCTAAATTGAAGCGTAATCTTTCTCTGCTCAAGTACGTTCAGGAGCAGGCTGGTGTTCAGATTATTTGTGCCCTGAAGGGTTACTCCATGTTCAGCACGTTCCCGCTATTACGGGAATACCTGGCAGGAGCCACCGCCAGCAGTATCAATGAAGCCCGACTGATTAATGAAGAATGGGGAACAAAAGCTCACAGTTATGTTCCTGTTATTCGGGAAGATGAAATTGCGGAGTTAGTTGAACGTTCTTCGCACCTTACTTTCAATTCATGGCGACAGTTTGAGAAATTTGGCAAGCAGGCCGCTTCCGCTGGTGTTTCAGTTGGAATCCGTATTAATCCTCAGTATTCGGAAGTTACGACTGATTTATATAACCCCTGCGTTCCGGGTTCCCGTTTAGGCGTCACCAGGGCCATGCTGCCTGAGCAGTTGCCGGCAGAGATTGAAGGTTTACACTTTCATACCCTTTGCGAAAATGATTCCTATACATTGGAGCGAACGCTGATTCATGTCGAAGCCCGCTTTGCCGATCTATTACAACAGGTTAAGTGGCTAAATATGGGCGGCGGCCACCTCATCACCCGGGAGGATTATGACCCCGAACATTTGATTCAGGTATTAAAGAATTTCAAAGCCAAATTCCCGCATCTGAAAATCATTATGGAGCCTGGTTCAGCCGTGGGCTGGCAAACGGGCGTGCTAGTATCAACCGTTCTGGATGTGGTAGATGCTCAGGGAATCAACGTAGCCATGCTGGACGTTTCATTTTCCGCTCACATGCCTGATACACTGGAAATGCCTTACAAACCTCGTATTCTGGGAGCGTATCAGGATCCCGTAGCTGGTAAACCTACCTACCGTATGGGCGGCACTACCTGTCTGGCCGGTGATTATATGGGAGATTATAGCTTTGATAAAGAACTGGAAGAAGGTGACAAAATCGTGCTGGATGATATGATTCACTATACGATGGTGAAGACTACGACTTTCAATGGGGTCAATCTACCCAGCATTGGCATCTGGAAGGAAGACGACACATTTCATCTGGTTCGTAGTTATGGATACGAAAGTTATAAAGATCGACTTTCTTAGAAGTTTTGATTGACGGGAGCCTTATCGATGCCAGCTAAAAGCTGGCATCAACCACCATAGCCATCATTTATTCATAGTTACTTTAATTTCAGCAACTCATGATAGCTGGCATCGGCATAACTATGGCTAATTTTCCATAACCCTTTAGAAGCCACCGATGCCAGCTTTTATTAATGGTAGTTACCCTACTTTCTCTACCACCAGATTATGGTTGGTATAAATACAGATATCCGCAGCGATGTGAAGGCTTTCACGAACCATTTCTTCGGCTGTCAGATTTGTCGCATGCTTTTTCAAGGCAATCGCGGCCGCCTGAGCGAAGTTAGATCCTGAGCCAATAGCAGCAATGCCGTTTTCAGGTTCCAGGACATCGCCCGTCCCTGAAATAATCAACACCTCTTCTGCATTAGCCACGATGAGCATGGCTTCCAGTTTACGCAGGTAACGATCCGTCCGCCAGTCTTTGGCCAACTCGATAGCCGCTCGTTTCATGTTCTGACCATAGGCGTTGAGTTTTTCCTCAAAACGCTCGATCAGCGTAAAAGCATCGGCGGTACTTCCCGCAAAACCAGCCACGATTTTACCTCCAGCCAGCTTACGGATTTTCTTTACATTGGATTTGGCAACGGTATTTCCCATGGTCGCCTGTCCATCAGCACCGACAACAACTTCGCCATTGTGTACGATGCCTACTACGGTAGTGGAGTGAATTTCTACGGGTTTCATACTATGGTTTTCATGGTTATAAAAACGGCCCCGAATAACATTCCGGAGCCGCTTTTTATAAGTTGTCTGTTTACAGTTCTCGGTTGTCAGTTTAACCACTGAAAACTATAAACTAAGTTATACCAGCATACGCATGGGATCCTCGATCAGTTGCTTGAACGTTTGCAGGAAGGCTGCACCCGTAGCACCATCAACGGCCCGGTGATCACACGCTAGCGTTACTTTCATGATATTGGTCACAAAGAATTCACCAGCATCGTTTACGCCTACCGTCTTCTTGATTCCACCAACGGCCAGAATACAGGAATCAGGCGAGTTAATAATGGGGTTGAATTCTTCTACGCCGAACATACCCAGGTTAGAAATACTGAAGGTAGAGCCTTCCATTTCTTTAGGCTGAAGCTTTTTGCTTTTCGCCTTACCAGCGTAATCTTTCACTTCCGTTGAAATCGTAGAAAGTGTCTTCTGATCGGCATTCCGTACGACAGGAACGACCAGACCATCTTCCACCGCTACCGCTACACCAATGTTGATGTATTTATACCGACGGATTTTATCGCCTAACCACGAAGCATTCACAGCTGGATGTTGTTTCAAAGCCAGAGCTGCTGCTTTAATGGCGAAGTCGTTAAATGAGATTTTCGCAGGAGAAACTTCGTTGATCTGCCCCCGGAATTTCATTGCATTGTCCATCGTAATTTCCATCGTCAGATAGAAATGCGGAGCCGTGTAAAGAGACTCAGACAGACGACGAGCGATGGTTTTACGCATCGACGTTACCGGCAGGTCTTCGTACTCACCGGCTGGCTCAGGAACTGCCGCAGGTTTAGGTGCTGGAGCAGCTGCTGGCTGAGCAGCTGGAGCTGCTGTCGCAGGAGCTTCTTTCGCCGCTGGCGTAAAGGTATCCAAGTC
>CAJYHS010000043.1 GCA_913774715.1 uncultured Siphonobacter sp. | reverse complement strand
TAACTCCAGCTATGTAGTTGATGTTAAGGCAGCAAAGAGCTCGGTCTGCCGGTTGTAAGCCAAACGTTTGAGCGGTGAGCTGGGCCGAAGCCTGCATTTGTGCTCGCGTTAATCGAATGGCTTTTGGAGTTCCTGTAGAACCAGACGTATGTAACTGAAAGGTAGTTTGGCCTGATAACCATTGCTTACAAAACTGAATGGCTTCCGCTTCATATTCATTAACAGGTTCAGGTAGTGGTTGCTTAGGATTAATAATCAACATGGGCAAAAAAAGTGATAAACTGGGATATGTTGGAAAATGGAAAAGCTGTGATCCAGGTAAGGAGTCACAGCTTTTCCAAGGAGTAGTAACCTTTATACTTCTGCCTCTTCCGACGGCTTTTCTTCCTCAGCAATGGGAGTAATAGCGGCTTCTATTATTCGATCTTCGCCATTTACCCAAACGTTCAGCGTTTCACCTTCGCGGTTTTCTATAGTAACACCTTCGGTATTTACCTTGATACCTAACAGATTATTGCGGAAACGAATAGTGAAGGAATACCCCTGCCACTGTTGCGGGCAAGTAGGTGATAAATGCAGTTGTCCGTCTTTTATTCTCAGACCACCAAAACCTTTCACAATGCTCATCCATGTGCCAGCCATGGAGGTAATGTGCAGACCATCTTCTGTATCATTGTTATAATCGTCGAGATCAAGACGGCTGGTGCGGAGGTACATTTCATACGCCTTCTCGGGCATATTCAATCCTGAGGCCAGAATGCCATGTACGCACGGAGATAAGGACGATTCGTGAACGGTACGAGGCTCGTAATAATCGTAATTCCTGCGAATGATGTCTGCCGAAAATTCCTCTTCAAAAAAGTAAAGCCCCTGCAACACATCGGCCTGCTTAATGAAAGGCGAACGCAGAATACGATCCCAGGACCATTTCTGGTTTAGGGGTCGGTCTTCCGGACGTAAATCACTAACCAGAATATTTTCCTTATCCAGATAGTTATCCTGTTGTAAGAAAATGCCCAGTTCGTCCGATGCAGGGTAATGCATCTGGTCGATGATTTGCTGGAAGCGGACAAATTCTGTCTCTTCAGAAAGATGAAGCTGCCCAATCAGGGACTGATAGCGTTCAGCGTTACTAGATTTTAACTCATTCGCCACTTCCAGCACGTATCTGAGGCACCAGCAGGCAATGTAATTAGTATACCAGTTGTTATTAACGTTGTTTTCGTATTCGTTGGGACCCGTCACTCCCAGCATCACAAACTTCTGCCGCTCTTCCGACCAGGTAATGCGTTGCGACCAGAAACGGGCGATGCCAAGTAATACTTCAAAGCCGTATTCTGCCAGATAAGCCCGGTCATCCGTATAACGCACATAATCGTGAATGGCGTAGGCGATGGCTCCGTTGCGGTGAATTTCCTCGAAAGTGATTTCCCATTCGTTATGGCATTCCTCGCCATTCATGGTAACCATTGGATAGAGGGCAGCACCGTCTTTGAAGCCGAGCTTTTCGGCATTTTCAATGGCTTTGCCTAGATGCTTCCAGCGGTAAATCAACAAGTTACGAGCCACTTTTGGCTCAGCCGTTGAAAGATAAAAGGGGATGCAATAGGCTTCGGTATCCCAATAGGTAACTCCGCCGTATTTTTCACCAGTAAAGCCTTTTGGGCCAATATTCAGTCGGTCGTCTTCGCCGGTATACGTCTGACTTAACTGGAACAGATTGAATCGGATGGCCTGCTGAGCTGCCACATCGCCTTCAATCACGATATCCATGTGCTGCCATTTTTGATCCCAGGCCTGAATTTGTTCTTTTAATAAGGCTTCATAACCCTTATCAGCCATTTTTTGCAGATAATCCTTGGCGACGGATAGTAACTCGTTGCGGCTGTGATTCTGATCGCTGATGTTACAGGCGTATTTCACCAGAGCGATTTCCTCGCCCGCAATTACATCCAGTTGAATACGACTGCTCACGTAACGGTCCTGTTTCACGGGTAAGGCCTTGAAGTGGAAAGGGGCTCCGTCCCGGTATAATGAAAACTTCTGACCCGTTACTACTTCAAATTGGGGAACATGATACGGATTGGGAATCGTCGTTAAGTGCAGATAACCTTCCGCAAACCCCGTCTCCCGATGAATTTCCTGCCAGAATTTCTGATCATAATTCGAATCCCGGTTGGAAATGGTACCATCAATGAAGGGGCTGATGGTTAGTTTACCATCAAAATTGAGCGGTTTGATGCAGTAACGAACCACGGCTCCTTCATCATGAGTAAGCGAACAGAATCGCTTGGCTGTAACTCCAACCTGCTTTCCAGAAGGTAACATCGCCACGAATGAGCGGCTGAGCCAGCCTTCCTTCATGTTCAGGATTCGCTGGAAATGATGAATATGGCAAGTAGCCAAATCCAGCTTTTCGTCCTCCAGCTCAATCTGAACCCCTAGCCAGTTAGCCGCATTTATGACTTTAGCAAAATAGTTAGGGTAGCCATTTTTCCACCAGCCCACACGGGTTTTATCAGGGAAATAAACGCCGGCAACGTAGTTACCCTGTAGCGTTTTACCCGAGTAACCCTCTTCAAAATTACCTCGTTGGCCCATCCGTCCATTGCCAAGCGACATAATGGACTCCGTGATTTCATTGTACTCGGGATGAAAACCCTCTTCAATGATGCACCACTCGTCGTGTGTTAGATAATTTTTCATCCAGTTTATTTCATGAATCAGTCCTAGCGGGCTGATTTTGTATGTTTAATGATCTTAAAGTCAGAAAAAGCAAGAGGGGCTGTTCTTACTGCCAGCCTAATAGTTCATCGCTAAGTTTGGATAAACTAGTCTCGGTAAAAGACGAAATCACAATGTCGGCCTCGGTAAGTACTTCTGCTGAACCCACGCCGACGGCTTTCATTCCTCCTCGGTGAGCCGCTTCAATACCCGCAACCGCATCTTCAAATACAATACAGTCGGCAGGAGGTAGGTTGAAAGCTTTTGCTCCCAATAAGAACACTTCTGGATCGGGCTTGCTTTTGGTAATATGCGTTCCGTCAATGATGACGTCGAAAGAATCAATCATACCGATTTGTTCCAAAATGAGCCGGGCATTTTTACTGGCCGAACCTAACCCAATGCCGATGTCAGCTTTGCGAAGAGCGTGCAGAAACTCTTCCACGCCGGATAATATTTCGGCGGGGGTCATCTGATGAATGTATTCGAGATACCATTCATTTTTTTGAGTGGCCCATTTTTGCTTTTCTTCGTCCGAAAGGGTAACGCTACCCCAGCCCAGAATTAACTCCAGCGATTCCATGCGGGAAACGCCTTTAAGCTGTTCATTTTGTTGTTCGGTAAAATCAAAACCCAGTTCATTCGCCATACGTCTCCAGGCTTTATAATGGTAAACGGCGGTATCGACAATTACTCCGTCAAGGTCAAAAAGGCAAGCTTTCAATGTAGTTAAAGTTTTGGTTTTCAGATTAGTGTAATTCAAGCACCAACGAAGACCAGGGTGACAATTGTATTTGTTTGAATGAGGGAAGCGACGCTCCCGACATTACATTTTTTGCAGAGGTAACTCCATTCAAAAGTTCGCTGAATCGATCCGTTTGAACGGTTTTGACATCTTTAGTAGAGTTCAGAAGAACCATTACTTTCCCTTGGGAATCGTGCCGAAAATACGCATAGATTCCATCCTGTGGTAAAAAGTGAGTCAATTTTCCGGTTTGCAGAGCTGTCGACTGCAAACGGTAACGGGCAAGGGTCCGAACGAAGTTATACGCTTCATTCTCAGTAGATGTCCGACCTTCAGCCGTGAATTTACTGGAAGGGTCATTGGGAAAGCCCCCCGGGAAATCCTTACGAACTTCAGCGTCAGTTGGATTTTTGAAATTCTTCATAAGAATCTCGGTGCCATAATAAAGTTGTGGGATGCCTCGCGTGGTGAGCAAAAAAGTTATGCCCATTTTATACTTGTTCAAATCTTCCCCAATCACCGAAAAATAGCGGTCTAAATCGTGGTTATCCAGAAAGATAAGATTGCGGGAAGCGTCTTCATAGAGGATATCCTGCCCCAGTGTTTCATACCAGCGATTATTGGACTGGTTGAGAGATTCATTAGTAGCAAAATATAACTGAAAATCAATGGCCCCCGGCAGGTTACTCTTCCAGGGAACGTTCAGTTTATTTTTCGCAAAGTAAGCCTGATTCGGCACATTATTCACCCAGCTTTCCCCGCAGATGTACAAATTTGGATGCTCTTCCAGCAATCGCTGGTTAAGCGTATTCATGAATTCCAGATTGTTATAAAAATAAGTATCTACCCGCCAGGCATCAATGCCAAAATATTCAACCGTCCATAACGCATGCTGAATCAGGAAATTGGCAACAAATGGATTTTTATGATTCCAGTCCGGCAGAAAAGATGTAAACCAGCCATCCTGACTGATTTTTCGGTCTTGCTCGGAGGCATAAGGATCAACAATGGGCTGATCTTTATACGTAGTGTTTTGATACTGCGGCCATTGGTTAAGCCAGTCTTTGGCAGGAAGGTCCCGAACAATCCAATGTCGATTCCCAACGTGATTATATACGGCATCCTGCATAATTTTCAACCCTTTGGCGTGAGCTGACTGAATAAGTTTCAAGTAAGCCTCATTTCCGCCCAGGCGTTTGTCCACGTTGTAATGATCGGTAAAGGCATAACCATGGTAAGCTGATCGCTTCGTGCCCCCTTCATCAGTCAGGGCCTGGTCATTCTCAATCACAGGGTTAAGCCAGAGCGTGGTAACGCCCAAGTCCTTGATGTAATCTAAATGTTTAGCAATACCCTGTAAATCGCCGCCATGCCTCAGAAAAGGACTCGTGCGGTCCGATTGCGGATCTGCCAGATCCGCAAATCGGTCATTGGATGAGTCGCCATTGGCAAATCGGTCGGGCAGGAGCAGATAGACAAAATCTTTAGAGCTAACCGTTTGAGGTTTTGCAGTCCGGGCTTTCAGTTCATAAGGAACGGTAGTGATAATTTCCCGACCTCCACTGATAACGGTTGCATTCTGTCTTTTTTCAGTAACGGGGAAAATCTTGGTGCATTGTAACGGCACGGTACCCGGTTTTGCACCAGCCGCTATAGTCAGGTCAACCAGAATATAATTAGGATTATCTACCTGGTGAACGCGGTCTACAAAAACACCGGGGTAACTCACCTTCACTTTTGTGCCTTTAATATTGGTACCGTGCATCAGCAACTGTACCTGCTGATTTTTCATTCCCACAAACCAGTTGGTGGGGTTAATACGATCTATTTTAAGACCCTGAGCTTGTGTGAAGTAACCCAGGCAAAGAAGAAGGCCGACCAGTGCGATCCGTAGAGGTATGGGTGGGTTCATAAACGATAGTTCTGAGCTTGGGGATAAATGTAATGTATACGTAAACGAATACATTAATGAATAAATATTAATTTAACCAGATATAATATATTTTTAAGGCGAAAAGTCGTAAATAAATTGTGATCCTTTGAATGATAAATCCCTTTACTCCCGATTGCGAACGGTACGGTTGCTGGTTTGAAAGCACTAATTAATCTTAAGATTTTAAAACACAGTGGATTCTGCGTTGTTAATGGATTTTACAGTACTACAAGCAACCAGTGGAAAAAGGCGTATGATTCAAAAAAATTACGTTAGTTTCCCCGTCAGTATCCTTTAAACTTCCCTAGGAAAGAAACCATCATGTCTGCTATTACATCCAATCATAAGTTACTCATTTACCAGTTAACGATTCGTCTATTCGGTAATAAAACTAAACAGGTAACTCCCTGGGGTTCGCTTCAGGAAAACGGTACCGGAACCTTCAACGATGTAAACGAAACGGCTTTAAAAAGTCTGAAGAAATTCGGTATTACACACGTCTGGACCATGGGCGTTATTGAACACGCTACGATGGAAGATTTTTCGGGTTTGGGCATTCCCAAAGACCATCCAGCGGTGATTAAAGGTCGGGCCGGATCGCCCTATGCCATCAAGGATTATTACGACGTAAATCCTTTCCTGGCAGAAAATCCAGCAAATCGCATGGCAGAATTTGAAGCCATGGTAGAGCGGGTTCATAAACAGAAACTAAAGCTGATTATCGACTTCGTACCCAATCACGTAGCTCGTCAGTACCATTCTGACGTAAAGCCTACGGGCGTTCTGGATTTGGGTGAAGGGGATGTATCAGGCGTTGCGTTTTCTCCCGAAAATAACTTCTATTACCTCCCGGGCGAAGAATTCATTATTCCCAAGGGAGTACATGTACCCGTTGAATCGGTACAGCCTTACCACGAATATCCTGCTAAAGCGACGGGTGATGACGTGTTTTCGTCCCGTCCAAGCATTAATCATTGGTACGAAACTACGAAACTGAATTACGGAGTTGATTACCTGAATGGCCGAACGACTCATTTTGACCCCATCCCGAATACCTGGTTCAAGATGCGGGATATTTTACTCTTTTGGTCCAGTAAGGGCGTAGATGGCTTTCGCTGCGATATGGCCGAAATGGTTCCGGTAGAGTTCTGGGGCTGGTGTATTCCGCAGGTGAAGGCCAAGTATAACGTTGATTTTATCGCCGAAATTTATAATCCGGCTCAATATCATAATTACATTTTCAACGGCAAATTCGATTACCTCTACGACAAAGTTGGACTTTACGATACTCTAAGAGCACTGATGGAAGGCCACGGAAACGTGGCGGGTATCACGAGAATCTGGCAACAGGAGTCGGGCGATATTGATCAGCATATGCTGCGTTTTCTGGAAAATCACGATGAACAACGCATTGCCAGCGAGTTTTTTGCCGGAAACCCGAATTATGCTATACCGGCCTGGGTAGTCAGTGCTACGATGGGCAGAGGGCCACTCATGCTGTTTTTTGGTCAGGAAGCAGGTGAGCCTGCCGCAGAGGCCGAGGGTTTTCAAACCAAAGATGGAAGAACGACGATTTTTGACTGGTGGGCTGTTCCACAATGGCAAAAGGTCATGAACGAAGGTACGTTTAATGGAGGCCAATTAAGTGCGGAAGAAAAGCAACTGTATGATTTCTACGTGGCAGTTAATAAGCTCTGTCAGAAATCAGAGGCCGTTCAGACGGGACATTTTTATGATTTGCAATATGCCAATAACTGGGGTCAATCGCCGGGTTATGATGACGTGCATATGTACAGTTACCTACGTTATACGGACAATCAGATTCTCCTGTTCGTAACTAATTTCCACCGGGAAGACTCCCGAACGACAGAAGTTCGCATCCCCCGGCATTTCTGGGAGTTAGCAGGTCTGAATCCCGAAGACAACTATCAATACAAAGACCTGTTGCTGTCAAAAAAAGTAAAGGGTTCTTTCCGGGCTACGGAAGGCATCCCCGTGCAGATTCCGGCTAATGGCGTGTTTGTGTTTGAAATCACACCTCAATAAACCTCATGGTATGTCCCATCTCTCCGTTATAAACCGACCTCGCTTATCCTTCTGGCAAATCTGGAACATGAGCTTTGGATTTATGGGCATACAGTTTGGCTTAGGTTTACAGAATGCCAATACCAGCCGCATTTTCTCCACGCTGGGAGCTAATGCCGATGAAATTCCAATTCTTTGGATTGCAGCACCAATCACCGGTATGCTCGTGCAACCGGTGATTGGTTACCTGAGTGATCGCACCTGGCACACAACCTGGGGCCGTCGTAGGCCTTTTTTCTTCCTGGGTTCATTGCTGGGTTCCATGGCCTTGATCTTAATGCCTAATTCTACGGAATTATGGATGGCAGGTCTGGTGCTCTGGCTCATGGATGCCTCCATTAACATTTCGATGGAGCCTTTCCGGGCATTTGTCGGCGATTTACTTCCATCCGAACAACGCACAGCCGGGTTTGCCATGCAGAGTTTCTTTATCGGTGTGGGAGCGGTGATTGCTTCGGCTTTACCAGCCATTCTTTCAGCATTGGGGGTAAGTAATACGGCTGAGATAGGCAAAATACCGGATGCCGTGCGATGGTCTTACTACATCGGGGCGGCAGTCTTTTTCATTTGCGTGTTGTATACGGTATTAAGCTCCCGAGAATACCCTCCGGAAGATTTGGAAACGTTTCGTCGGCTACACGCTCGCATGCGTGTATCTGATATTTTTAGAGAAGCTTATTCGGGATTGTTTCAGATGCCGAAGGTGATGAAACAGCTGGCGGCCGTTCAGTTTTTTACCTGGTTCGGTCTGTTCTGTATGTGGATTTTTATGACGAATGCGGTTACTCAGCATCTATATGGAACGACAGATACACACTCGAAGCTATATAATCAAGGAGCTGACTTTGTCGGAATAGCGATGGCGATGTACAATGGAGTAGCGGCTTTGTTTGCTCTATTCTTACCCTATCTAGCGAGCAAATTAGGCAGGAAGATAACCCATCTCGTTTGCTTGACGGCGGGTGGACTTGGCCTGATTTCTATTTACTTCATTAAAGATCCTAATCTGATCTTATTATCCATGACGGGTGTGGGCATTGCCTGGACGAGTATTCTCTCCATTCCGTACGCCATGCTGGCGGGAAGTTTGCCCGCAGACCGAATGGGTTTCTTCATGGGCGTTTTCAATTTCTTCATTGTACTGCCACAGGTCGTCGCCAGTCTGGGATTGGCCGCTCTGGCTCGCTTTCTAGGATTACAACCCATTGAGGTAATTGTACTGGGTGGCGTTTTGCTGATAATAGCAGGGCTCCTGTCACTGAGAATTAGCGATGAAGAAAATCTGAAACCAAAACTTCCGTCGTAAGTTCTCTAAGAAAGGAACTTTAAGAATGCTTTCCGGCTTCTTGAACCTGCTTATATCTCCATCATCACAATGATTAAATTCTGGAAAACTGCTGTCGTAGGATTATTGGTGCTGACGCTGAATTCTTTCTCAAAAGACGAAGAACTTATCACTCAGAAACTCCGTATCCCTAAAGGAGTAACGGCAGGAGAAACCGCTGACCGCATCGCCCTGAGTTTTCAGAATACGCCTTATGTAGCACGAACGCTGGAACAGCCAGGACAAGAGAAGCTGGTGATTAATCTTCGCCAACTCGACTGTACTACGTTCGTAGAAAACGTACTGGCCCTCACGCGTTCGGTTCAGACCGATAGCTTAACAACGGAACAGTTTGAGAAAAACCTGGCTCATTATCGATATTATCAGGGAAAGGTGAACGGATACGGAAGTCGGTTGCACTATTTTTCTTCGTTTTTACAACAGCTCCAAACCTACGGTGAAGCAAAGCTGATGGCCAAAGAATGGGAAGGGGAAGCCTATAACAAACCCATTCACTTTATGACCGAGCATCGAAACTTATACCCGCAATTAGCTGACGAAAATGCATTTAAGCTCGTACAAAAAATTGAAAATGAGTTAAATAAGGTCAATAACTATTATATTCCGAAAAATAAGATCGCTGCCATCGAGTCTAGGATGCAGACGGGTGATGTAATTGGCATAACAACGGCCAAAGCCGGACTGGATGTGTCTCACGAAGGGTTTGCTTACCGTAAAAATGGTCGCATCCATTTATTACACGCTTCGACTGATCAAAAGAAAGTGGTTGTTTCTTCGGAACCACTGGCGAATTATCTCGCTCGCCACCGAGACCAGACCGGGATTATTGTGGCCCGGCTGAATTACTGATTTAAGTAACCTCATCCTCTGGATGTACCTATGCATCCATGCGTATCTTATGAATAAACAGTCGGGAAGACCCCTGGATAAACGAACGGCCATTCTGGAAGCCACATTGGATCTGATTTCAAAAAACGGATTTCACGCTACTCCCATGAGCATGGTGGCGAAACACGCTAATGTCGCCGCTGGAACGATCTATCATTACTTTGAGAGTAAAGAACAGCTCATCGATGAACTTTTTGCGATGTATCGGGAAAAGATTGCTTTGGTTATTGCCGAGTCAGATGATGCTCAGAAGCCTTACAAAGATCGTTTTCGGGGTGTGTTTCTGGGTTTGTACGAATATTACGTAAGTAATCCCGATCAGTTTTTATTCATCGAGCACTATGCGAATTCTCCCATTATGACGAAGGACTCTAAGGAGGATGCTTTTAATTTTTATACGCCGCTTTGGGAGTTTCTAAGAAGAGGAATCCATACGGGCCAGCTCAAAGACATTTCTTCAAAACTCATGGCCTGGATGGTATATGGAAACATTACCGCCGTAGTGAAAATGAAGCTTTCCGGGGATTTGACTGTGGATATTATGCTACTTAATACGGCTGTTAGTACTGTTTGGGATGGATTGAAGAAGTAATTCTTAAGCTGTTGACTTGGGGCTAATAGTTGTTAGAAATTTCATATATTGACTGTTATTGGTGAGAAAGCGTTTGCATCGCTAAGCATTTGCAAAGGTTAAAAAACAAGGAAAGGCTCGCTACCTAGCGAGCCTTTCCTTGTTAGCACCAATAGTATAAGATTATTTAATCTTACCCGCTTTTTCCCACTCCAAAGCCAGTTTAACGGCATTGTAGGCATTTACTTCGCCACCAGAGTTAGACAAATCCCCGAAAGGAACCTGACCTTCGCCACCGGGTAAGTTTACCTGTTGGGTTGGAAATTTAGTGGTTGATTCTACCAGCAATTGCTTTAACTGGGCTGCTGTAAGCTTAGGGAAATAGGATTTCACTAAAGCCGCTACACCCGCCGCTACAGGAGAGGCCATCGAAGTACCATCCAGCTCTTCGTATTTTGAGCCGGGTACTGTCGAATAAATCGCTACGCCAGGCGAGAAGAGATCTACCCCTTTTTTGCCATAATTAGAGAAACTGGCCACTTTGTTTGCTTCGTGACTAATGGCACCGACTTCCAGCCAGTTCGCTGGCTCACCGCCCGATTTTAGTTTACGGTTCGGAAAGTTAGGCTCCACATCGGTGTTGAGTGATTCGTTACCCGCTGCATGGACTAACAATACATTTTTCGATTCCGCATATTTAACGGCTTCATCAACGGCTTCTTTTTGAGGAGAATATGCTTTCCCAAAAGACATATTAATAATCTGAGCCCCATTATCGACGGCGTAACGAATGGCGTTGGCTACGTCTTTATCCCGTTCGTCTCCATCGGGAACCGCCCGGACGACCATGATTTTTACGTTATCAGCCACCCCTTTCATGCCCAGGTTATTCGAGCGATCTGCTCCAATGATACCCGCCACATGCGTACCGTGACGTGCGTCAGGTCCGATTACGTCGTTATTGCCGTAGTTACGATCTTTGGTATCTTCAGGATTATCTCCAATGATAGTTTGGCGTTCGTTAAAATCGGGATTCAGTTGAACTTCAGCTTCCGTTTTATAATGGTCATAGGCCTCCTGAAGGTCTTTCTCGCTATAGCCCATCTGATATCCCCGCTCGTAAGCAGCTACGGCTTTCTTTACGGCACCATCTACCGTTGATTTATCAATCTTGGCCACATCGTCAGCCGTAAAATTATCTTTCTTCAGATACCCTTTCAGAATCCCTCCCGCGTCTTTGTATGTTTTCAGCAGGTTCTCAATCATCGGAAGCATCATCCGGGATTCCTGAGCTTTTTCGTTGTAGGCAATCTTCAACTCCTGGTAATACGTGAAAGCCTGCTTCTGGTCAGCCGGAATGTCAGCTTCGGTTTTATCCCCAAACAGTTTATTATACTTTCCGTATTCACGGGTTAATTCCAGACTTTCTTTATCAATGTTCTGGCCGTTTTTATTACCCAGGAAGCTCCAGCCATTTACATCGTCGATGTATCCATTATTATCATCATCCTTACCATTACCCGCAATTTCCTTGGGGTTGGTCCAGATTTTAGATTTCAGATCTTCGTGATTAATATCGATACCAGAGTCAATAACTCCGACAATCACAGGAGTAGACTTCCGTTTTTTCAATAATTCATAAGCCTTCTCGGTACTTACTCCACGAACTTTATCCGCGTCATAATCTAAATTAAACCAGTTGGCAGGAGCTTTTAATTGCAGGGGTTCCGTAACAGGAGCCTGAGATTGAGCTGTTGCCAGATGAGCAGCCAGAACGGCTACCGGAATGAACCATTTACGCATATGTATTCGTGTTGATAAAATGTTCGATCAGTATAACCCATTATAGATACGTAAAAATCCAGGTAATACTTCCTAAATATTGTTAAAAGGTTAAGATACAGGATTATTGGGCTACACTCCAAGCAATTGATTTCTGAGTATCTGCATTCCAGTACTTGCTTTTTCCTGAATGTAAGTAACGTTTTTTCGACGAGATACTTTTGGCGACTGAGGATCAATTACATAAATAGGCACGTTGGAAAAAACATAATCTATCAGGCCAGCGGCGGGATAAACCTGTAACGATGTTCCCACCACTACAAAAATATCTGCTTCTTCGCACATAGGAAGAGCTTCTACCATAGCCGGAACTTCTTCTCCAAACCACACAATGTGTGGCCGTAACTGACTGCCTTCGTCACATAAATCCCCCACCTTTAGTTCCCAACCATCCAGTTCATAAATTAACTCAGGATTAGTGGTAGAACGAACTTTGAAAAGCTCTCCGTGTAGATGCAATACCTTTTTACTACCCGCTCGTTCGTGCAGGTTGTCGACATTCTGAGTAATGATCTGGACGTCAAAATAATCTTGTAAATCCGCCAGAATTCGGTGGGCCTCATTGGGTTCCGAAGACAAAGCCTGTTTCCGTCGCTGGTTATAAAATTCAAGCACCAGAAGAGGATCACGACGCCAGGCTTCGGGAGTTGCTACGTCTTCAACGCGATAATTTTCCCAAAGCCCGTCCGAATCCCTAAAAGTTTTGATACCACTTTCTGCCGAAATCCCGGCTCCGCTTAGAACGACCAGTTTTTTCATGAGATCAGAAGTAATTGCTTATAACCACTGCTGCCAGCACGTAGGAGCTGGCAGCAGGTATGGTACTACAAAAGTTACTTTTTAGCCGTTGACGCTTTCTTACGAGTGGCAGGCTTTTTCTCCGCAGCTGGGGCGGCTGTTTCGCCACCTAGTTCCAGGCATTGTTCCAGCGTTAGAGTAGCAGGATCGGTGCCTTTGGGAATCTTTACGTTACGTTTTCCAATTTGAATATAGGGCCCGTATTGACCGTTCAGAACCTTGACCGTCGTATTTTCTGGAAACTCTTTGATCACCTTATTCGCTTCAGCTGTACGCTTATTCTGAATAATCGTAATGGCCTCTTCCAGAGAAATCGTATCCAAATTCATACCGCGGGGTAGCGAGTAGAATTTGCTGATGTGCTTGACATACGGACCAAAACGGCCTTTCCCTTTTGTAACGGGCTGTCCTTCAAATTCTCCAATGGCATCAGAGGCTTCAGCAGCTCTTCTTTCCTGAATTACGGCAGTGGCTCGGTCTTCATCAATAGTATAAGGGTCGTCTCCTTCGCTGAGGTTGTAATACTTCTCATCGAACTTGATATAAGGACCGAGTTTTCCAATGTTAACGAGTAGCTCTTTGCCTTCCAGTTCGCCCACTACGCGGGGCAGCTTGAATAACTCAATGGCTTCTTCCAGCGTAATACTTTCTAGTAACTTATCCTTGGGAAGCGGAGCGTATTGAGGCTTCTGTTCTTCTTTGGAATCGCCCAACTGAGCGAAAGGACCATACTTGCCCAAACGAACCGAAACCATTTTACCGGTCTTGGGATCAATACCTAGTTCACGGGCTGATTTTACTGAACTTCGTTCGGCACTTGAACTTTGCTCAATCGTCTGGTGAAAAGACTGATAAAAGTTATCAATCATATTCTGCCATTGCATCTGTCCATCAGCGATCTTATCAAACTCCTCTTCAACTTCGGCCGTAAACTTAAAGTCAACGACATTATCAAAGTTATCCACCAGAAAGTCATTCACAATCATACCGATGGTCGTTGGGAATAACTTGGCTTTTTCAGTGCCGTAATTTTCTTTATTCGTCTTTACGGTGATTTTCTGATCCTTTAGTGTCAATTCCTGAAAGTTACGCTCTTTTCCAGGGCGATCTTCCTTTACAACATATTCACGTTTGATGATCGTGGAAATGGTAGGAGCGTAGGTAGAAGGACGACCAATGCCGCGTTCTTCCAGCTCTTTCACCAAACTGGCTTCCGTAAAACGAGCAGGTGGGCGGGTAAAACGTTCAGTGGCCTTTAGAGTATCGAGGTCCAGATTCTGGCCGATGGTCAGTGGAGGAAGCATTCCTTTGTTTTCCTCGTCTTCATCGTCCTTGGATTCCAGGTATACTTTCAGGAAACCATCAAATTTGATAACCTCGCCCTGAGCGACTAATTCTTCTGAAGTAGTAGAAATGCCAATAGTTGCAGTGGTACGCTCTAATTGGGCATCGGCCATTTGCGAGGCGATTCCCCGTTTCCAGATTAATTCGTAAAGGCGTTGTTCCTGGCGGGTTTCGCCTGCAGAAGGAACTGAAAAATCAGTCGGACGAATGGCTTCGTGAGCTTCCTGAGCTGAATCGTTTTTAGTTTTATACCGACGCTGTTGGGAGTATTGCTCCCCAAACTGATCCGTAATAGACGTTTTGGATTTCAACAAAGCTTCTTCGCTCAGGTTGGTCGAATCCGTACGCATGTAGCTGATCTTACCCGCTTCGTATAACTTCTGGGCATATTGCATGGTAGAAGCTACGGAATAACCCAGTTTCCGGCTGGCTTCCTGCTGGAGCGTAGAAGTCGTAAATGGAGGAGCCGGAGATTTTTTCGCCGGTTTCGTTTCCAAGTTACGGATGGTAAAGGTAGCTCCGTTACATTTTTCGAGGAAAATGCGGGCCTGCTCTTCGGTTTCAAAGTTTTTAGGTAGCTCGGCGTTTAGCACTTTGTTACCTTCCAGTAAAAATTGAGCCGTTACTTTGAAGCTAGATTTAGTCTGGAATTGCTCAATACTGCGTTCGCGTTCCACTACCAGTCGAACGGCTACGGACTGAACTCGCCCCGCCGAAAGACCGCGTTTTACCTTTTCCCAAAGAACGGGGGATAGCTCAAAACCGATCAACCGATCCAATACCCGGCGGGCCTGCTGGGCATTCACCAGATCCAGGTTAATGGTACGAGGGCTTTGGATGGCTTTCTGAATAGCCGTTTTGGTAATTTCTCTGAACACGATACGTTTGGTCGTGTCGGGTAACCCGAGGGTTTCTTTGAGGTGCCAAGAAATGGCTTCCCCTTCGCGGTCATCATCCGTCGCCAACCAAACTTCTTGCGAAGATTTTGCCAGTTGACGCAGTTCGTTGACCACTTTTATTTTTTCGGGAGAGACTTCATACGTAGGTAAAAAGCCATTTTTGATGTCAATTGCAAGGCCTTTATCAGGTAAATCGCGGACGTGTCCGAAACTCGATTTTACCTGAAAATCAGCCCCCAAGTAACCCTCAATGGTCTTTGCCTTCGCCGGTGACTCTACAATGACGAGGTTCTTCTTAGCCATATGTTTCGGTTATAGGTGTATGGGAAGCGTGTGCCAAAGTAAACGACAAAATTTTAAACCGATGCAATTACATCTCAAGGAATAGTAAACTTATTGTCGGGTATAATAGTTGAAAATATATAAAACTCATGCCAATAGATGGGTAATTGCTAATAAAAAAAATCCGGAAAGTATAATATTTGACCAGGATTTTTAGCCTATTAGCTAAGCATGAACCTTACTTGGCCCGTATTTTTGGGGCTGTAACCTGTTCCTTAATTTATTTTAACGCTTACTATATAAAACGATGGCTTTTGATATTGAAATGATTAAGGCCGTGTACGCCCGGATGCCAGAACGAGTGGCCGCCGCTCGGCAAGTACTTGGTCGTCCGCTGACTCTTTCAGAGAAAATTTTATATAACCACTTGTGGGAAAATCCTCTGGAAAGAGAATATCTACGTGGAAAAGACTACGTTGATTTCGCTCCGGATCGTGTAGCTATGCAGGATGCAACGGCTCAAATGGCCCTGTTGCAGTTTATGCAGGCGGGTCGTCCTCAGGTTGCGGTTCCTTCTACCGTACACTGTGACCACTTGATTCAGGCAAAAGTTGGAGCAAAAGAAGACCTTTCAAACGCAGTACAACAATCGAAGGAAGTATTTGATTTTCTTTCTTCCGTGTCAAATAAATACGGAGTAGGTTTCTGGAAGCCCGGAGCCGGTATTATTCACCAGGTAGTGTTAGAAAACTACGCGTTCCCTGGTGGAATGATGATCGGTACGGATTCTCACACACCCAATGCGGGCGGCTTGGGTATGGTGGCGATTGGAGTAGGGGGTGCTGATGCCTGCGACGTAATGGCAGGTTTAGCCTGGGAACTGAAGCAACCCAAACTCATTGGTGTAAAACTAACGGGTAAGCTGAGTGGCTGGGCATCTGCCAAAGACGTAATTCTTTGGGTGGCGGGTCAGTTAACAGTAAAAGGCGGTACCGGTGCTATTGTTGAGTACTTCGGTGAAGGAGCTGAAAGTCTTTCGGCAACGGGGAAGGGCACGATCTGTAACATGGGGGCTGAGATTGGAGCTACGACTTCTATCTTTGCCTATGATCCTAAAATGTCTGAATACCTGAGAGGTACCAGTCGTGCGGATGTAGCGGAACTGGCTGACGAAGTAGCTGAATACCTTCGTTCGGATGATGAGGTTTACGCTGATCCGGCAAAATACTATGATCAGTTACTGGAACTGGATCTCAACACGCTGGAACCACACATCAACGGACCGTTCACTCCGGATTTAGCTTGGCCTCTGTCTAAGTTCGCTCAGGCAGTCAAAGAAAATAACTGGCCTGCTGAATTGGAAGTAGGTCTGATCGGTTCCTGTACCAACTCTTCTTACGAGGACATCAGCCGTGCGGCCAGTGTAGCTCAACAGGCCGTTGATAAGAAACTGAAAGCGAAGGCTGAATATACCATTACTCCCGGTTCGGAATTAGTTCGTTATACCATCGAGCGGGACGGTTTCATCAGCACTTTTGATACCATGGGTGCGGTTGTAATGGCGAATGCCTGCGGACCTTGTATCGGTCAGTGGGCTCGTCACACGCAGGACCCTACCAAGAAAAACTCGATTATCACGTCTTTCAACCGGAACTTCAAAGCTCGTAACGACGGTAATCCCAATACGCACGCATTCGTAGCTTCTCCGGAAATTGTAACGGCCTTTGCTATTGCAGGTGACCTGACGTTCAACCCGATGACGGACACGTTAGTAAATGAAGAAGGACAATCCGTTAAATTCGATGAACCTAAGGGGCTGGAATTACCACCCCGTGGGTTTGACGTTGAAGATGCTGGTTACCAGGCTCCGGCGGAAGATGGTTCTGCGGTTCAGGTAATCGTATCACCTACCTCAGATCGTCTGCAATTACTGGAGCCTTTTACCCCCTGGGAAGGAACCGATTTAACCGGTTTAAAACTGTTAATCAAAGCGAAAGGGAAGTGTACGACTGACCACATCTCCATGGCAGGTCCCTGGTTGAAATTCCGTGGTCACCTGGATAATATCTCTAATAACCTGCTGATTGGGGCAACGAACTACTTCAACGAGAAAGCAAACGAAGTAACGAGCCAATTGACGGGTGAAACGGGAACGGTTCCCGGAGTCCAACGTGGATACAAAGCAGCGGGTATTGGAACCATTGTAGTAGGGGATGAAAACTACGGAGAAGGTTCTTCTCGTGAGCACGCAGCCATGGAGCCTCGTCACTTGGGCGTTCGTGCCATTTTAGTGAAATCTTTCGCTCGTATTCACGAAACGAACCTGAAGAAGCAGGGTATGTTGGCTCTTACATTCGCTGATTCCTCGGATTACGATAAAATCCTGGAAGACGATACCATCGACATCGTTGGATTAACCGAGTTTGCTCCTGATAAGCAGCTAACGATTGTTCTGAATCACGCGGATGGTTCTACGGAGGCTTTCCCCGTAAACCATACCTACAATGCCGCTCAAATCCAGTGGTTTAAGGCGGGTGGTGCTCTGAACATCATTCGTCGTGGCGTAGGAGCTTAATTGTGTTTGAAATATGAATAGTAAAAGACCCCGACCAAAGCCGGGGTCTTTTTCATGGTATCTCTGTGAATCCGCTGGTAGCGGAAGTGTGAGTTAGTTGTGCTGGATACCCCAGCTGCTCCGCTGCCAGCTTTTTTGCTGGCAGCATTCCTTTGATACCGATAGTACTTTCTTTGCCGTAAGGTGGTTGCTACCAGCAGAAAAAGTTGGCAGCGGTAGGCGAAGTGCTAGATACTCTGGCTAATCCTTTACCATCAGTAAGGTTTGGGATAGGTGTATAATCTACAATAAATATCAACTAAAAAATGACATTTATTACCTGCCGGACCTAGTAAATCGCATTCGCATAATCAGGCTGATCTTGTTGTTTTGAAGTAGATATAAATGCCTGATGATATGAAAACGATACTGGTTCCTACAGACTTTAGTGCTCTTTCCCTGAAAGCTCTTGATCGGGCAATCGAACTGGCCATACCTGCTCAGGCATCCATTTTACTGCTCGGAATTGTGAAATATCCCGAGCCTATACTAATGGATGCTCATTCCGAAGGAAATTGGAACCAGGATATGGATGATGTGTTTGAGGAGCGAGTAGAAGGTATCGAAAATCGGCTGCGTTGTCTGCTCAATCAGCCGAAGTATCATCAGGTTCCCATCTCTGCCATTGTAAATCGGCAGATGAATACCATCGGTGAAACCATTGCTTCCAGTAAGGCTGATTTAATTGTAATGGCTTCCGAGGGAGCAACGGGTTGGAAAGAGAAGACTACGGGATCCAATGCCGAACGCGTAGTCAGATATGCCAAATGCCCGGTTCTAATCATAAAAAGCGAAGAGCCTATCCATTATCAGAAAGTCTTGTTCCCAACGGATTTTACTAATACGCAGGCTGTACGCACCTTCTTTGAGTTGGCAGATATTCAAAAAGCTCATCCGCATTTTCTAACCATTAATACGGGTTACCTGGATCGCAGCTTTGATGATCTTAAGGAAGATATGGCTGAACTGGCCATTGATCTAAAGCTGGAGTCCTATTCTTACGCCATCATTGACGCCGTAACGGAAGAAGCCGGAATCATTCGTTATGCCAAAGAAATCAATGCGGATGTAATTGCTTTATATACCCACGGTCGGACGGGATTAAGCCACTGGTTTCACGGTAGCATTGCCGAAAAAGTAGTGAATCATTCTGAAGTTCCCGTATTAACGCTTGTGCAGAATTAGTTCAATTGCTCGTGTATAACTAAAAAAGACGTGACTACTCAGTCACGTCTTTTTTTATAAAGGATCTAAAATGAATTATTTACCTAAAGAAATAAGATTAGCAAACAGACGATACGCACCGGGAACCCCCGCGGGCAATTGCCGGAAGAAGGCATAACCCGTAAAGAC
>CAJYHS010000042.1 GCA_913774715.1 uncultured Siphonobacter sp. | reverse complement strand
TCTATAACAGTCCCGCCGGCAATCGCTACTGTAATGGATACCTGTCGCCTGACAACAGCCTGATTCTGGTTACTTCCAACGACAAAAAAGATGGAGTTACCATTCTGAAGCGAAACGGCGAATTCGTCACGCGGCTGGAAGGTATCAATGGCGAAAGTTTTGAATACAACGAAACCCGCCTCTGGTTACCCAATAATGATCTGCTGCTCACGCACGGCAAATACATCATCCGCTTAAGTCCACCGTATACTTCCGGTACACTCATCAAGCAAATGGACTACTCAGACTGGGGAGATCTGGCGGTGAATCAGTCGGGAACGCAGCTGGCCTTTCGCGTCGATAAACACCTGTATACGATGGACATGAACGGTAACAATGTTACCCAGATAACGACCAGTAACTTCACCGAATCCATGCCGGTGTTTTCTCCCGATGGAAAGTATCTGCTGGTGGGAAGTCACTATCGGCAATCAGGTGCTTTTGGCTACGTCTGGGAACTGAAAATCATTCCGAACGATGGGAAATCCTATAACGTCGATCCCAACGAACCTAATTCTCCCGGAGTTATTCCCGTCATTTGGAATGGACAGGACAAGATTGAGATGGCGGGTGGAGAAGTCATCTGGCGATAGTTTAAAGGTCACTAAATCAAACCATTATGAGATATTTAATCGTTGCGGTCATAGGGATGTGTATGCTGTCTTGCACCAGTTGTTCAAAAGATTCCAGTGAGTCGGAACAGGATTCGTTTATCATTCAGTACGGTGGAAAACCTTATAAAGGGGAATCAACGGGGGATTTCTATACCAACGGCGAACGAAGACAATCCTGGAATGGCTCGGCTACCATTGCTTTGATCGAAGTAGAGGGCGATTCGGTGTCCATGTACATCGGGGCTGATTTTGGCAATGATAGTAAGCTCAATTTTAAAATTCGAGGAAAGCAGGAGGGCTTAGATTACAGCCGAGAAAAGGGAGATAAGGATCATTTTGCGATTAGAGGAGATCAAATTACTGGATATTTTGAAAACCCTGATCAGATCATGCAGTTTAATGGTAAGATGGAGAAGGGTCAGGCCCGGATCAGTGCCAAGGTGACCTTTCTGAGAACGTCGGGCGTTTTTCCCAAAGGGAGTGAGCTGAATCTTTCATTTGATACCTCACGCAAGATCGAGAAACCCGGAGAAAATGACGAAGGCTGTCAAATGCGAATGGTTCCGATCTGGTCACCGAGCGGCATGACCATGGGTATGGTGCCTGACTGTTAAGTTTCTGTAAAAGCTTATGAAGATACAAATTCGGCTAGGTATGAAAATAAGCTTTTGGCTACTCTGTTTTGTATTAGTTACTTCGGTTACCCTTGCTCAGCAGCGGGATGAGGTTCATCAGCACGCTGATAGCGTATACCAGGCGATCGGAAAAATGCCGGAAGCAAAGGAAAAAGTACAGAGCCTGCTTGATCTAAGTTTTTTCATGTCAGATTATGATTCCACACAATCGCTGCAATACATTCAGGAAGCAAAGCAGTTGATGGGTTCAAGTTATAAAGAAGCCTTTTACTCGGGGCAATTAGCCTTTTATACGGCTACGGTCTACTTCGATGACCGTCCCGAAGAAGCCAAACGCGAGTACTTACGGGCGGAGGAGTTCTTCAAAAAAACGAAGGATCCGCGGGCGGATCGCTACCGGGTGCGACTCTGGTCGAGTTACGGTGCCCTGTTACAGCGGGAAGGACGTTCACAGGATTATGCCGATGTAGTATTGAATAAGTCCATTCCGATGGCCCGGAAAATGGGGGACTCGATTTTGACGGGTAATAATTACCAAAACCTGGCCACAGTGCTGATGAATATGAAGCAGCACGTCAAGGCTGAAAATTATTTTCAACAGGCCATTGGTTTTTTACAGGGAAATCCCGGGGCGAAAGAAGAGCGATTAACCGTATTTGTGAATGCGGCTCGTAATGCACTATTTCAACATAAATATTCCAATGCCCGGTCGCTGCTGGACAGTGCGGCCCACATCGTGAAGGGCTGGAAACTATCGCCTTTTATTCCCATGTATTACAGCATGGAAGGAACCTACTATCAGAAAATGAACCGGCCCGACCGGGCCATAAGCAATTTTGAGAAAGGATTAACGGAAGCGAAACGCCTTCGGAATGATTACCTGATTTATTACATTTTATTTGAACAGTTCGAGCTGTATTCCTCCATTCAGAACTACGCTGCGGCTCTAAAAACACTTCATCAGGTATTACCCTACGTACAGGAAAGCCATTCCCTGCGGGACAAACAGATGGTGTACTACAATCTGGCCCATACAGAAACGCAGCTACAGCATTATAAAGAAGCCACGGACTGGTTTGAGCAACATAAGAAGGTTAGCGACAGTCTGGCCCTTGCGGAATCCGATCAGCGGGTATTGGATCTGGAAAAAAAATACCAGACGGCAGAGAAGGAAAACGAGTTACTGAAAATCAGAACCGAAAGCCAGTCACAGGCTTTGAGCTTACAGAAAAACCGAACCCTGATTGTGGTCCTGATCGCTACGGTTTTATTACTGATCGGAGTCGGTTTCTTTCTACTAAAAGCTGCCCAGAATCGAAGAATACTTGCGATTCAGAAGGGAAAATTACTGGAAGAGGAACTGAAAAACGTCAAAAATCAGGATAAACTGAATCGCTATAATGCGATGCTGGAAGGGCAGGAGATTGAGCGAAACCGTGTGGCCCGCGACTTACACGACGGACTGGGTGGGTTACTGGCAGGAGTCAAACTTCGTTTATCCGCGATTGCCTTTCGAGACAAGACAAACAAATCCTCGGAACTGGACGCGGTCATTCACCAGCTTGATCATTCGGTCAACGAACTTCGAAGAATCGCCCGGGATATGATGCCCGAGGCCTTACTTTCCATGGGTCTCGAACCCGCCCTGCGTGACTTATGCCAGACGATGAGCAGTGGGGCCATGAAGGTAAGTTTCGAAGCTATTAACCTGCGATCCAACTATGCTCAGCCTTTGGTCATTGGCGTTTATCGAATCGTTCAGGAGTTATTAGCCAATGCCGTACGCCACAGCGAAGCCTCGCAGGTGTGGGTACAGGCTAGTGAACACGAAGGTCATTTTTATCTGGTGGTGGAGGACGATGGCAAAGGATTTGATCAGAGTCGAGTGAAGGAAAAATCCGGCATTGGTTTGTCAAACATCCGAAATCGGGTAGAGTTATTAAATGGAAATCTGGAAGTGGAAAGTAAGCAGGGGGCAAGCTTTCACATAGACATTCAAATGCATGGATAACGTCATTCGCATCATCATTGTTGACGACCATCCGCTCGTATTAAGTGGACTGGCTTTCATTGTATCGCAGGTTGATTATATGGTTCTGGAGCAAACCTTCACGCATGCCGAACCAGCCATTGAATTCGTGAAAAAGCACGAAATAGATGTGGTACTACTGGACATTCACATGCCCGACATCAACGGTATAACGGCTTGTGAAGAAATCAAGAAAATGCGTCCGGATTGTCATGTCATTGCTTTGAGTAACAGCAACGAAGGAAGCATCATTGCCCGGATGTTACACAGCGGAGCTTCGGGGTATGTGCTGAAAAATGCTTCTTCAGAGGAGCTGTTGAATGCCATCGAGCGAGCGTACCAGGGAGATAAGGTACTAAGTACCGAAGTACAGGAAATTCTAAATCAGAAACCCCAGGAAATCCCTTTTGTTACCCGCCGGGAAAAAGAAGTATTACTGCTACTGGCCGCAGGCCGAACCACGCCGGAAATTGCAGAACACATGTTTATTAGTCCGCTGACGGTCGAAAGCCATCGTAGAAATCTACTGCAAAAATTCAGCGTGAATAACTCAGCTTCACTGATTCACAAAGCCACGGAGCAGAAATTTATCTAACTCGTGAATTCAACTTCATGAAACTATAAAGGCATAAATTGGCTTTACTGGACAAGTCTTGTATTCCCATTGAAGTCAGCCATGTCGAAACAACCAACGAATCCGATTTCCACGGTAATCGCTTTTGCATTATTACCGCTATCGGGCTTTGCTACGGACATTTACATTCCTTCCATGCCGAGCATGGCCGCCGCCCTCCATATTACGGATGCTCAGGTACAACTCACACTGACGGTTTTTCTGATTAGTTACGGCGTTTCGCAATTATTTGTCGGCAGTATTCTTGATAGTTTTGGCCGGTATAAAATTGGACTGGTTTCGCTGTTCATCTTTAGTCTTGCCAGTTTGACGATCGCTCTTAGTACAAATTTGTACGTGATCTGTGCCATGAGAATCATCCACGGCATAACGGCGGCTCTAATCATTGTGTCGAAACGGGCTTACTTTGTTGATGTCTTCGAAGGCGAGCGACTGAAACATTACCTCAGTTTATTCACCATTATCTGGTCCGTTGGTCCGATTGTAGCTCCTTTCATTGGTGGATATCTGGAGCAGTTTTTTGGCTGGCAGTCGAACTTTTACCTCCTCGCCGGATTATCTTTTATTCTCCTGGTTCTGGACTGGATTTTTAGCCGGGAAACCTTAGTGAAACCGATTGATTTTAATCTCAAGACCATTACCGACATCTACCTGATTATGCTTAGAACCAGGACTTTTTTACTGGGTATTGTGATGCTAAGTCTGGCGTATTCGGCGGTTATGGTGTATAATATGACGGGGCCATTTATCATTGAACATCAGTTTCATCTAAATTCTGTCGTAGCCGGTTACTGTTCACTGATTTTAGGATTTGCCTGGATGTTGGGAGGTTTAATTGGCAGAGCTACCATTCGGTTACCTTTCTACGATCGAATGCGGGGAAATATCATCATACAGACGCTATTTGTAGCAGTAATGATTGGGGTAGGATTCTGGATGCAAAACTTACCTCTGATGATTTTCTTCGCCTTTTTGATTCAGGCTTGTACGGGCTATACCTATAACAATTACTTTACGTATTGTCTGAGTCGTTTCCCCAATTACGCGGGAATATCAGGGGGCATGACGGGTGGTATCGTGTACATTCTGGTATCTATCCTGAGTTACCCCATCGTGACTATTTTACCTCCCAAAGATTCTCACAATTTAAGTCTGAGTTATCTGATACTGGTGTTGTTGTCCGGTGTAGTAATGGCCTATCTGTACCGTCTGAATGCCACTACAACGAAAGAAAAATTAAGTGCGGTATAATCGATTTACTGGTCTATTTAATCAAAAAGCCTCAATTCTGTTAAGAATTGAGGCTTTTGACTTATACTTCGGCCCACTGTTTTTGTTCTAATTCCTGAATAATGATTGCTTTCAATCGGGTAAATAGATAATCTTTAGCTTCGGCGTAGGAAACATCATAGGTACGGGTAACTCCCTGTAAATGCTCAGGGAAGTTCTGTAATAATTTATCGTAATATGCATCCAGTTCTGCTGGGCCGGGCATTTGGTAACTTAGCGTTAACTGAAAACGTCTTCTCAAGGCTACATCAATGACTTCCAGGTGATTAGTTGCTGCAATCAATAAAGCTTTGTCCGGGAAATAATCAACTAACTGAATAATCGTATTGACCAGCCTTCGCATTTCGCCCACGTCTTTATCGTCCTTTCCCCGCATTTTTCCAAGGTGGTCAAATTCATCCAGGAATAAGACTGCCCGGTCTTTCGCGGCTTTGTCAAAGACCAGTTTTAAGTGCGTGGACGTCTCACCAATTCTGGCTGAAATAACGGTGCTTAAATCCAGTACGTATAAAGGTTTATTCAGGGCCGTGGCAATGGCTTTTGCCGTCGTTGTTTTGCCGCATCCTGAGCTGCCTTCCAGCATTACTTTATTATTGACCGGTAGGTTATACTTCCGCAATTCTTCAATGTAATTATACTCTTTGATTAACTGGTTTAATAAATTCCGGTTGGTATCATCCAGACAGATATCCTGCCAGTTAATTTTCTCTTTATCCTGAATAATAACGTCTGATACGGTCATTGGTTTTTTGGGGCATACCATTCAGAAAAGGCTGAATGCAAATGGGAAAAATAGAAGAGAATAAATCTCTAGCTGACTGGTAATGTAATGAGCAATCAAAGGTAATAACCCATACGCATGAATGGTTGGTAGTCAGCAAGCAAATATGAAGTCAATCCTGTAAGAATGGTGGAAGCAATGTCCAGCCCAGCGAGGGTACGGAAGTTTCGGATGTTCGAATTTCATAGGCCTGCATGGATTCTACGATTACAACAGGAACGAAATTTTCACCCGTTACCTAATAATAGTACTGAATCTATGAGGCATTCTGAAAGCTACGCCGGTCTTCGTCGATGTAATCAATTTTCTCCCTCTGCAGAATAGGCCGGTCAAACGAGTCTAAAGCTCCTGGCTCCATCTATTTGTGAGTTAGTCACTGTGAAACAAAATTGAAAATAAGGCTCCAAGACTAAAGAAATAATGGTGCTGTCGTGTAGTTACTTTGCATCGGTTACTTAAAAGTGCAGGAGTAAGTCAGGCAAACGGGCTGTGCGAAGTTACGTAGAAGCATCCGTTATGGTCCAAGTTACTGATGACAAGATAAAAACAAAGCGAGCCTAAGGGTAATGGCTCAGACCCGCTTTTCGGTATATCCTTCTTTAATAAAAGGCAGCTTGAGCAGAAAGCCCTTAGCTGTCATCAGAGAAATCTGTCTGGGTTTTGCAAACTAAGCAGAAAACGAATGGATTTACTGGATATATTATCCCCTAATTTGTTGCTAGTTGTGGATTTAGAGACCGTTCGATGGCTATCTCCAGCCCACGAATTTCTGCAAGGCCACGCAAACGACCGATAGCCGAATAGCCCGGATAGGTTTTCTTTTTCAAATCATCCAGCATCTGATGTCCATGATCAGGTCGCATGGGAATGTTAATCTCACCAACGCCCGTCAGTTTTCGTCGGTTTTGTTCCTCTACAATGGCCTTCACCACCGCGTACATATCAACATCACCAGCGAGGTGATCTGCTTCGTGGAAATTGCGGGGATGATCTTCGCGTTTGGTGGTCCTCAGGTGCAGGAAATGAATCCGATCTCCAAATTTTCGCAGTATGCTGGGCAAATCATTATCGGGGCGAACGCCAAGGGAACCCGTGCAAAACGTGATTCCATTAGACCGAATAGCACAGGCTGCCATCAGCTGATCCAGATCGGACTCGGTGCTAACCACTCGTGGAAGACCCAGCAAACGATACGGAGGATCATCAGGGTGTATACATAGATTGACCCCGACCTCTTCGGCTACGGGGGCTACCTGCTGAATAAAGTAGTATAAATTTTTCCGCAATTCCTGATCTCCAATTTCCTGATACTGATCCAGTAACTGCTGAAAGTTGTGAAGAGAAAAAGCTTCCTCCGAACCTGGTAACCCCAATAAAACCGTATTGGAAAGTTCCTGAATCTGACCCTCATTCATTCGTTCAAACTTCATGCGGGCAGACTCTACCAGTTCAGGCTCGTAATCCTGTTCGGCTCCGGGTCTTTTTAGGATGCAGGTATCAAAAAGAATGAAATCCAGCCATACGAATCGAAGAGCAAGCGAGCCATCGGGCATTTCATACGCCAGGTTGGTTCGGGACCAGTCCAGTACGGGCATGAAATTGTAACAAACCGTTCGAATCCCGGCCTGAGCCAGGTTCCGAAGGGACTGTTTATAATTTTCAATATACAGCTCGCGTGAAGATTCAGCTTTTTTGATGGCTTCGTGTACAGGTAGACTCTCTACAACGCTCCATGTTAGAGGGGAGTAGGTATCGTTCTGACTTTCAATGAGTTGTTTTCGATAGATGATTTCCTCTACCGTCCAGACGTCTCCCACCGGAATATGATGCAGAGCAGTAACCACGCCCGAGCAACCTGCCTGTCGAATGTCCATTAATGAAACCGGGTCGTTAGGCCCGAACCAACGCATGGTTTGTAGCATTCCCATAACTAAATCTACCGTATTTTTATATACGTTAATTCTTAAACACCACTAAAAACGGAAAAGCCCCCGTCTACGTTAATGATTGTTCCGGTTACAAATTTGGAAGCATCGCTTAGTAACCAAACCAGGGCTCCCACTAATTCTTCAGGTGTACCAAAGCGTTTGTAAGGGGTTTGTTTCAACACAAGCTGGCCCCGTTCCGTATAACTTCCGTCTTCGTTAGTTAATAAGCGACGGTTCTGTTCGGTCAGGAAAAAGCCGGGAGCAATGGCATTCATCCGAATCTTATCGCCGTAACGATTCGCCATTTCTACTGACATCCATTGCGTATAACAGTCCACGGCGGCTTTGCCAAGGCTATAGCCAAGCACTTTGGTAATAACCCGTTGGGAGCTCATGGAAGAAATATTAACGATACTGCCATTGGCAGAAGCAGCCAGGGCCTGACCAAAAACCTGCGTGGGTAATACCGTACCCCACAAATTCAGGTCCATTACCCGACGCATACCGGACAGATTCAGTTCGAAAACGTCTTCTTCGGGCGACAGAATGCCTTCCGGCATATTACCTCCGGCTCCGTTGACGAGTCCATCAATCCGACCAAAAGTATCAAGGATCTGTTTTTTTGCGGCTTCAAGCTGGCTTTCGTCCAGTACATCGGCTTGCACGGGTAAAGCTTTTCCGCCGGCATTTACAATCGATGCGGCCTGTTGTTCTGCTTTTTCAATGTTTCGACCCAGAATACAAACGGTACCTCCCGCGGCGTGGATGCCTTCTACGAATGACTGTCCGAGAACGCCCGTGCCTCCGGTTACTACAATGACTTTATCGTTTAATAACATACTATATTAGGCAGTTGTTGAACTAACGAAACCGAATCTTTC
>CAJYHS010000041.1 GCA_913774715.1 uncultured Siphonobacter sp. | reverse complement strand
GCCGCGGAGCTGATTACTGAAAACTTCATCTTCGCCTTCAGGGTCTCGATGTTTTCAGCGGGTAACATGGTGTTCAGGTACTCATAATATTTCGGCTGACCCACGATGATGGTATCCGTGTTCATCCGAAGTTTGGTTAATACCATCGGTAAATCCAGATTCGGAATTTTGGCTGCAAAATCCTTCGCGGCAAACTTGTTATACTGAGCAATGGGGTTCCGCATTTCAATGCGTCCCAGGTGCGAAGCTGCAATTTTCGTTTCCAGAGCCAGAATATCTTCCGCCGTTTTCTGAGCTGCGGAGGCCTCCGTTCCGGTTAAGGTAAAGAGCGTAGCTATGTACTTTTTATAGGCTTCGCGTACTTTCTTCGTGGCCGCGTCATCCTTGGTGTAATAATCCTTCTCGGGTAAGCCCGTTCCGGTTTGACGCATACTTACGATGTATGCATCCGGATTTTTAGCATCCGCACCCACGCCAATGCCCAGAAACGTTCCCCCGCCTTCGAGCGGATGCGTCGCTGAGTACGCTAATAAGTCTTTGTAGTTCTTGATCTTATCAATCGCAGCTAATGTTGCTTTGATAGGCTCATAGCCGCGTTTTTCAATCGCTACGGTATCCATACCCGAAGCGTAGAAATCGCCCACGCGTTGCTCGATGCTGCCTTTAGCAGCTTTGCTTTTCGCTGCGGCCTCCAGAATTTCGTGAATGTGCTTATTATTTTCATCCCGCAGGATGTTGAACGAACCCCATCCCGTTTCAGAAGCCGGAATTTCCGTATTCTTCAGCCAGGTACCGTTAGCGTATAAAAAGAAGTCTTCACGAGGGCTCACAGACTTATCCATACCGGAAATGTCCAGTCCTTTACGCTTAGGGTCATCCTGAGGTTTTACTACGAAAGCCGCTGTACTCAGGGCTACCAAGCCCAGTACCAAAACGTTACGTTTTTTCATATGTGTTGATGAACTAGTGGAAATCAAACTCACAAAAATGACTAAACCTGAGTAAACCTAAAACGATTTGCGACTAGTTTCCTGATTTCGGCTACTTGTGAGAGCGTTTGGTCTAGTTGGATAAAGTTTGAGAAGTTCGATTGAGTTTGAGGACGTTAAAATAGGTCAGTGAAAGCCCCGGCCGCCCCGGCTTATCAGCTGAGTCTCTCCAGACCGGGTCTCTCCAGACCGGGTCTCTCCAGACCGGGTCTCTCCAGACCGGGTCCATCCAGACCGGGGATACTAGTGAGTTTAATCCCACTGGGGTTTAAAGCAGGTGGTGGCCCTGCCGTTGCCCGCTTTTTCGTTGGCAACATGAGCTATTGGAGGGAAGTTGCTAAATCATCGGGGATTAACCTGGATGAACAACCAGAGCTACTAATGAGGTTAACCTTGCTGGGGTTATTACGTCAGCTCAAACTTTCTCAAACACTATCTAACGCTTTCAAACCCCCTTGTCCCCTCTCAAACTTATGAAAATCAAACACCCGTCCTTACTCGGTGCTGATCCCTGAATTATTACTTATCTTTGAGTTATCACAGCGAGCTAATCCCCTATTTTTTAACTCATTATGGCACAAACGAAACTTACGGTTAATGGTAAAGCTTATACCATTGACGTCGATCCAGAGATGCCACTTCTCTGGGCCATTCGCGATTTCGTGGGACTAAAAGGCACCAAATTTGGTTGTGGTATGGCTCAGTGCGGAGCCTGTACGGTTCACCTGAACGGTACGCCCATTCGCTCCTGCTCTACCCCCGTTTCAGTAGTAAAAGGTCAGAAAATAACGACGATTGAAGGCGTTGGAACGCCTGATCATCTACACGCCGTTCAGCAAGCCTGGATTGACGAGCAGGTGACTCAATGCGGATACTGTCAATCGGGCCAGATTATGAGTGCGGTAGCCTTACTCAAGGAAAAGCCTAAACCTACCGACGAAGACATCGACCTGTATATGCAGGGTAACATTTGCCGTTGCGGAACCTATCAGCGGGTTCGGAAAGCGATTCACCGGGCGGCGGAAAGTGTGCAGAATAGTCCAGTCCCTGCAACTAAAAAAACGGCCAGTCTGGAAAGATAAACGCTTGTTCTACCCTTACGCTTCAGGCAATGAAATCATTAGCAATCAATCGTCGAAACTTTCTAAAAACCGGAGGCTCAGCCAGCGTGGTGTTAGCTTTAGGCTTTTCGATTCCGGCTCATTCGGAGGAGGTGGTCCTTCATAAAATTCCTCAGACTACCTTAGGGCTGGAATTCAGTCCGTATATCCTCATTGACGATACCGGAAAAATCACCATCCTGAATCCGCGTCCTGATATGGGACAGGGAACGTACCAGTCCATGCCCGCTTTAGTGGCAGAAGAGCTGGAAGTTTCCATGGATCAGATTCACATCAGCCAGACCAATGGTCAGGGTAAGTACGGTTCGCAGCTTTCGGGCGGTAGCTCGTCGGTTCGTACGCGTTGGTTACCCATGCGTAAGGCCGGGGCGGCAGTAAAGGAAATGCTCATTCAGGCCGCTGCCAATAAATGGCAGGTATCGCCCGAAGAATGCTATGCAAAGGAAGCCAAAGTCTTCCATAAGTCTTCTGGCAAATCCTTTACTTACGCTGAATTAGTAGGCGATGCTTCGAAACTGGAAGTTCCGAAAAACCCAAAGTTAAAAGATCCAAAAGATTTCAAACTACTCGGCAAAAGCATGCCGAAACCCGACGTACCGTTGAAGGTAACGGGAACGGCTGAATTCGGGATTGACGTAGATTTACCGGGTATGCTCTACGCTAGTATCGAACGTTGTCCTGCCATTCACGGAAAGGTGGAGTCGTTTGATGGAGCCGCCGCTCTGAAAGTGCCCGGCGTGAAAAAAGTACTGAAAGCCGAGCGGGCCATGCCTCATAAGACCGTAGAGACAGTAGCCGTATTAGCTACGAATTACTGGGCGGCTTTGCAGGGACGTAAGAAGCTAAAGATTAAATGGGCGGCGGTTGATCACAACACCTTATCAACCGAGAAGTTTTCTGCTCAGATGCATGAACTGGCCAAACAGGATGGACATGATTTCGAAGGAAATCAGGGCGATTTTGCAAAGGCTTACGGGGCAGCAGCCAAGAAAATTCAGGCAACTTATGAAACCCCCTTCGCGGCTCACGCAGCGATGGAACCCGTGAATGCTACGGTTTGGGTAAAGGATGATTCGGTAGAAATCTGGGCTCCCGTGCAGGGACCCGATGGAACTATTGGTGAACTCTCCCAGTACCTCGGACTAAAACCCGAGCAGGTAAAAGTTAACGTAACGTTTCTAGGTGGAGCCTTTGGCCGGAAAGCGTATCTGGACTTTGTGAAAGAAGCTGCTTATTTATCCAAACAGGCGAAAGCTCCGGTAAAACTCATCTGGACTCGGGAAGACGACATGACCCAGGGACCTTACCGCCCGGCCATGCTGAGCGTGCTGGAAGGCGGCATTGATGCCAATGGCAACGTAACGGCCCTGCACCATAAAATCATCTCCGAATCGATTCAAAAACAGGTTTTCAAAGCCAACATTACGGGTAAGGCCGATGGCTGGGCGGAAGAAGGCGTGGGTGCCAAAGACAGCCCGATGGCGATTCCTAACATACGCCGGAGTTACCTGAATGCTTCCACGGATTTACCCATTCTCTGGTGGCGTTCGGTATATGCCTCTACGAATGTATTTGGCCACGAATCGTTTGTGGATGAGCTGGCTCATGCCGCCGGAAAAGATCCGCTGGACCTGCGACTGGAGTTATTCAAAGACTCGCCCCGCTTTGTGAACGTACTGAAAACAGTGGCCGAAAAATCGGGATACCGTGAAAAGTTACCTGCAGGTAAAGCTCGCGGGATGGCCATTGCCCGTTCCTTTAGTACGATTTGTGCTCACGTGTTCACGGTAGCAAAAACGGCCGATGGCATCAAGATCGAAAAAGTAGTATCGGTGATTGACTGCGGTATGACGGTTAACCCGGATAACATCAAGGCTCAAACCGAAAGTAATGTAGTGTATGGTCTAACGGCGGCTCTGAAGAGTCCGATCGTCTTTGCTGATGGGGCCGTTCAGCAGAGTAACTTCCATAATTATCCGGTACTTCGAATCAACGAAATTCCGCAGATGGAAGTACATATCATTGAAAATCAGGAAGCCCCCGGCGGCGTGGGCGAACCGGGCCTACCACCCATCGCTCCCGCTCTAGCCAATGCCCTGTTTAATTTGACGGGGAAACGACAGCGGAAGTTTCCTCTGTCATTAGTATAGATCCATTTATATTAACATCCCGAAAGTTTAAAACTTTCGGGATGTTTTTTTTCGCCATGGCTAATGGTGTCCCACCTCACCATAACAAATTGATACATATTTAGTCGCCAACAACCAGCCGCCGTTCCAACTCCTGTAGGTGGTCATCCGTCAAATCCAGATGAGTGACCATCCGAACTTTATCTTTTCCGAATACGGCACAGCGGATACCTTTTTCGTTTAGCTTCTGCACATAATCCGTGGCTAATAACCCTTCGGCCAACTGGAAGATAACAATGTTGGTATGCACGGGTAAGACGTCCATCACTTCGGGTACGCGGCGGACCATTCCTTCAATGACTTTCGCCCGCTGATGATCTTCTTTCAGCCGATTTACGTGATGATCCAGAGCGTAAATTCCGGCGGCCGCCAGGTAACCTGCCTGTCGCCAGCCACCGCCGAAGCGTTTCCGCACCCGGCGAGACTTCTTAATAAAGTCTTTAGTTCCTAGTAACAACGAACCTACCGGACACCCCAGTCCTTTAGACAGACATATCGAAATCGAATCAAATGCTTCGCCGTACTGAGCCGGACTCTCGCCCGTTTCTACCAGTGCATTGAATAACCGGGCACCGTCGAGGTGCAGGCTTAATCCGTTTTCTTGGCAAACTGCCTTAATCCGTTGAATTTCGGTAAGGCCGTAGTAACACCCTCCCCCTTTATTCACCGTATTTTCTAACGAAACCAGCCGGGAAATGGGTGCATGGATATCATCCGCCTTGATACTATCACGGACTTGCTCGGCATTAATTCTACCGTAGTCACCCGTTAATAAAGTCGCTGAAACCAGCGAGTTACTCATCATTCCACCGCCTTCATAGAGGTAAATATGGGACAGAGCATCGCAGATCACCTCGTCACCGGGGGTGGTATGTACCTTAATGGCAATCTGGTTGGTCATGGTGCCGGAAGGGCAAAACAGAGCCGATTCATACCCAAAGAGCTTAGCTGCTTTTTCTTCCAGAGCATTCACTGTTGGGTCATCCTGAAATACATCATCCCCTACAGTAGCCGAAAACATGGCTTCCAGCATCTCTTTCGTAGGACGGGTCAGGGTATCGGAACGCAAATCAATTGTCATGGGAAGTCCTTATTCAAATACAACGGTCTTATTATTCTTCACAAAAACCCGATCCTCGAAAACGAGCTTCAAGGCCTTGGCTAACGCAATTTTCTCCACATCACGTCCTGCGGCGGCCAGTTCCTGCCATGTTTTGGTGTGGTTCACCGGAATCACTTCCTGGGTAACAATCGGGCCTTCGTCCAAATGCTCATTGACGAAGTGTGCGGTGGCTCCAATGATTTTAACCCCCCGTTCGAAAGCCTGTCGGTAAGGATTGGCTCCCACAAACGCGGGTAAAAACGAGTGGTGAATATTGACCATCCGATTTGCAAAATGCTGCTGGAATTCAGCGGAAAGAATTCGCATGTATTTTGCTAATACCACATAATCAGCCGGGTAAGTTTCCAGCACGGATAAGACGGCAGCTTCGTGCTCTTCCCTCGACAGGCCTTCGTGCGAAACCAGATGAAAAGGCACCTCGAATTTCTCCACCAGCGGCCGTAACACATCGTGGTTGGCCACTACCGCCAGAATGTTGAAATTCAAATCTTTATAGGCATTTCGTATCAACAGATCACTTAAGCAATGGTGTTCCTTGGTAGCCAGTAAAACCACGTCTTTCGGCCGATTGGTATTCAGAGAAATGGTTACCGAATCAGGCAAAATACCTCGTAAGGCATTCATGATTTTCTCTTCCTGACACTCCCCGGAAAATTCCGTACGCATGTAGAAATGACCGTGCGTGCGATCAACGAATTCATCGTTACGAATTAAATTCAGCTCGTGGTGGTATAACACCCCGGAGACTTTATGAACCAGTCCTTTTTCGTCAGGACAATCAATGCGAAGAATATACAAGGAACCGTCTTTTAAAATAATGACAACTGTTTACAAAAAACGTCAATCCTGATGGTGTGTACAAGGGGTGTCCTCAGGTTTGAGGAGGTTTGATTTCGTTCGAGAAGGTTTGATAGTTTATTCCATAAAAAAATTGCCAGCATTTCTGCTGGCAATGGTTATGCTATCTTTGACTTATTATCTACATTCCTTCGCAGTAAGCTCTTAACTCCTTCTGGTCAGATTCGAAGGTAAACTGATCGTAAATGCTCTCGAAATTGGAACGATCAGTTACCGAATCCCAGCCCAGCTTGGCCACTTGCAGTTTCTCTTTCGTAGTATCAAACTGTTTGAGCATCTCGGTTAACTGCTGAACATTGAAGACCTGTTTTTCCAGCGTTTTGTGCATAAATTCCAGTCGCTTCTCTTTCGGTGTCCGCTGAATGGCTTTGATGTATTGCTCCAGCTGATCGGCATTCATTACTTCTTCTGGCTTGTCAGGAGGGCCCGCGTTGCTGTTTTCCCTGATCGTTTCTTCCCTGGGTTTACTGCCTGGTATTAACCGATTTTCGTTCGGATTCACATTTGCATCTGGTAACTGCCGCATCTGATCCGGTTGCTGTTGAGGCTGGTACTGATAGGGCCGACTCATTTCACCCGTACTCACTGGTATCGTTTTCTGAATTCGAAAACCATACTGGGGATGTAAAATTGCCATCGTCCGAGTTTCTGGGTTCAACATGACGGCTTGTTGAAACATCAGGCTTCGCCCCTGATAGACGGTCAACTGAGCCCGTCCCGGTGCCAGGTCAAAAAAGCGATAACGCCCCGTCGCATTGGTAATGGACTGATCGTTGACAACAACTGTTAACCGACCTCCAACGGGTGTTTCCAGAAAAAATTCGACATCCGCGAAGACACTGCTCCAGCTGAATGTTGCCAGCAAAGCGGAAAGGATAATAAATCTTTTTGTTTTCATGGCTGTAAAGGCTTCATTTCGACCAAAACTACCCGATTTCGCTTACTCCTGTTCGTTAAAATGACTTAAAATCGATGATTCCACTACTTCCTTAATCTTACAAAACCTATTCCTGCGACTAACCCTAATATTACTGTAACGAAATGGTAGAATCCATCTGCATTTCATTTACAAAATAAGGATCGTGCGAAATGATGAGCATGGCTCCTTTGAAGCTCTTTAACGATTCGGTGAGCACTTTCTGGCTTTGCACGTCAAGGTTATTAGTAGGTTCATCCAGTATTAAAAGATCGGTCGCATCCGTATGAACCGACAAACAGCACAGACTTAACTTCATTTTTTCACCTCCACTCAATCCTTCGCATTGCCGCTCCCACATTTCCTTCGGAAACTGATGTTGATGTAATAACATTTTCAGGTCGTGTTCGGGTAAATGCCGGCTATTATACTTCTCCATCTGTTGAATAATCGTTAGCTCGCTGGCCATCATAGAATATTCCTGATCAAGATACATGAACTGAAAATCAGCCTTGTTAATTACCCCTTCCGAAGCTACCAAATCACCCATGAGTAATTTCAATAAGGTTGTTTTACCTGATCCATTATTACCAGCAATTCGAAGCCTTTCCCCGGAACGAATCTGAAATGTCAGAGGCATTTGCCAGAGCTTTAATCCTTCATAACTAAAATTGAGATCCTTCACATCAATAAGGAGCTTGCCTCTGTGTAAATCAGGACTTCCCAAATCAATTTTCAAGATCTGATACTGTTGAATCTGGGTTCTGATGTTTCTTAAATGATTCGATAGATCATTCATTTTTTCCTGATGAACTTCCTTCAGCTTAGCCGTACTCTCTTCCGCCTGACCTTTCCTGCGGTTGGCCAGAATTTTAGGTAGTGCTAACTTTTGCCCATGAGCTTTTCCACGAGCTTCTTTTTTATTACGCTGTTCGGCTACTTCCCGGGCTTTCTGCTGCGTTTGTCTTAACGTTTTTTCATTTTCTTCCAGCTTCGATTGAAGAGCATTTACTTTCGCCTCTTTCTGCTCTTCATAAAACGCATAATTCCCACCATACACTTCAATTCCATTTGTACTTAACTCCAGGGTCAAATCCAGTAAATTCAATAGCGTACGGTCATGACTTACCACCAGCATCGTTGAGTTACTATGTCTTACAAAATCATATAATAACTCACGACTTTGAAAATCCAGATGATTGGTTGGTTCGTCCAGCAGTATGATTTCGGGGTTGACGAGCGAAGCTCCAGCCAGAAAAACCTTGGTTTTTTCGCCGCCACTCAGGTTTTTAACCTTTTGGAAAAGATGTAGATACGCCACGTTCCAGTGAGCCAACGCTTCCTGAATTCGCTCTTCAAGGTCCCAGTCGTCTCCTATTTCAGTAAAATTTTCGTCCTCAACGTTTCCTTCCAGAATCGCGTGAAGAGCCTTTAGTTTCCGATCTATTCCCAGTAATTCGGCAACGGTATTTTCATCATACTGACCTAGTTGTTGCGGTACATAATAAGGTTTTTCAGAGAGAATAATATCCCCATTCGAAGCATTTAGCCGCCCCGCAATAAGTTGTAAAAGCGTAGATTTTCCCGATCCATTATTCCCTACCAAAGCAGCTTTTTCTCTTTCTTCAAGAGAAAAATGAAGGGTATCAAACAAGGGTTCATGATCAGGATGTACATAGGAAAGAGCATTCACTATCATACTCATGATGTGACAGATTTAAAGCCTGAAAAATAGAAAAGAGGAAGTGATTAATTCTCAGGAATTAACACTAACCGCAGCATCAAAATGCATTTAGAAAAGAAAGGATATCACATGAATCTAAGTATTAGCCACGCCGTATACATAAGCGTTAGCGGATTGGTAAGAGTTACCAAAACATTCTGTTTTTCAGAATTAAAGACGGCAGGCACCATCGGTTACTTAGATCTCACATCGAGGAAGAGTCGTTTATGACGCTGCAAAGATAATATAAAAATTTCAAGGCCTCCTAAAAAATAACACACCGGTAATAACTTCACGCTCAGAGCAAGACCATTTAATTCCCTATTACTTTAAACGAAAGAAATAGATTGAACTGGTTTTTATAATATTTTTGTCAGAACCCTTATTGTAAAACAAAGTACGGTTTAGTCCACCGAGTTTACCCTTTTTATAAGTGTTGCAAAACATTTATAAAACCACCTAATTAATCCTTTTTATGAAAAAAATTTTATTATCTCTACTGGTAGTCGGTATTGGCTTAACGAACTGTACCACGATCATCAATGATCATCAATGGTTCTAAGCAGTCGGTTAGTGTTCTTAGCCGCCCTACGGGTGCAGATGTTTATGTAGACGGGCAGCTAGTGGGCAAAACACCCATGTGGGCCCACGTAAAACGAAAAAATGACCACACCATCCGAGTAATGATGCAGGGCTATGAGCCTTTCGAAGCAGGCCTTACCCGTAAGCTGGACGGCTGGGTTTTGGGTAATATCCTTTTCGGAGGTATTATCGGTTTAATCATCGATGCTTCGACGGGTTCTATGTATAAACTTACCCCCAAGGAAATCAAAGCACGACTAGCGGGAGGAGATACGCAGATTACTTCAGTGAAGCACCAGAAAGAGAACATTTATATCATGGTAACCATGAATCCTGATCCTTCCTGGGAGAAAATTGGAATGCTGGAAAAATCAAAGTAACTCATCCGTACTTTCGTTGTTGTGGGTGGCACTCTGTTGTATCGGCAATCAGCAAACAACTTCCCGAAAGTTTAAAACTTTCGAGAAGTTAAATGAATAACAAAAAAGAGCGGGGTTTACCCCGCTCTTTTCACTGAAAACTGTAAACCAACAACGAAAACTAGTTCACGTCAAACCAGAGTTTAGTTGTCAGCAAATCTGCTCCCTGATTCGCTACGGCTGCTTTGTAACTGTTATTATTCAAAGCCTGCTCACCCGTAGGATACGTTAAACGAACGGGCATTTTTCCATTCAGAACGCCCGCGTAAGCCGGAGTCAACTGCGGATAATCCAGCCGACGCCATTCGGCAAAAGCTTCCTGACTTTCACCAAACAAAGCCAGCCACTTCTGCTCGCCAATCGACTTTTTATAGTTTGCAGCATTATAAGCCACTGACGGCTGAGCCAGATACGTAGTAATCGCCGTAGAAGCTACATTAAATTGCTGCAAAGAAGCCGTAACGGCTTGTTTGTATAAGGTAGCTGCGTCGTCCTGAATCAATCCACGCTGAGCGGCTTCAGCTAAATTAAATAACACTTCCGCATAGTTCAGGAACACTGCTGGCGAAGACGGAGCCGTGAAGTAATCACCCAGCTTTGACGTTTTGGTAAAGCCTAAACGGGCCGCTGAATCGGCAGGTAAGCCGTTGGTTACTCCTACGTATCCCAGTGGCGTAGCATCCGCCGTACGGTTTACGTAAATGCTCAGGCGGGGGTCGTTCAGCTGCAATAATTTGTCAACAATGCTTTTACTAACCCGGTAATCATCCCGCGTTTCCCGGTCCCGGCTCACGGGGTTTTGATTAGGGGAAGTCAGGTACGTAAACTTTGCATTTTCGTCATTGCTGGCGATCAGATCGCTTTTGGCTAAACCAGCAATGACCGTACGAGCTGCTGCCGCATCACGATCAGCCATTCGCAGAGCAATCCGCAGTCGTAAAGAATTCGCAAATTTCTTCCAGCGAGTCATGTTACCATTATAGACTACATCGCCCGAAATGGTATTAGCACCGCTTGCGTCAATCAGCGAAATGGCTTTTTGCAGATCGGCTAATAAGCCCGTATACACGTCTTTCTGAGCGTCGTATTTGGGAGTCAGGTATTCGTTAATGTTCAGAGCCTGGCTGTAAGGAATATCTCCGTATAAATCCGTCAGCATCTGAAACGACCAGGATTTCATAATGATCCCGACCGCCTGATAATTAGGGTTATTGGCCTGTTCACCGAGCTTAACGATTTCCGCAAAGTCATTCAGCCCCTGGGAGTACGTGTTCGTCCAGATATTCTGAATATTCGTCGGACTCGTCGTGTACTTGTCTACGTCGGTATACTGAATCTTCGCCCAATACTGCACAAACAGGGTCGTGGTTTCCATGGATGCATCCGAACCCATTATCAGATCAGCACTGGACTTCAGGGCATTTGTTAACAGGTAATCGGGCTGTGCAACGGTGGTTTCGTTGGGGTTCCGGTTAATATCTTCCAGCTCCTTCTGGCAGGCCGTTAACCCGGCTACCAGCGTCAGCGGAAGAATCAGTTTCGTGAAACTTTTAATTTTCATAACAATGAATATATTGAAGTAAGGCTGAGCTTACGTATGATTTTCCTTAGAAATTGATGTTCAGGTTAACGCCATAACTTCTCGTCGAAGGCAATTGCAGCGACTCCAGCCCCTGACCATTACCCGTGTTGAAAGCCGTTTCAGGATCGATGTTGGGGGCTTTTTTCTGAAGGAAAGCCAGGTTCCGGCCGATGACCGATACCGACGCTCCCTGCAAATGCAGGCGACGCACAAAATCCTGAGGAATGGCATATGTCAGACGTACTTCGCGAAGCTTGATAAACGAGGCATCAAACACGCTGGCTTCATTTACCCCGGCACTGTTGCTGTAGAGATATTTGTAATAACGCTCGGCCGGAACGATCACCTTATTAGCCGAACCATCCGCCGCTACGCCGTTGAAAACAATTCCATCGCTGTATACCCGTTCGCCAGCCGGAGCTGAGCCCGTCACCGGAATCGGTGTGGAGGATGTGTTATTCCCAGCGTAGTAGTACGAAAGTCCGCCGTGCTCGGCATCCCGTCCGGGTAAAGTTGATTCCAGTACGCCGGTGTAACGTCCGGTCGCGTTAGTAGCCGAGTAAATCTGTCCGCCCTGTTTGGTATCGATCAGTACGCTCAGGTTCCAGCCTTTGTAACTAAAGGCGTTCGTAATCCCGCCAATCCATTTCGGCGTGAAGTAACCCAGCGTTTTCTGGTTGGGATCTTTCAGCGGTAAGCCGTTAGCTCCTACTACCACTTCGCCACTTTCGTTCCGCTGATAGGCTGTTCCGTATAAGGCTCCGTACCGTTGACCCACGCTGGCTAATACGCGGGTGGTGCCGTTGCTGCCTAATACGTACTGGTTTAGTAAACCGGCTTTATCCAGCTCTACTACTTTACTTACGTTGCGGGAGAAGTTAACGGTTACATTCCATTTGAAGCCGCCGGACGTTTGCACGGGTGTTCCGCTTAACTGTACCTCAAAACCACGGTTGTTAATCTTACCCGCGTTGATTAGCTGCTGTTTGAAACCCGTTGCCGGACTAATATCAGCCTGCAAAATCTGATTGTAACTATCGGTGTTGTAATAACTTACATCAAAACGAGCCCGGTTTTTCAGGAACGCCATCTCCAGACCAATTTCACTGGACTGCGTGATTTCGGGTTTCAAATTAGGATTCAGGTAAATATCCGATACGGTTAATAAGGGATTGCTACCAAAAGGCTGATTAAACGGATAGGTATTCACGATCTGATAAGGATCGGTGTCTTTACCCACCTGAGCCCAGCCTCCGCGAATCTTCGCGAATGATAACCAGTTGGTTCTGATATTCAAAGCTTCCGTTAAGACCACGCTTGCATTTACGGAAGGATAGAAATAGGAGTTATTAGCCGCGGGTAACGTCGAAGACCAGTCATTGCGAGCCGTTAAGTTCAGGAACGCATAGTTGCGGAAACCTAACTGAGCTGAAGCATACAAGCTGTACACGCGGCGACGGGTAAATTGATTACTCGAAACCAGCGGATCGCGTGAGTTCATTAAGGTATATAAATCGCTAACGGCCAGACGAGGAGCCTGCTGATAATTACGCTCGAAGAAGTTACTACGAACGTTACCTCCTACCAGACCTTCCAGATCGAAATCATCACTCAGCTTACGATTGACATTCAGAGCAAAGTCGGTATTATTTTCGTTTACTACGTACGCATCTTCCGCGTAAGACCCGAAAGGTGTACCGTTCGTGCCATACGATACTTTTGATTTACGCTTATCCAGATAAAAGTCATTACCTGTCCGCACCAGGGCTGAAAGCCAGTCATTAATCTTATAGTTCACGTTCACATTTCCGAAGAAACGATCGCGACGCTGACCGTTGGTGTTTTCGTGAAGCAAGAGGTAAGGGTTGCTATAGTAACTATGGTTCCAGTTAAAATCACGCTCGCCGTTGGCCCGGTAATCTTTTAGTAACTCCGTATCGACCTGACGGCCAAACCACAAGAATTGCAGCATAACGCTGGAACCCCGTCCACCCAAAGCCGAAAGGTTATCCGACTCCGAACGAATGAAGTTGGCACTGGTATTGATGGTAATACGGTCGTTCAGACGATACGAGGCATTGACCGCGAAGTTATTTTTGGTAATATCCGTATTCGGAATTACCCCGGTTTGACGGGTATTATTAAACGAAAAACGGTAATCAAACTTCTCATCCGAACCCGCTACTGATACGCCTAAGTTCGTCGTATGACCTTTCACGAAAAAATTCTTCACGTTATCAGGATGAGCTACGAAAGGCACTGCCTCCCCTTTAGAGAAGAACTGAGGTAATAAACGACCGTCCATTTTTGGGCCCCAGCTTTCGTCGGTACCGTCATTCAAACCGCCGCCTTTTCCGTCTTTGTAGGAGAATAATCCACCCGTTCCCTGTCCATACACGTTCTGATAATCAGGAAGCACCAATAAGCTTTCTACCGTATGTCCGGCGTTCAGGGTAACCCCTAAGCCTTTTTGCTGACCGCTACGGCCGATTTTGGTTTTAATCAGAATAACGCCGTTAGCTGCCCGTGAACCGTATAAAGCCGCCGCATTGGGTCCTTTCAGTACGCTGATGCTTTCGATGTTATCCGGGTTAATATCCGCGATGGCGTTGGCGTAATCGCGATTCGTGCCCGTGCTGCCAAACTGAGAGTTATCAACCGGAATTCCATCGACAATAAACAGTGGCTGGTTATTACCGGCAATCGACGTTTCTCCGCGAATGACGATCCGGGAAGAACCCATGTTCCCCTGACTGTTGGTAATGTTAACCCCGGCAATTTTACCAGATAGGGCATTCACCAGGTTAGGTTCGCGAGCCTGAGCGACGTCGTTACTTTTCAATTCCTGAACGGAATACCCGAGTGATTTTTTCTCTTTCGCAATACCTAAAGCCGTTACTACGACTTCCTGCAATGCCGACTCTTCCGCATCCAGCGTTACGTTCAACGTACCGGAAGCGGGCACCGCCAGTTCGACGGCTTTATAGCCAATAAAGGAAAAGCGAAGAGTCTCGCCCGATTGAGCAGCAATGTTGTAGTTTCCTTCAGCGTTGGAAACCGTTCCGCGAGTGGTGCCTTTTACTTGCACGGTTACTCCGGTTAAGGGCTGATTATCACCCTGTGATCGTATGTTACCCGTAATTTGTTGGGCAAAAGCAGCCTGCACCTGCACCCATAGGAGTACCGGCAACAGCACTTTTAAAAGTTGTTGCATAATAAGGGTAAAGTATAGAATGAAGAAAGGAGTTAATGAACGCGAGAACTCCGGACCAAGTCGTTACTTTGTTAGTAATCAGTAATTTACCAACAAAATCCCACTAAGATCCGTGCGAAAGAATGACTTTCTGAATCGTACTGAATGGGTATATGGAAAGAGAAAAAAGTAAAGGATAATTCATGGCTTTTACTAAACTAGTATTTCTATAGACAAAATAAAAAGGTAATATCCTATTAAACAAGTAGATCAATAAATATTTATAAATTTTTACGGAAATCGATGTAGTCAAAAAATGATAAATGTTTTAAAATCAGTATTTTATATTTTCTACTAATCATATCCTGTACAATTTTTAGAGTATAAACCAGCAATCTGCTCCTATGACTTTAAGGATAACTAGTCATTACATTTTATATTTGGTTATTCTTATTTAGAAAGAGTTTAGTTTTCTGATCAGAGTTTTGTAAGAAAGGTCGGCAATCCGTTTGTATCTGTTATTTCTAACAACTCTACCTACCAAGCTCATTTCAACTTCCATTCTACTGAAATCATAAAAATTCATGAGAAGACTTTTCTCTATTTCGTACACACTTTCATCTATCAATTGGGCTACCCTGATTCTTCGCGTTGGCTTTTCGCTGGCTATGCTTACGCACGGATATCAGAAACTATCGAATTATGCGATGATGAAAGAAAAATTCATGGACTTCTTAGGTCTTGGAGCTCCGGTTTCGGCAGGGCTGGCCATTTTCGCTGAATTTTTCTGTTCGATTTTAATTGCTCTGGGGCTTTTTACCCGCATCGCCACTATTCCCTTGATCATTACAATGGTCGTAGCGGCTTTCATGGCCCATGGAGGTGATATTTTCGGGGAAGCCGAAATGGCTTTTCATTACCTGATCGCTTATGTGGTCATTCTGATTTTAGGCCCCGGCGATTATAGTCTGGATAAAGTGCTGAATAAGAAAATCTAAGAATTAACACCTATAAAGCCCCTGAGTTATGCGTCTCAGGGGCTTTTTTAGTTACTAATAGTCGGCTATTTTATGAGCTTTGGTCCATTTTCTGTTAACCTTAGGGTAGGTTTCAGACCACTAGCAAACAAGTGGAACAACGCTCTTTCAGATTTTTAATTAACCGTTTGTTTAAAGACGCATCTGACGGAGAATTGACTATCATTTACATTTTACCCAGACGCGATGAAGTCGCGTCTCTACCGGAGAGAATTGGGTTGTTAACTGGATAGATCCAGACCTGTCTATCCATTAGGCTACCTTCCGGGGTATTTCATACGTTTCAAACTCTTCTGTATTTTATCGGTTTTCCCTTTTCAACCCTGAACCTCCTAAATGCCCGATTCATCCGACGCAACTCGTCATTCGTCGGTTATGATTTTCAAATACATTTGATGTACCTGATTTTTGTATTGGGATAAATCGGACCTTCTCCGCAGCCCTCAGAACTTTGAAAGTAACCCCATGGCGAATCGTTTGACATCCATTCAGAAGTGGCAGTTATCGCTAAGTCTAGCGTTAATTTATACCTTGACCGTGATTTACGCGACCACGTCTGAACCGTTGTTAACCATGGCTCGGTTCTATCATGAATTGCGTTTCGCTCTTCCTTTTTTTACTATCTCATTCGGCCTTTTCTTTGTCTGGTTAAGTATCACCGACTGGCTTCAATTGAAGTTTTTTAATTACTTCGGCGAAAATTACCTGCTGGAGTTCAAGCTTCAGCCACAAATTATTTCCCTGCTGGTGTCACTGGTGCTGGCCTTTCTCTTTAATTTCTTCCTTCACAAAAGCCTGCGGATTGCGATGGAGGCTATTTTTCACGTCTTCCCTCCTCAAAATGCCCCGATGCCCAAACGCTCGGCAGAAATGTGGACCCTAGTTATTCGAGCCAACAATGGCCTTTCGGTAATGATTATGCTTACGGCTTTCTACCTCATCGCGGCCGTTCGGGCTACACAGCGAGTACAGGAAATTCAGATTCGCTCCGAACGACTGGAGAAAGAACATGTGCAGGCTCAGTTTGCAGCTTTAAAAAATCAGGTCAATCCTCATTTCTTGTTTAACAGTCTGAGTATTCTGTCCTCGGTCGTGCATATTGATGCTAATTTATCGGAGAAATTCATTGCCCAGCTTTCCAAGTCCTACCGATACATTCTCGAACAGAAGGATAACGATCTGGTATCTTTGAAGACTGAAATTGAGTTTATTCAGTCGTACGCATTCTTACTGGGAATCCGTTTTCGGGAGAAATTCATCGTTAACATTGACGTGCCCGAATCGGCTCAGCAACTTTATAAAATTGCTCCCCTGACGCTACAATTGCTGGTTGAAAATGCAGTTAAGCATACCCGAATGTCCAGTAAAGAACCCTTAACTGTTTCCATCAAGATTGTCAACGAGGAGTTAATTGTTGAAAATGGGTATCGCCCTCGTCTGCAACCCGAAGTTTCCACGGGTTTAGGACTTAAAAATATTACGGGCCGGTACAGTCTCTTAACCAGCCATCCGGTTTGGTACGGGCATATCGGTGATTCTTTTGTCGTTAAAATCCCTTTACTCGCATGAACGTAGTTATTGTTGAAGACGAATACCTTACCGCTGACCGGCTGGAAAACCTGATCCACAAATACGATTCGTCGATTCAGATTATTACCAAGCTCCCTTCGGTTTCGGATGCGGTGGAGTGGTTCAGTGAGAACCCTGCTCCCGATCTGGCTTTCATGGATATTCACCTGGAAGACGGGCTTGCTTTCGCCATTTTCGATCAAATTTCGCTGAAAGTTCCGATCATTTTCACGACGGCATACGACGAATACACTATTCAGGCTTTCAAAGTCAATAGCGTAGACTACTTATTAAAACCCATTGATTTTGAGGAATTAAAAGCGGCTCTTGATAAATTCAAATCGTTGCGTCAACCCGCTCCCGATTTGAAGGATATCCTTCACCTAATTCAGAAACCGCAGGAAACAGAATATAAAACGCGGTTCATGGTTTCCATTGGTACGAAAATTCATAGCATTGAAATCAATCAGATTGCGTACTTTTTTTCGGAAGAAAAAATCACCTTTCTAGTTACCCACGACGGTCAGAAGTTACCCTTGGAACTAAGCCTTGATAAACTAACGCAGGTAACCGATCCTTCCCGATTCTTTCGGGTGAACCGTCAGTTTCTGGTGGCTTTTCAATCCATTGACTCCATCCATACCTATTCAGCGGGAAAGCTGAAATTAGAGTTAACCCCCGAAGCACGGGCGGAAGTATTCGTTAGTGGTGATCGTATTACTGATTTCAAGAACTGGTTGGGTCGTTAATCCGGCTAAAATCGTAGGTTTAGGTATCCTTTTTTCTTCACTTATTACCATCAGAAATTACATTCCAACCGGATACTTTTTTGAAACCTACTGCCCATGATTCTTTCGATCAATGATCACCTTTCGCTCCATACGCTGGATCGTACGCATAGTAATTCTATCTTTCAATTAGTTATAGAAGATCAGGCGTACCTCAGCCCCTGGTTACCCTGGGTTGGATTGGTACGGGCTCCTTCGTTTTTTGACAACTACGCAGATGCTTCTCAACTGCGTCGAAAACATGGTGGAGAGTTTGCCTTTGTTATAAAAGAGAACGATACAATAGTAGGACGAATCGGACTTTATAAGATCGATACGCAGAACCACATCGGAGAAATCGGCTATTGGATTAGTTCTTCCAACCAGGGCAAAGGTCTGATCACGCAGGCAACCCAGCGGTTGTTAACCTTTGGTTTTGAAGAGTTAAAACTGAATCGCATTGAGCTCAAGTGTGCGATAGGTAATACAAAAAGTCAGGCCGTTCCTGAGCGTCTCGGCTTCACTAAAGAGGGCATTGCTCGCCAGGCTGAATTTCTTCATGGAGTGTACGTAGATATTGTGGTGTATTCAAAGCTAAAGAGTGAGTTCGTTTAGTACGTCAGGGCGTTTACAGTTGTCGTATGGACGAACTGCGAATCCTCAGACGTTGTTAAGCCCCGCCTATGCCTTATTCGTCTTCGTTTATAAAAAAAGTCCGGCGGAAACCACCAGACCTTTATCTATACACCTATAAAACTAATATTATTCTTTCCAGCCACCGCCTAACGCCCGGTATAATGATACGACCGATTGTAGCTGCTGTAGACGGTCACTTACACTGCTCAATTCCGCCGACAACAGACTTTGCTGAGCGACCAGAACCTCCGTGTAATTAGCAGAGCTATACTTCAAGAGCTCTTTCGTGAAATCTACTGATTTTTGCAGCGAATTCAACTGACGACCACGAATCATGGCCCGTTCAGTAGCGGTCTGGTAGGCAAAAAGGGCATTAGATACTTCCTGACCTGCGTTTAATAAACTCCCCTGAAAATTCAGTAAAGCATTTTCCTGGTCTGCTTTGGCTATGCGTAGACGTACTTTGTTAGTCCCGCGAGCAAAGATTGGCTGAGCTATACCCGCTGCCAGGTTACCAAAGATGGATGTAGTTGAGAACAAGCCTCCTAAGGTAAGAGCCGAAAGCCCGCCGTTTGCAGTAAGGGTTAAGGCTGGATAAAAGTAAGTCCGGGCTACATTTGTAACTTCGAAGGCACTGCGATACGCATATTCCGCTGCCTGCACATCGGGGCGGTTACTCAGTAACTGAGCTGATACTCCGGTTGATAATCTCTCCATCGGTACCTGGGCTTCCAGCGTCGTACGAGTAATCGCTCCAGGAGCACGAGCCAGTAATATGCTTAATGCATTTTCTGTTTCGCGAATGGTTTGCTTTAACGTAGGAATCGTTACTTCCGCCGCGTACTGGCTGGCTTCGCTTTGCACGACGGCTGCTCCGGTTACTACCGCGGCTTCTTTCAAATCCTTCATCGTCTCCACATTCGATACCCAGATGTCTACGTTTCTCTGCGTAATGGCCAGCTGAGCATCTAAAGCTAAAAGCGAATAATACGCATTCGCAATATCAGCGATTAGCTGCGTTTGTACGGCTCGTTTCGAAGCTTCGCTTTGCAGTAATAAAGCCAGATTCGAACGCTTCGCACTTCTTAACTTACCCCAGATATCAGCTTCCCAGCTCGCATTGGCGTATAACTGAAACTGACGTCTGGCGAAGCCCGTTGCCGCACTTGGTACGTTAGGTACCTTGGCAAATGAACCCGTTCCATTACCAGTTACATTCGGGAAGAAGTTCATTTCACTTTGATACAGATTCGCTTCCGCCACTTCGATTCGGGTAATGGCTGACTTCAGGTTCAGGTTCTTATTCAACCCTTCCTGAATCAGACTTTGTAAGGTGGTATCGGAAAACATATTCCGCCAGGGCATATTTGCCATGCTGGTAGTATCCGTACTTCCGTCCCGATACAGCCCATCGGAGTTTACCTTAGGCTGATTATAGTTCTGTGTTATTTTGCAGGCAGCAAGTCCTTGCAGAAGAATCAACACCGCGAACGACTGCCACAAAAGTTTCCTATTCATATGTATTAAATGTCAATGGTTGACGGAAAAGCAGGGTTTTCATTTCCTCAATCGTTGCCTCACCTGCTTCTCATTCCTGTTAACGACCCTGGCCGGCCATCAGATCTGCATGTGATTTGTCCTCGGTTTGCAATTGCTTGGGTGAGCCGCTGATTTTCTCCTGCAAAGTCTGGAAGATGATGAATAGTACCGGGATAATAAATACCCCAAGCAGCGTACCAATCAACATCCCCCCAACGGCACCCGTACCAATGGAACGGTTACCTAAAGCACCTGCACCAGACGAAAGCATCAGTGGCACCAGACCCAGAATAAAGGCGAAGGAAGTCATCAAAATGGGTCGCAGACGAGCTTCGGCACCATCGACGGCAGCCTTCACAATGTCCATCCCGTGTCGTCGTCGTTCAACGGCGTATTCTACGATAAGGATGGCATTTTTAGCCAGCAGACCAATCAACATAATAATCGTAATTTGCAGATAGATGTTATTATCAATGCCGAAAATCCGGGCAAAGATGAACGTACCAGCCAGACCGATAGGTAAAGAAAGTAATACCGCCCAGGGCAGAATATAACTCTCATACTGAGCACTCAACAGGAAGTAAACGAAGGCCAGACAAAGCATAAAGATGTAAATGGTCTGCCCACCACTCTGGATTTCTTCCCGCGTCATACCCGAAAATTCGTATCCATAACCGGCTGGTAACTTCTCAGCCGCCACTTCCTGAATAGCCTTAATCGCATCCCCGGAACTAAACCCTGCTTTCGGCGTACCCGTGATGGACACTGAAGTAAAGAGGTTGAATCGAGTGATGGTTTCTGGTCCATATACCCGGTCCATCGTCACGAATTCCGAGATGGGAGCCATCGTTCCGTTGGCGTTCCTGATGTATACGGAGTTCAGACTGGAAGGACTGGCCCGGTAGGCGGGATCGGCCTGAATCATCACCCGATACTGCTTACCAAACTGGTTGAAGTTGGACGCGTACACTCCACCGAAATACCCTTGTAAAGCACTTAACACGGCATTAACCGTCAGTCCTGCTTCTTTCGTCCGGGCCACGTTTACATTCACCATATATTGAGGGAATGTCGGGTTGAACGTCGTCGTAGCAAACTGGATCTCAGGACGTTGTAATAAAGCCGCCATGAAGTCTTTTTCCACTTCAAAAAGTCGGTCAATCGTTCCACCGGCCCGATCTTGTAACTGTAATTCAAAACCGTTACTGGTACCAAAACCCTGAATGGTTGGCGGCGAGAAGAAGACAATTTCAGCTCCGCGAATGTGAGCGGTTTTTGCGAAAAGATCCCGAATAACGGCGTTAATATCCTGATCAGGGCGTTCTTTCCAGTCTTTCAAACCGATGATTACCATCCCATATGAGCTACCGTTACCACTGATGATACTCCGCCCTGCCAGACGCGTCGTGAACCGAACGGCGGGCATTTCTCGGGCAATCTTATCTACTTCATTCGCAATAGCCGTGGTCCGTTCTACGGACGAAGCAGGGGGTAAAGTGATGTTGGCAAAGATGGTTCCCTGATCTTCGTTGGGTACGAAACCGGAAGGCGTGGTACGAAGTAACCAGACGAAAACTCCGGCAGATATTGCAATAGCTCCCAGGGCCATCCATTTTTTACCCGAAAGGAAGGTTACCGAGCGGGAGTATTTAGTCGTTACGGCATCAAAACCTGTGTTGAAGGCCGTGTAAAACCGCTGCATGAATCCTTTTTTGTGCTCCTTATCGTGAGGTTTCAGGAAGATCGCACAAAGGGCCGGACTTAGCGTTAGGGCGTTGATGGCCGACAGGATAATGGAAATTGCCAGCGTCAGACCAAACTGTTTGTAGAACACCCCGGTCGAGCCACTGATGAAACTTACCGGAACGAATACCGCTGCCATTACCAGTGTAATCGAAATGATGGCACCGCTGATTTCTCCCATGGCATCAATCGATGCTTTACGGGCGGAGGTATATCCCTCATCCAGCTTGGCGTGCACTGCCTCTACTACGACGATGGCATCATCGACTACGATACCAATCGCCAGTACTAAGGCGAACAGCGTCAGCAGGTTGATCGTAAAACCGAACAGGTTCAGGAAGAAGAACGTCCCGACAATGGCTACCGGAACCGCAATGGCGGGAATCAGCGTCGAACGGAAATCCTGAAGGAAGATGAACACCACGATGAATACCAGAATGAAGGCTTCAATCAGGGTGTGAATTACTTTTTCAATCGAGGCATCCAGGAAGTTATTAGCATTCAGCAGCTCGGCGTAATGCACCCCAGGAGGGAAAGATTTTTCGGCTTCCTTAATTACTTTCAATGAATTCTCGATTACCTCCTGAGCATTCGAACCCGCCGTCTGGTTAATGGCCAGTGCTACCGATGGGTATCCCTGTGAGGTGGAAATACTGGCATAACTCTGAGCTCCCAATTCCACCCGGGCAATGTCTCGCAGACGTAAGACCTGACCGCCGGGCGTTGAACGGATGATCATGTTTTCAAACTCCGCCGGATCTTTCAGACGACCGGGATATTTGATGATATACTGGAAAGACTGATCGCTGCTTTCGCCAAACTGACCCGGAGCTGCTTCGACGTTTTGTTCCGCCAGAGCCGCCGAAACGTCGTCGGGAATCAGACCGTACGTAGCCATCACATCAGGTTTCAGCCAGATCCGCATGGCGTAATCGCGAAGACCAAACGCACTTGCATCCCCCACCCCGGTTACCCGTTTTAGTTGAGGGACGATGTTAATGTTAGCGTAGTTTTGCAGGAAGGTCTGTTCGTAGGCTTTATTTTCACTATACAGCGTGAAAATCAATACGTTACTACTCTGACGCTTGCTGGTAATCACCCCCGCCCGGGTTACTTCCTGCGGTAATAAACTCGTGGCCCGCGACACGCGGTTCTGCACGTTTACCGCCGCCAAATCAGGGTTTGTACCCAGCTTGAAGAAAATCGTAATCGTAGCGGTACCGTCGTTAGCGGCCGTAGAAGTCATGTAAGTCATGTCCTCTACCCCGTTGATCTGCTCTTCGAGCGGTACAATCACACTACTCAATACTACACTCGCATTGGCTCCGGTGTAGGTTGCCTGCACCTGAACCGTCGGAGGAGCAATTTCAGGATATTGAGAAACGGGTAGCGTTACCAGCCCCAATATCCCCAGCATGACAATAATGATGGATATAACGGTGGATAATACCGGCCGTTCAATAAATCTCTTAAGCATAAAAATGTTGATTTTGGGCTTATTAGCCAGGGAATTCCCTTTACCTCCTAACCTTACTGAGCGTTAGCAGTGGTATCTGCTTTCACGGCTCCCGGCTTAATTTCCATGTCATCCCGAAGAGCAGCAATGCCTTCTACTACGATTTTATCGCCCGCTTTCAAACCCTGAGTAACAATGAAAGATTTCCCATTGGTGGTTGGTTTCACCTGGATTTCTACGCTTTTCACTTTGTTACCTTCAGCTACCACATACGTCAGGCGTTTTCCCTGTAACTCATAAGTAGATTTCTGAGGAATAATCAAGGCGTTTTCAATGTGGGAAGAAATTCGAACCTGACCCGTGCTACCGCTCCGCAGAAAGCCGTCTGTATTGGGGAACGTCGCCCGGAAATTGGCCGACCCGGTTTCGGTACTAATCAAACCACTAGCCGTTTCAACACGACCGGGTTTTGAATACACGGATCCATCGGAAAGTACGAGTGACACACTGGGTAAGGTCGCCAGCTTTTGCTGGAGGGTATTGCCTTTGGTATCCCGAAAGAAATCAAGTAGTTGTTTTTCGTTAAGCGAGAAATAAGCGTATACGTTACCAATATTGGCTACCGTCGTCAGGGGCGTAGTAGTAGACTGACTTACCAGACTTCCCAGCTTCAGCGGTAATAAACCAATTACTCCATTCACAGGACTCACGACCCGGGTATAGCCAATGTTGATTTTGGCATTAGCCAGCGTCGCTTTCGCCTGAGCCAGAGCTGCCTGCTTCGATTGAAGCGTATATTCGGCCGATTCCAGTTCGTAATGACTGATGATGTCTTTTTCCACCAGCGGCTTCACTTTATTCACCTGCATCTGAGCGGCGTTCACGTCGGCTTCGGCAATTTTGATGCTGGCTTGAGCCGTCCGCAAATCCTGCTCGTACTGGGGAGCACTGATCTGGAACAATACCTGACCTTTGCGTACTAATGCTCCTTCATCCACGAAGATGCGTTCAATGTATCCGTCCACGCGGGGGCGAATTTCTACGTTTTCCTGGCCTTGTAAAGTGGCGGGATAATCCGTGTAAATATCCGTTGCACGAGCCTCAACGGTCATTACGGGATATTCTTTAGGGGCGGGAGGCTGTTGAGCGGCCTGCTGTTTTTCGTCTTTTTTTCCGCAGGAAAAAGCAAAAACCAACATAAACAGACCCATGCTTGCAGCAATCCTACGGGTTGAAAATGGCGATCGAAATGGGATAAAATGCATTACTCTTCGGCTATTAAACTTGTATTATTCTGTGATCTACAACCGAGCGTCTTTGAAATTTGTTTCGTCAGGTCGGCTAAAACTAGTTTTCGGTGATTTCAGCGTTCAAATAAAAAAACAAAATCTGTCGAGATTCTGACGGATTTTGCGTTTCTGAACAGATTTTGCTTACGTATTAATTTTCAGTAAACTACCGTTTCATTTTTTCCAACTAATCCGAATGCAGTGCTGTGAATGCTGATACTGATAGACACAGGAAAACTCCAGCGTCTCACAAATAGCCTCGACAATAGCCAAACCTAATCCTAGTCGGCCATTGTCGGCTGATTTTGTATGATATCTGGAAAAAATATCTTCACCCGTTACCTCACTACTTACGCCCGTGTTACTAATCTCGAAGCCATGGGGTTGATACATGATCAAAATTTGCCCATCGTTGATATTATGCTGGATAGCATTTCGGAGCAGGTTATCAACCATGATTCGAACCAGTTCTTCATTCGAGGAAATTCGGTGCTGAATGCTGCTTTCATACTGAACTTCGATATTCCGATACTCGATTAACTCTTCATACGTCTCCAGACTTTCGCTGATGATTTCATTAATATTAAGTTCCATCCTAGCGATCTTCCCGGCATATTGAATGCTCCGAATGCGAGAAAGCAGGTTTAGCCCTTTATGAATTCCCGATAATCGAACGATGGTTTTTTTAATGTCCACTAACTCTTTCCGCTCTTCAGATTCGAGTCCCGTTCGCTTCAGAATCAGCTCGACTTTAGCGAGTAATATGCTCAGCGGCGTTTGTAATTCATGGGCGGTATTCTCCGTAAATTCCCGTAGCTGGTTATAAGCGGATTGCGTTTTATTCGTAAAATCAAGCACGGCCTGATTGAATAATTCAAACTCCCGAACGTTGGTTTTCAGCAAAACCAAAGGCTCTTTGTTCCGAATATTATAGGACTTGATCCGGCGGAGGTTATTATAAAAAGGTCGCCAGAGATTATACGAAACCCGATTGAGGTTAATCTGAAAAAAGGCCCAGTTAAGAATAAAAAACAGAACCAGACTGAAGGCTACAGCAAAGATCACCGCCTCACTCTCGGGACCGCCCGGCTCGTTCATGGTTACCTCCGTAATCGTTACTTCATATAGCCGATCCTTCACTGGAATCGTGCGGATATATTCTTTAATTCGCTTGTTATTCAGATGCTGATTCAGCGAAAAAATCGTCCAGAAATTAAAAGTATTGTTTACATCTTCCAGATCGTAAAACTGATAGGTAAAGTAAGAATACGGCTTGGCATCGGGGGGTAGTAACTGATACGCAACGCCATCCCGAATGGGTAATTTCCCGGTCTGCTTTACCGTACTAGCAATAACCTCAACCTGATTTTTAAACCGAATTCGATAAAAAACCCGGTAATATACGTCAATAACATAGTTGTTAAACAGAATAGTCACCACCAGCAGCAAGGGCAGGGCAACGACGTAAACCTTCTTGATTTTGGTAATGAAACGCTTGCTATACTGACTGGTTGCCATCTGCTTTTTTTAAGGTATAACCCATTCCGTACATGGTCACAATACTCACTTCGCAACCTTCTTTCTTTAGCTTCTGACGAAGATTTTTGATGTGAGTATAAATGTAATCGAAGGAATCAACCATGTCGATATTATCCTTCAGTACGTAATCCGACAGGGATTCTTTAGAAACCGTGCGGTTTTTGTTCATCAGTAAATAATACAGAATTCGAAGCTGGCTGTGGGTCAGTTTCAACTCCTGTCCGTTGACTTTCACCTGGTTACTCATCAGGTCGTAAGACAGGTTGTAATACACCATTTCCTCTTCTTCCTGCGGGTGCCGACGGCGAATGATACTCCGAATCCGGGCGATTAATTCATCTAGGTGAAAAGGTTTCACGAGGTAATCATCCGCTCCCAGATTAAGTCCTTTTAATTTGTCATCGAGGCTGTTTCGCACCGAAATAATGAGCACGCCAGGATGCGAATCCATACTCTGTATATCAGCGAAAAGATCAAAACCCAGGCCACCCGGCAGATTTATATCCAGGACGACTACGTCATAGCTTTTATCCGTCAGTTTTTCCCGGGCCTCCAGAAAGGACAAAGCTGTTTCGCAGGAGAAACCTTCCTGAACCAACGCCGAACGAATGCTGTCGGAAAGTAACTTTTCGTCCTCAACCAGTAGAATTTTCATAGTCGTTCAATTTCTAAAGGACGAAGTAACAAAGCAATTCTGTTTAAAATCTGTCAGTTTGGTTTTCAGTTTTTGGTTGGCTGTTTTTCAGTATTTGATGACATGGCAGGCACTAACCCTCGTCCTATTCCTCCCTACCTTTACGGATTTTCCTTTTCAACCCAAAACCCAAAACCCAAAACCCAAAACCCAAAACCCAAAACCCAAAACCCAAAACTCGTCATTCGTCGCTACTTATTGGGCACTCGGAAAGTTTCGTTTCGCAGATCTCAGGTTTGGAAGCACTTTTGTATAGTTCTTTTTCTTGTACGACAAAGCGATGAAACGATATTATATTTCTTCAATCTTACTCTCGGCTCTACTCGGACTTGCGGGTTCCAGTCAGAGTTTCGCTCAGGTGGTAAGTCCAGCCCCTGATTCGCTAAAAACCATTCCTCTTACTCAAGATTCGATACCGACGGCAACCCCTGCTCCAGTGGTGGCGACCAATCCAACGGTAACGGGTTTTCTGGTGGATTCTACTTCAGGTAAAGCCGTTGAATTTGCAAGTGTTGCTCTTTATAATAAGCAGACTAACCAGTTGGTAACCGGTACGGTAGCTGACGGTAAAGGCCAGTTTGCCATTAGCAATGTTACCCCCGGAAAATATCGTCTGGAGGTAACTTTTGTTGGTTACGAAAGTAAACGAATTGATCCTGTTACCGTTAGCGGTCCGCTGGAGTTGGGAGTTATTAAGTTAACATCTGATTCGAAGACCTTACAGGAAGTAACCGTGACGGCCCAGAAAGCTTTGATTGAAGAAAAAGTAGACCGTCTGGTCTACAATGCGGAGAAAGACATTACCTCGAAAGGGGGCGACGCTTCCGACATTTTACGGAAAGTCCCCATGTTATCGGTCGATCTGGATGGTAACGTTTCCATGCGGGGAAGCAGCAATATTCGGGTGTTGATTAATAACAAACCTTCAACCATCGTAGCGGGTAGCGTAGCTGACGCTTTGAAGCAAATTCCTTCCGATGAAATTGCCTCGGTGGAAGTAATTACTTCACCTTCCGCCAAATATGATGCTGAAGGCTCTGGTGGTATTATCAACATCATCACTAAGAAAAATAACCTTCAGGGCTTTAACCTGAATCTGGATACAGGCGTGGGTAACCGGGGCTCCATGCTGGGCTTACGCGGGAACTATCGTTCGGGCAAAATGGGCTTTACCCTCGGCGGTTTTGGTCGGGCAGAGTATAATGTCAAAACCCGCTCTTCGCTGGATCAGACCAGTATTGTTGATAATAACTCAATCCTGACCCGCCAGACGGGCGATGGTACGAACCGTGGCTTAATGGGCCGTTATAACCTGGGCTGGGATTTTGATATCTCAAAGAACCAGAGCATTTCAGCGGGTATTAACTACGGCGTTCGGAATCGAACGACCCAACAGGATTACCTGACTCAGATCTTTACGAACGGCGTGGCAGGAACGGAATCGAACCGCGATGTTACCTCAAAAAATAATTCGGGTACGATTGATATGAACCTGGATTATATCCATACGTTCAAACCGCAGCAGGAATGGAGTATCTCTGCTTTGTATAGCCGTAACGACCTGATTAACAACTTTGATGCTAACTTATTAAGCGTCGGTGAATTAACGGGCCGCCAGCGAAACCTGAACGATAACCTTAACCAGGAATTCACGTTACAAACGGATTATCAGACCCCAATTAAGAAAAATCAGATGCTGGAGTTTGGCTTGAAAGGCATCATGCGTAAGGTAAACAGTAACTACGAATACCTGCTGGCGGGTCCGACGGGTGGTTATTATCAACAGGAAAATAATCCCGCTGGATTCCTCGACTACAGTCAGAATATTGCCGCCGGTTACGCTTCTTATACTTATACAACCCGGAATAAAATCACAATTAAAGCCGGTACCCGTTTCGAGCACACCATCATTGATGCTCAGTCGAATACCAGTTCCAGCATCGCCATTCCTAACTACAGCAATTTCGTTCCGAGTTTGAATATTTCTAAAATGCTGAAAGATAATTCGATGATCAAACTGGCGTACAACCGCCGGATTCAGCGTCCGGGTATTCAGCAGCTGAACCCCAACTTCAACGCGGCTAACCCTCAGAACGTAACCATGGGTAATCCCTTGCTTCGTCCAGAATTAACGGATAATGTAGAGCTGGCTTTGAGCAAAACGATTAATAAAGCTTACATCAATGCAGCTTTGTTTGGCCGGGTAACGAATAACTCCATCACGCAGGTTCGTACCCCACTGGACACGCTCGCGGGTGCCATTCTAACAACGTATCAGAACATTGGTTCGGAACACGCGGCTGGTATTAACCTTTTTGCCAAGTATGATGTAAGCTCCAAATTCAGCTTCGATTTATTTACCAATACCTTTTACACCCAATTAAAAGGTACGACCACGGGTGTAGATGGATTATCACTTGACGTAAAAAATTCAGGGGTCAACTTCGATGTTGGAGGTCGTATTCAAAGTACACTTAAGAATGGATGGGGCTTGCAGGCCTTCGGGATGATGAAAGGGCCTCAGGTGCAATTACAGGGTCGCATGGGTGGTTTTGGCTTCTACTCTTTAGGATTGAAGAAAGACTTCGCCAACAAAAAAGGAAGCATCGGTGTCGCAGCAGAAAATTTCCTTACCTCCAACATTCGGATGCGGACGGAACTTACTTCGCCTCAGTTTACGCAGGTTAGCAACATGTACATGTACAACCGTGGCGTTCGGTTAACGTTCAGTTACAAAATTGGCAAAATGAATATCCAGTCTCCCCGGAAGAAAACGAAGTCGATTCAAAACGACGACGTGAAAGGCGACGGCGGCGGTGCGGATATGAACAATACTCAGGGTTCAGGCAGCAGCGGAGCCGCTCCATCAGGGGGTGCTCCCGCAGGAAACAAACCTGCCGCTTCTACGCCCAAACAATAGTCGTTTTTTTATACATAGAGTTTGATGTCAAACGCCTCCGGCCTTGCTGGGGGCGTTTACTGTTTTGTATCAAATTCTTATAGTTTTACTGTTATTCAGCATAAGTAACGTTAGCTAACGTAAGTTAATGCATTGGGGCTGGAGAGCACTTGCTTAACCCAAACTTCGCCTCACAAGTAAGGTTTTTCCCTTCGGTCGATAGGACAGGAGTAGCCATTTGGTGGAGGCGGTTACTATTTTGTTACTCTGTCCTTCAGAACGGAGCGAAGCATCTTCCCTTGGATTAGAGTAACGTTTGGGGTCTGATGGGTTCCATGATTCTTACTAAAGACGGTTGCCCAACTTGATAGGTTTCTAAATTTGTAAATTACCTGTATATATATAAAAACTTCCCGAAAGTTTCAAGCTTTCGGGAAGTTAAAGGAGATGAAATCATACGTACTACTTCATAATCTTCAATCGGCTCTGAACGGAAACATTCCAGACGTCGAGCTCGCCTTCCAGCTTTCGAACCAGCTCTTCGGGAAACTTATTTTCTTTGATGAGCTCCACCATCTGGTTTCGCTGAAAATTGATTACCTCCAGTTCACCGAAAATATACTTCTTGAATTTTTCCCGCTTTTCCTTGAGCGATGGTTCAATACCATCCGTCGGAATGGAGCCGTACAGGTAACGAATCTGCTGTTCAAAACGATTTCGTAATCCGGCACCAATTTCTTCCTGATCGATGAGTTTAGGCAACTCGTCTTCAATAAACTGAATGGACGAACGAGCCATAAACAACCGAAGTTTTCGCTCCAGAGCCGCTTCCTTATCCGGATCTTCACTGACTTTCAACCGCTTCACAAAATAAGGCAAAGTCAATCCCTGTAAAACCAGCGTTACCAGAATCACAATGAAGGTAATGAAGAGGATAATATTACGATTAGGGAAAGGATCTCCATTTGCTAATGTTAAAGGTAAAGCCAGAGCCGTTGCCAGCGACACCACCCCCCGCATACCAGCCCAGCCAATGATGAATAACTCACCTTTACTTTGCCTGGCTCCATTACGATACCCAAATTCAAAGGGAAATTTGGCAATAACAAACAGCCAGGCCATGCGAATGAAAATTGCAGCGGCACTGACTAATAACCCGTAAAGAATCAGCGTGCCCAGCGATTGATTAGGAATATCCTGTAAAATCCAAGGTAACTGTAGTCCAATCAGAATGAAGACAAATCCATTCAGCAGGAAGCCTAGTAATTCCCAGAAGTTATTACTCAGGATACGTCCCTGAAAAGAAAACACTTCTGAAGCACGCCAGGAAACAAACAGGCCCGTTGCCACTACTGATAATACCCCGGAAACCTTGATGTGCTCTGCAAAAAGGTACGAAACGAAGGGAATCATGATATTTAAACTGGCCTCCACTGTTGCATTGCCCTGCACTTTTCGCAACGCCCACACAAAAGCATACCCAATAGCCAGACCCGCTAAAACGCCACCAATAGCCAGAATAAAAAACTGAATACTAGCTTGCCAGAGAACAAAGGTTCCACTGGCAACGGCGACAACGGCATATCTATAGGCAATCAGAGCCGAGGCATCATTTACCAGACTTTCACCTTCCAGAATCGTCGTCGTTCGGCGAGGTAAGCCTAAGCCTTTGGTAGCACTCGTAGCGGCTACGGCATCGGGTGGAGAAACGATAGCTCCGAGAACAAAAGCCAGGGGCCAGCTAAACCCGGGAATGCAGTAATGAGCCACGACGGCAATAACCGAGGTAGTTAGAAAAACCAGACCGATGGCTAACCTAGAAACGGGTTTTCGGTGAGTTTTCAATTCCTGCCAGGAGATTTTCCAGCTGGCTTCGTATAATAAAGGCGGCAAAAAGATCAGAAAAACGACGTCTGGTTCGAGGCGAACGTTGGGCAGGCTGGGTGTGATTCCCACCAGTAACCCTCCAATAACCAGTAAAATCGGGTAAGGAACTTTCAGTTTGGGAGCCAGAGCTGACAGACCTGCCAGAATAGCCATTAGAATGAGGATAGGTTCAAGTATTTCCATGGAAACAAAGGAGTAATCTGAAGGTATAAAATGTTGGGAGGCTCTTTATACAAGACCTGCCGCCGCCCGAAAGTTCCGTATGATTTTCACTTTACCATTTTTTATTACGGTCTATTGGAAGAGACCCAAATGTATTTGTGGTAACCTTACTATAAATTGGTTGAAAAATACGTTTGATAGCTTTCAAACGCCTGTTCTTTTGGATGGATGCTCCCAGCTTGTTAGCATTTTCGATGCCGATTAACTTTTTCCAAAAGAAAACCCCAGGTTGTCACCCGGGGTTTTTCATAGTAAACTCTGCTGGGGTTATTCAAAACAAATCTACGCCGTGGTTAGTGAAGACACCACCCTTGGCGGGCAACATGGCGAAGAAGTAACCCTCATTAGATTTCATACTATACGAGTTCTCTTTTAAAACCCTACAGCGTCACCGTTCCAGCAACGACCTGATGATACGGCAGGCTCATTTTCCAGGTTTTGTCTTTATACCGACAGAGAATATTCTGGACTTTGCCCTCTTCCAGTCCAGGACGATGGGCCGCTACCACTACCAGTTTATTATCCAGCATAGCCGCCCGAACGCCCATGGGGTTAGGGTCTTTATACATATAATCAAACCAGCTTATGCCCAGTTTCTGAGCTTTGGCCTGCCAGTTTTCAACGTCATTGGTCCAGGTTTCGCCATTATCCAGCGAGAATTCGATATGCAGATTATATTCCGTTTTCGGATTCTCCCAGAACTTATTAAACTGCGAGGCTCGCCATTTTCCAGCTTCCAGAGCATAATCAGCAGCATTGAGAGCTACCCCAGGATTCCAGTTACATAGTCCACCACCGGAGCGGGCGGCTCCACTTACTAACATCAACAAAGGTAACGATTCACAGATGTGCGGAGCAATCATTTCCAGCCCGCCCCCTTCGTAACGTGTCATTACCCAGCTAAAGCCCCGGTAATCTTTACTGGAAGCGTACTGAGCTCGCTGGTCGAGCCATTCCAGACATTTTTTAACGTGTAAACTACTCCGCTGAGCGTAATCCTGAAAGTTAGCGTAAGGCTTTCCTTCTCCAATCAATACCTCTTCATAGTGGGCATAAGGCATCATTTCGAAATAAGTAAAGCCATTTTGCTTATAAAGATTATAACGGGACGTGCCGCCTAACTGACCATACGGCTCGTTCGGACCGCCATTTCCTTCAGGGTATAAATTCGCCATCCCGGAAGCGTACATTCCAAACTCAATGTTAGGATGCTCCTGACGTAATAACCTCACTCCTTCAGCCAGCACCTGGTTATTTTTCCAGGCCGCCGGAAAGCTTTCCAAATCGAGATCGAACATGATTTTGGCATTACCCCATCCGTAGTTCTCCGCTCGGGAAGACCACCAGCCCCGAAGGTAATTCTTCACGTCAACGGGGGTTACCGTTACCGGATTCGTCCACAGGCCGTGCAGGGGTCCCTGCGTTTTGTTTAAATCATCATCCCCTAGCATTTCGTATAGGCCCGTTCCAGCTGGAAGGGTCTTCAAAAAAGCCCGGGCCTGAGCGTTGGTAATTTGCTGATACGCTTCTTTTTCAACAAGCGTCCGGATTGGAAAGAAAGTATTTCCTTTTAATACGAATTCCCGCTGCCGTTCTACTTGATCAGGAGCAAGTTTCATCGCAGCCCAGAAAGACCCCTGGGGCATGGTGAAATCAGGAATTTCCGATAAACTTAACTTGGTTAGTCGTAAGGCTTGAATGGGCTGAAAAGTAGCTGCCGTATATTGAGTGGTTTGTTCGGAAGAATTAGTGCAGGTATCAACGCGGGGGGTTATTCCCAATAAAATAAAAAGAGCTAATGAATGAATTTTCATAGAGTGAAGGAAGGGATGTTCGGTATAGAATCAACGTATGAGGTTCAGTATTTGTTGGTTTGATTTTAAATTTTTGAGTTTACTCAGGTTCGGTTTTCATGCCAGACGATATCTTTTACTGCAGGCAGTAACTGAATTTGTTGGATCAGGCTTAGCATGTCTTGCTCCGCATTAAGCGGTTTGATTTTAAGATAAATTACCACGTCTTTTGATTTTTTTTCAGTACTGACGTATGAGATCATCACCCCTTTATCCTGTAAAATCTGTTGAAGTGTCGTAAATAATTCCTGCCCGGCCTCTGCTTTCACCTTGATGACCTGATGATGATTAGGTTTGAAAAAGATTTTTCCAATGGGTTTCAATCCCATCAGGATGAACAATATGGTAAGCGTTGTTACAAATGCGGCAAAGTACATTCCCCCTCCGGCGGCTAAGCCTACGGCTGAAACCGTCCATAATCCTGCCGCAGTAGTCAATCCGCGAATAATTTCATTTCTCAGAAACAGAATAGTCCCCGCTCCGATGAACCCTATTCCACTCACTACCTGAGCCGCTACCCGGGAGGGATCCACTGAAACGTGCTCGGTTCCACGAACCTCTTCAAAGCCATAGGTAGACACTATCATGGCCAGACATGAACCCACACAAACCATCATGTGGGTGCGTAAGCCAGCGGCCCATTCTTTACGTTCGCGTTCGATACCCACCAGTCCACCGCAAAGAGCCGCTATGGCAATGCGTAGAACTACAGTCGTCCATTCGATCATAACAGGTCAGATTTTACGAAAAAAAATGGAAAAGATCAGACCAGTGAATGACTTGGCATTAGTGTTATATAGAGTTGATCAGAAAAGGTTAACGAACCTCTTTCAAATAATTATTAGTAAGATTATTCATTGACTGTTTTAATAAATCCCTATAAACTAATGCTGCCAGCAAAAAGCTGGCAGCGAGCACTTACTGTATCAATTTCAAGATTATTTTTTTACTTCAAAAAAGTCTCCCTTGTTCCAGGCCGGACGAGCCGGGTTTTGAGCAATTTGGTAACTCACGAGGAAATTAACCCGGACGTAGGTAACACCAGCCGACCAGACAAAAGAATCGTTCAGGTTATCCGACACTTTGTGGTAATTCGCGTCCCGCCAGATTTTTACTTTTTCGGCCAGATTCAGTGCCGGATTCGCCTTGGCATAACCGTATTTAATGTGTAAAGCCGGAATGCCCGCTTTCACGAAGTTATACTGATCGCTTCGTACGAAACGTCCCTCACTAGGATCGGGATCGGTTTCCACCTCCAAATGCAGAGCCTGAGCGGCATTTTCTACGGCTTTCAATAAGCTGCTATGCTCGGCTCCCAGCGGAGCAACCGATTCCAGGGGAGCCAGCAACGTAGGCATATCGGTGTTGATATCCGCCACGATTTGTTTCTTAGGCACAGTTGGGAACGCCGTAAAATAACCCGAACCCAGTAAGCCCATTTCTTCTGCCGTTACCATTAAAAACAGTAAGGAACGCTTGGGTTTCTCTTTCAGGTTCGCGTACGTGCGGGCCATTTCCAGAGCACAGGCTACGCCTGAAGCGTTATCGTGAGCACCGTTATAAATGGAGTCGCCATCAACGGGTTTGCCTACGCCGAGGTGATCCAGGTGAGCGGAATGAATGACGTATTCCTTCTTCAGCTTCGCATCCGAACCTTCTATTTTGCCAATAACATTATAGCTCAGCAGATTCGTAAACTTGCTTTCGTAATGGCCTTTTACTTTACTTTTCAACGGTCGACTGACGTATTCACCCCGTTCCAGTTTCAGCCAGAGTTCATCCAGGGCAATGTTTTCGGCCTGCATTAATTGTTGCAAAGCCTGCACGGAGAGTCCTCCGGCCACCTGGATTTTTCCACCCAGAGCCGCCGCCGAACTAACCCGCTCGCCAGATTTGGAAACCGAGGCATTAATCCCATTGAGACTGTAATTAGTGGCCGAAGTTTTGAAAACGACCGGGCTGTTGGTATAGTTACAAACCAGCACGCCAATGGCTCCGTGTTTAGCCGCAAAGGTTTGAGCCGTAGCTGGATAGTTCAGGTGAAGCTTCACATTAGCCGCCGCGTCTTCCGGTATTTTCCGCAACACAACCACGATCTTTCCTTTGACATCAATATTCCGGTAATCCTCAAAATTGATTTGCGGCGTATCAAAACCAGCCCCAACAAAAACCAGCGGAGCGTTGAAATCCACGGATTCTTTTTCGGGGTGTGGGGTGAATACATAATCAACGCCCCATTGTAACTGCTTTTGTTCGCCCGAAGGTAAAGTAAGGGTTAAGGAAGCCGTTTCAGGATTGATCTTTGAGTTACGCAGATATACCTCCTGAAGGTACCCCCCGTTTTCTCCGGCGGGCTGTAAACCCATTTTCTTATACTGCTCTACAACGTAATCCACGGCCATTTTATACCCCGGCGATCCGGCCTTTCGGCCTAATAATTTGTCATCGGCCAGGTACGCTACGTGGGCTTTGATGCGGTTGGAATCAACACTCGAAAGGTCTTTTAAAATAGATTCAGGAATCTGGGCGGAAGCCGTCAGCGAAAGAACGCAACTGAACAGCCCAACGATTTTTTTAATCATGCGTGATAAAGTGCTCAAGTGGAAATCTGAATAAAGCGAAAGAGGCAAGATACAAAAAGACCAATACTTAGCCGAAGCACCGGATTTGATTGCATAAAAAAGCCGCCCGTCGTTCGTGACGACGGGCGGCTTTGCCTGTATAGGAGATCAACCCTTCTTGCTAGCTCATCAACTCCGTATAGAGTGAATAAAACTTGTCCGACATTTCTTCCTGCTCTTCGGGTAATTCTACCTTCTTATCAGGAATATCGTTCAGAATTTGATTAACGCTTTCGCTGTAATCTTCAACGGCTTTAATCACTACATCGGCGTATTGAACCCCGATTTTAATAAAGCCATCGTAATCTAAAGAGCTAAGACTTAAAAGCATATCGTCATTAATGTCGAGAGCTTTTACTTTGTCGAGTAATTCTTCGGTAAATTTATAATTGAATGAATTATTATAAACCGAGAATACTGACTTGGTATCTTTAAACATCGGATCTTTACGATACGTTGTTTTCAGATATAATGGAATCAGAGCCGTCATCCAGTCGTTACAGTGAACGATATCGGGCGACCAGCCTAATTTACGAACGGTTTCAATGACGCCTTTGCAAAAGAAAATGGCACGTTCGTCGTTATCTTCGTAGAATTTCTCATCTTTATCGAAGAACACTGATTTCCGGTGGAAATAGTCTTCGTTGTCAATAAAGTAGACCTGCAACTTGGCACTTGGTACGGACGCTACTTTGATCACCAGTGGTTTCTCATCGTCGCCTACCGAAATATTGATTCCGGAGAGACGAACGACTTCATGGAGGCGATTTTTACGCTCATTGATCAGTCCAAAACGGGGAACCAGTATTCGGATTTCCATACCCCGCTCCTGCATAGCCTGGGGAAGTTTTCGCACGTATTCGGCAACGTCTGTGATTTGAAGAAAGGGATTGATCTCACTGGCAACGTACAAAATCCGGAGTTTACTCATGGGGCTTCAAGAGTTTACGAAATGGGTAAGGATATTCCAAATTCGCTTGCAAAAATATAAAAAAAACGCCTAAAATCCATGAATTAATTTAGAAAAAACTATACTTGCAAGTTTTTGACGAGCTGAACTTTTGTACCCTGTTCATGAGTTCACTTCTTCATTAAACCTGACTCTCAGGACTTCAGGCATACGCACTTTTGAAATTTATTGCAGTCCATGCATCTCTTTACTACTATTGCCGAGTTACGTTCCTTTCTCGCCCAGCAGCCCCAATCCATCGGATTTGTGCCCACCATGGGAGCTCTACACGAAGGACATTTACAATTAATCCGAAAAGCCCGGGCGGAAAATGAACGGGTGGTTTGTAGCATTTTTGTAAACCCCATTCAGTTTAATAACGCTGACGATTTAGCCCGTTACCCCCGCACTCTGGAGCAGGATTCTGCCTTGCTGGAAGCCGCCGGATGCGATGTCATTTTCGCTCCCTCAGCCGAGGAAATGTATCCCTCCGCTCCAGTTATGACTTTTGACTTTGGTCCGCTGGAACGAGTACTGGAAGGGGCCTTTCGCCCCGGTCACTTCAATGGCGTGGGTATTGTCGTTTCCAAGCTATTCCATTTAGTACAACCTACCCGGGCGTATTTCGGTCAGAAGGATTTGCAGCAATGCCTCATCGTTCGGCGACTGATTAACGACCTGAGTTTTCCGATTGAGTTAATCATTGCTCCTACCGTTCGGGAAGCCGACGGATTGGCCATGTCTTCCCGCAACCGTAACCTGACGGACGAAGAAAGAGCTTTGGCTCCCTTTATTCAGGCCGAGTTACAGAAAGCGAAAGCTGCTTTAGAAGCGGGTTTAACCGTACCACAGGTCAAAGCGGAGTTACTGAATGCCTTTGCGGGTCAATCAGCCTTTAGTCTGGAATATTTTGAAATTGCGGATACTGAAAATCTGCTTCCGCTGGAAGAATATGAAGCCGGTCAGGCCGCTGCTTTGTGTCTGGCGGCCCATTTAGGAAAGGTTCGACTGATTGATAATGTATTACTAAACGTTTAAATACTCGAAGCCCGACCATACTGGCCGGGCTTCGAGGTTCAACAATCAGAATTACTTTAGTTACCTTTCAAATGATTACTTAGCAAACCAAAGCTTCATTTTTTTGTCATTCGCCCCTCCCTGCCGTTTCAGAGCCTCATTGAAGTTGCTATAATTCAGCGATTCTTCCGATCCCGGATAAGGTAATCGCGTAGGAATCACTCCTCCATTGGTATTCAGGGCCGGAGCTGTCAATACGGGGATCCCCGTCCGGCGGTATTCCGTCCAGGCTTCCACGCCCTGACCATATAAGGCAATCCACTTCTGCTCCATTAACTGGGTATAGCCCGCTGCTCCGCTTTTAAACGCATTAGTCGTCAGGTACGCGTCCGAAGCAGTTAGTCCATATTGAGCGTGGGAGGCTTTGATGGCATCGCTATATAAGGTCGCTGCTGTACCTGCCGCGGCAATGCCTTTATACGCAAATTCGGCTTTGATAAATAATAGCTCAGCATAACTCATAATAACACCGGGGGCCGTAGACGCTACGAAGTAATTTCCTACTTTCGAGGTTTTCGACAAACCTAACGCATTCGCATCCGAGGCAGATAATCCATTCGGAACGCCTTTAAAATCGCCGCCATCCGCCGGAGCATTAGCATAGATCGCTAGTCGTGTGTCTTCTAATGCTTTCAATTTGTCAACCAGCGTAGCACTTACCCGATGATCATCCCGCGTTTTACGATTCTCGTTGACGGGGTTATTACTGGGAGCCGCGTTGAGATAGACTAACTGAACGTTATCCGCATTGGAAGCCAGTACCGGATACTTCGTCGGATCCTTCAGAATACGTTCGATTTCGGCAGTGACATTGATTGGTGCATCGGCTTTGCCTAGCATTCGGTTCAGAATCCGTAAGCTTTGGGAATTCGCAAATTTTTTCCATTTCGTCAGATCACCGTTAAACAGAATATCACCAGCAATGACTTTCGATTTATCGGCCACGTCAATCATTTCTCCCGCCGTTTTCAATTCTGCAACCAAAGCCGCATAAATATCCTTCTGAGCATCGTATTTCGGCTGAAGAATGCCTTCCATTCCCTTCACTGCATCCGAATATGGCACATCGCCGTAGACATCCGTTAGTAAGGTAAAAACCCAGCTGCGAAGAATGGTGGCTACAGCCTGGTAGTTCGTATTACCCGTTTCCTGGGCAATTTTATTAATCCGCTGGTAATCGGCGATGGCTTCGATGTAGAAGTTGCTCCAGCCCGCATTAGCCACGTCATTGGAAGTCGTATACTGATCCACATCGGTATACTGAATCCGGGCCCAGTGCTGCGGTACGAGGTTACCTACATCCATGCCTAAAGACCCACCCCAATAGGCATCGACAGCGGTCTGAATGCCGTGGGGTAAAAACAGCTCAGCTGAAGCCGTTGTCGGGTTATTAGGGTTGGTATTAATTTCATCAAATTTACCCGTACAGGCAGATAATCCCGCCAGCACGAACGCCAGTACGGCTTTATATCGGAACGAATAGAAATTACGCTTCATGTGTATTCGGAAGATTACAAGTTCAGGCTGATGTTAAAACCAATGGAGCGAGTGGTAGGAATCTGACCGTTTTCGATTCCCTGAAGGTTACCATCGTTATAATAGCTGGTTTCAGGATCGATGTGAGGAATGTTACTGTGCAGCAAAGCCAGGTTCCGGCCCACGGCCGAAAGAGTAATGTCGCGGAAGGGTAACCGCTTGAACACTTTGCCGGGGAACACGTAAGTCAGACGTACTTCGCGAAGCTTTACGTAGCTTCCGTTGAAAATGGTTTCTTCGTTATTCGTCAGCAGGTAATACTTGTGGTGCCATTCTTCGGAAGAAATGTTCTTGGTGTTCGGTACGTATTCGGGATTGGCCGCTGTACCTGCATTCACCACGCCCGCTCCGACAATACCCGTTTCCCGGCCTAAGGTCGTTTCTTTCAGTACGCCCGTGTACCGGCCAATATTGATGGTTTGTGAGAAAATATCGCCGCCCTGCTTCATGTCAATCAGCGTGCTGAGCGAGAGATTCTTGTAAGTAAACGTGTTCTGTAAACCACCAATCCACTTCGGCGTGAAGTTACCCAGCACCCGACGAACGGGGTCAATCACGGGGTAACCGCTTTGATCATAGACAATCTGCCCATCGGGAGCCCGCATAAAGCCTTGTCCGAAGAAGGTTCCATACGGCTGTCCTACGCGGGCTTCTACACCCATACCCCGAACGGTTCCTAAGGTATACGTAGTTAAGCCCTGAGCTAATTCGACCACTTTGTTCTGGTTCCGAGCCCAGTTCAGGGCCACGTCCCATTTAAAACTACTGGTCTTCACGGCGGTTCCGGTTAACTGAATTTCAATGCCTCGGTTTTGTAAACGCCCTGCGTTCAGAAGTTTGGAAGAGAAGCCCGTTGCATTGGACACATCTACTTTCAAAATCTGGTTATAGGATTGTTTGTCATAATACGTCAGATCCAGACCGAGGCGATTATTGAAAAATTTCAGATCTGCTCCTACTTCGTACGAGCTCGTTAACTCCGGCTTCAGTTCAGCATTTAATAGGCCATTACTTTCTTTCAGCGAAGCCAGACTACCCCAGGCATTGGCGTATTCGTAGGTTTGCATCAGATTATAAGGATCGGTATCATTACCCACCCGGGCGATACCCGCCCGCACCTTCGCAAACGAAAGTACCCTTGACTGCATATTGAACATGTCGGAAAGTACCGCACTAACGGCCGCCGAAGGATAGAAATACGAACGATTATTGGCAGGTAATGCACTCGACCAGTCGTTACGAGCCGTTATATCAACGAACAGGTAATTCCGGAAACCAATGTTGGCCGAAGCATACAAACTGTTTACGACCTTCTCGCTGATGGAGTTTTCCGTTACCGGACGCAAACGGGAGTTACCCATGTTCCAGACGCGGGGAATGGCCAGTTCAGCAGCCGACATATAATCCCGCTGGTAGAAATTGCGGCGATGGTTTCCACCAATATTGGCCGTAATGTCAAAATCATTGATTTTATGCGTCGCGTTCAGCAGAAAGTCAGAGTTCGATTCCTGAACGAAAATTTGCTCTTCGTTATAACTGTCGAACAGATTGGAAGTCCGGGCGGCATTTTTAGTTTTCCGGCGATCCGCGTAAAAATCCGTTCCGGTACGAGCCATCAGCGAAAGCCAGTTATTGAATTTATACGTCGCTGCAATGTTGCCATACAAACGATCTTTTTCGTTCTGACGCTTGCTATTGGCCAGCTGGTAATACGGGTTCGTCCAATAGTTATAGTTCCAGTTATTCTGATAAATACTGCCCGGGGCCGTGTAGTTTTCCAGACTTTCCATATTGACCTGCCGACCAAACCAGATGTAATACAAGCCCCAGTTGGTACGGTTATCACTACCGTCTTTAACGTAGTTACCCGTAGCCCGGATGTTCAGTTTCGGCGTTAGATTCCAACCCGCATTCAGGGAAATCGTTTTACGTTTATAATCGGTAAAAGGCAGAATACCAGACTGATTCAGATCGGTCAGAGAAAGGCGAAAGTCCCCTTTATCGCTTGCTCCCGTCAGAGATACGTTATTAGTATAGGTGCGACCCGTTTCAAAAAATTGTTTGACGTTATCGGGATGAGCCACCCAGGGCGTAGCCGTACGAACGCCATTCACCACCGGCGAATCAAACTGCTCGATCAGGCGACCATCGAGGCGTGGACCCCAGCTCTCATCGACGCCATCGTTCACGCCTGCTCCGCGACCATCTACGAATTTAAACAGCCCTTTCGCTCCCTGACCGTACTCGTTTTGCCATTCGGGCATTCGAAAAGGCGTATCGAAGCTGGTATTTGAATTCACCGAAACGCCAATTCCCTTGGTGCCTTTTCCACTTTTCATGGTAATAAGCACTACACCATTGGCTCCCCGCGAACCGTATAATGCCGCCGCACTGGGGCCTTTCAAGACGCTCATCGACTCGATATCGTCCGGGTTCAATGCACCAGCACCATTTCCGTAGTCCACGCCCGTGCCGGAACCGTAGTTACTGTTATCAATCGGCACACCGTCCACCACGAACAATGGCTGATTATTACTGCCAATGGAGTTGGCCCCGCGAATCAACATCCGCGACGACGCTCCCGGAGCACCGTTGGAATTGGTTACCTGAACCCCGGCAATTTTTCCTGAGAGGGCATTCACTAAATTTGTTTCACGGGCCTGAGTTAACTGTTTTCCACCAATTTCCTGTACCGAGTAACCTAACGCTTTCTTTTCCCGCGTAATCCCCAAAGCGGTTACTACGACTTCGCTCAAGCTGCTGGCACTCATTTGCAGAGGTATGTTTAACTCGCTTTCATTGCCCAGCGTAATTTCCTTAGTAATAAAGCCCACGTAACTGAAGACCAGAACATTTCCGGCACTAACATTGATCTGATAGGCTCCGTTTGCGTTCGTCGTGGTTCCCTTAGCCGTTCCCTTCACCGAAATCGAAACGCCGGGTAAAGGCTGACCATCTTCCGTCGAGGTAACCACCCCCGTCAACTGCCGATCCTGAGCGGATACGTGCAGCCAGAAACTCGTCAGCAGAAATACTAGAAAAGATAAACGTTTCTTCATGGTGTATGCTACTCGTTTTAAGTGGATAATAAGGAGTCAGTCCGCCTCTTGCAGTAGAAGCAGAATCAGGAATTGAAAACAAAAAAGAAGAGAAGCCTAACTCGGAAGAGACAGTGAAGTAGTATTCATTTGTTATATAATTTTGGTTAAGTATAAACGGGAAGAAAGGAGTCCTGAAGAAAATATCATCAGAACCTTAAGCCAATATTACAATAACATATACTATTTTCAAATAATATTTTACAAAATATGTATTTTACCTATAATTAAACCATATTAAACCCAATACTACAGTACATATATTAATAAATAACACCATACACTTATATAAAATTTTAAATTAAATCATTATCCAAAATAATAAATTTAATACACTTTAAGGTTAATTAAAACTATAAATTATACATATATTAACTTATATACTTTAAAAAATCGTTTTTTATTTCATAATTTATAAATTACACACCTGTGCATCTTCCAATAAAAAAAGCCTTTTCATGTTGTAGGAAAGGCTTTTTGGAAAGTAAATAAATATTGTACTAAACTGTTAAATCCCTAAACAAAGCTTCCAGGGGTTTTCCCGTCTGCGTTAAGGACTGGATCGTGTCATTGGCAACGAGTTTTCCACGTTTCAGAATAATGGCTCGGTCGCAGATGGCTTCTACTTCCTGCATGATATGCGTCGAGAACAATACCGTTTTTTCCCGACCAATGGCCTTGATAACTGACCTAATTTCAACGAGCTGATTCGGATCCAATCCCGTTGTGGGTTCATCCAGAATTAATACCTGCGGATTATGTACCAGAGCCTGAGCCAGCCCTACCCGTTGTCGATAGCCTTTCGAGAGCTGCCCGATGCGTTTATGCTGCTCCTGCCCCAGGCCTACCTGCTCAATTACATCTTTTACCTGGTGCGTCAGTACCTCTCCTTTCAATCCGTACATTTCGCCAACAAACCGCAGAAACTCTTTTACGTACATATCCAGGTACAGCGGATTATGCTCGGGCAGGTATCCCAAATGCTTCCGAACGTCCATGGAATGCTGCGTAACGTCATAGCCCGCCACTTCCACGGTTCCACTGGTGGGATGCAGATAACCCGTTGCTATTTTCATGGTTGTGGATTTCCCGGCTCCGTTAGGTCCCAGAAAGCCGACGATTTCGCCGGGCTTTACTTCAAAACTAAGCTGATCCACGGCTTTTTGAGAACCGTATATTTTGGTAAGGTCTTTGACAAGGATAGACACGCGAGAGGGCTCTGATGAATGAAATGTTCTCTAAATCAAATATGGACACAAAGTAAAACGCGAAGCCCGGAAAAACTGATATAATCTTTCTACAATTCCCTATATCCCCGCATTTCGTCGACTTTCATCCTTGAATGCTTAACGAGATTACCTATTTTTACCTGAATATTCACTTCGTCGCGAGCAGATTTCTACTTTTTCTGGAAAGAATAGGTTCATTTTTAGACCCTAAAACATTGAATCAGTCGAGTGCTCCCATATACCTTATCACGAAACACATTTAGCAGCCGTGGCCAACGACTCCCTTTTTCGTAAAAAATCAATTCAACAAGTTCTTTCTAACGACGCCACGGGCGAGTCGCATGGCTTGACCAAAATCCTTGGCGTTCGGGATTTAACTTCACTGGGTATTGCGGCCATTATCGGTGCCGGGATTTTCAGTACCATCGGCCGGGCTAGTTTTGACGGCGGTCCTGCGGTCTCCTTACTCTTCGTATTTACGGCTATTGCCTGCGTCTTTACGGCTCTGAGTTACGCTCAGTTTGCGTCTACGGTTCCGGTTTCGGGTAGTGCGTATACCTATGCATACGTGTCATTCGGTGAGATTTTCGCCTGGATTATCGGCTGGGCCCTGATCCTGGAATACGCGGTATCCAACATGGTAGTAGCCATTTCCTGGTCGGAATACTTCTCCTCCATGCTGGTGGGCTTCGGTATTCATATCCCCGACTGGTTAACGTCCAATCCCTTTTCTGCCAGCGAGGCGGCTCAGGCCTCTGCCCCCACGATTGGTGGTATTAAACTGATTCTGGATCTTCCCGCTGGTCTGATTACAGTATCAGTAACGGCTCTGGTGTACATCGGCATCAAGGAATCCAAGAACGTGAGTAATATGCTCGTAGCCTTGAAAATGGCCGTAATTCTGTTAGTGATTGGGGCAGGTGCTTTTTACGTAAAACCTGAAAACTGGTCACCTTTTGCCCCGAATGGAGTAAGTGGCGTACTTAGTGGCGTAGCGGCCGTTTTCTTTGCCTTTATTGGTTTTGACTCGATTTCGACTACCGCTGAAGAATGTAAAAACCCCCAACGCGACATGCCTAGGGCCATGATTTACTGCCTGATTATCTGTACAATCATGTACGTATTAATTACGCTGGTATTAACGGGAATGGTGCATTATAAAGAGTTAAACGTTGATGATCCACTAGCGTATGTATTCCATAAAGTAGGGTTCGATTTCATCGCCGGAGTTATTTCGGTATCGGCTGTTATTGCCATTACCAGTGCCTTGCTGGTGTATCAGTTGGGTCAGCCGCGTATCTGGATGACGATGAGTCGTGACGGTCTGTTATGGCCGATGTTCTCCAAAATTCACCCTAAATTTCATACGCCATCGTTCGCTACCATTGTTACCGGAATTGTGGTAGCGGTTCCTTCCATGTTCTTCGATATGGGTTTCTTCATCGACCTGACCAGCGTAGGTACGTTTTTCGCGTTCATTCTGGTTTGCGGCGGCGTTTTGTATATGGACTACCAGGGCCTGAGTAGTTACTCTAAGTTTCGGGTACCTTATGTCAATGGAAAATACATTGTAGGAATTGGTTTTGTCATTGCTATGGCTTTTGCGATTTATTCCGATCATTATGTAATGGCGATGGAAGAAAAACCGCTCTTATTCGTGTTCTGGCTGGTTTTCGCTACGCTTTCCGTGATGAGTTATCGTTATAACTTTTCATTACTTCCCGTTTTAGGTATTCTTACGAACCTGTACCTGATGACTGAATTGGGCATCCTCAACTGGGGAGCATTCGTAGCCTGGCTGATTATTGGACTGGTGATTTACTTTAGCTACGGCCGTCAACATTCGAAGCTGGCAAAGTAAGACTAATGAGTAGTATTAATTTTGACTGTATGATTCGACGCTTATTCCTAATTACGAGTATTCTCGGATGTTCCAGCCTGACTTGGGCTCAGAAGAAAATTTATCATTCGGAAACGGCTCCGGCTCCTATTGGACCTTATAGCCAGGCCGTGGAAGCGAATGGCTTAGTGTTTGTGGCTGGACAAATTGGAATGCACCCGAACACTAAAAAGCTGGTATCGGGTGGTGTAGAAGCTGAAGTTCCTCAAATCATGGAAAACATTTTAGCGATTTTGAAAGCAGCGAAACTAGATTACACGGACATTGTTAACACTACCATTTACGTCAAAGACTTATCCGATTTTCAACGAATCAATACGCTTTACGGAAAATATTTTCATAAGAATTACCCTGCTCGCACAACGGTTGGTGTAGCGGACTTACCCGCCGGAGCCAGTGTAGAAATTACCATAATCGCTGCTCGCAGGAAATAAGAAGGGACTTAATACAAAGGGCGGCTGGATAATAACCCAGCCGCCCTTTTATAATTTATAAGTTTCTTTCTTTTGGCTCAGACCAAAAGCCCACGTTAACCGTTTAGAAGTTTCCAGTCGTTAAAGAACTTATCTCCTGAAACACTCATCGGTAAGCTGGGCTTACGAAGAGTTGATGTGTTTCGAACTGGTTTAAAAACTAAACCAAGTTTGATAAATAAGCGACGAGTAGCGAAGGAATAATTCATGGCTTTTACGGTATTGAATGGTTATACAATCAAGAACGTATCTAGCTCGCCTGATAGTATTCCAACTATGCCTAAAATACTATGCCAAAGCTCTTTTTATCGACGATAATACATAAAAAAAGTCTGACTCGCAACAGTCAGACTTTTCAATTGTATCAATATCAGGGATTAATCGCTCCGGCGACCGCCCATTAGTAGGCTAACATAATACAATAACGTAGCTAAAGAACCGATGGCTGCTACGACGTAAGTACGAGCTGCCCACTTCAGAGCGTCTTTCGCCATGACGTGTTCCTCACGCGTTACGGTTCCGGTGCGTTCAATCCAGGCCAAAGCCCGATTGGATGCATCGTATTCTACGGGAAGGGTAATGAAGCTGAATAATGTGGTCGCTGCAAATAACGCCACCCCAATAGCCAGGGGAATTGGTGTCGTATTGAGCAAAAAGATACCCGCCAAAATAATCCATTGCATCCAGCTGGACGCGATGCTTAAGAAAGGCACCATTGAGCTACGGAATTGCAGCCAGCTATAAGCCGTTGCGTGTTGTACGGCGTGACCGCATTCGTGAGCAGCGACGGCGGCGGCTGAAACGCTTCTTCCGTAATAAACATCATTACTTAAGTTAACCGTTTTATCCGCTGGATTATAGTGGTCGGTTAACTGGCCTTCTACGGATAATACCCGTACGTCATAAATACCGTTATCGTGTAGCATCTTCTCGGCAATTTCTTTTCCCGAAAGGCCATTGGCCAAGCCTACCTGCGAATATTCAGTGAATTTACTGCGTAAACGCCAGCTCACTAGCGAGCTAACGATCATGACGACTATACCAATTAAATATGCTCCTGCCATAGTTATAGTAGTTTATTAACTTACTCTGCTTGAGTTTGAGGGTTTGATTTTGTTTGAAGTTTAAATGGTTTAACTCTAATGGTAACAACCTTTGAATCAACCATAAAAAGTTATCAGATCATACTTTCTCCAACTACATCAAATCCAGAATTCGATCAAACTTCTTCAAACTCATCAAAAGTTATTCTTGATTTTCTCAATTAACGAAGAAGTAGAAAAACCTTGTACTAAAGGGATGGTTTTCACTTCTCCTCCATTATTTAACACAAAATCTGAACCAACAATTGTTTCTATGCTATAGTCGTCTCCTTTGACCAAAATGTCAGGATTTATGGCCTCAATCAGCTCTTTTGGCGTGGGTTCATCGAACAAAATGACAGTATCAACAAAAGCGAGCGACGCGATCAGTCGGGCACGGGCATATTCGTTCACTACCGGACGAAGCGGTCCTTTAATGCGTGAAACCGAAGCATCGGTGTTCAATCCCAACACTAGCCGATCGCCCAGATCCCGGGCTTTTTCGAGGTAATCTACGTGGCCTAAATGAACGATATCAAAACAACCGTTGGTAAAGACAATCTTCTGCCCGCTCGTTTTCCATTCTACTAATTGCGGAATGGCCTCGGCCACGGTTTTAATCTTGGAAGCGGTATTCATAAGGTGTGTTTTCTAGGGACAATACTTGCGGATTACATCACTGCCTGAAGTACTGATTATTATTCCTTAAGTAATTCTACAATAACTATTCCTCGGCAATTGTTTTCGGGCGGGGATTCGTCAACAGCGAAACCAGCAGGAAAACTAATCCGATCGCCAAGGTGCTGATCATTTGCGAGCTCTGAATAAAAGTAGCCAGTGTGCCGCTGTCCACTTCGGGAATTTGGTAAATGGAGTGCAACGCAAACGCCACAAAAGCGTTGAAGGAGCCTACGCCACCCGGTGTGGGCAAAATCATGGCCAACGCCCCGACGGTTAGGGTAGTTAAGGCAACCAACGGAGAAAGATCGGCAAATTTAGGGATGGCAAAAAACAAGACGTAACCCATAAGCCAGTACATGCCCCAGATCATAGCCGTATAAAACAGAAACCAGCCGGGCTGACGCAGATTACGAATGCTGAGCAATCCTGATAATAAACCCTGCCCAGCCTTTGCTAATTTCTGAACGATTGCCAATTGCAGCAGTCGTTCCCAAAGAAAGAAAATGGTTAAACCTCCCGCTACAACGATTCCTAAGGCGATCCAGATTAATACGGGTACACCCGCATCTGATTTTGGAGTGGCTGAAGTTGATCCCTGAATAAAGGTTAGTAACCGGTCAAAATCCAGTAACAGGTTAAGGCCCAGTAACAAAAACAATGAGACTACATCAAAAATTCGTTCGGTAACAACCGTTCCCAGGGACTTTTCAATGGGAATTCCGTCACTTTTGTAAAGCGAGCTACACCGGGTTACTTCTCCTAGTCGGGGTACCAGGTTATTGGCAAAGTATCCTAGCCATACGGCCGTGTTGGTACGAAAAAAAGAAGGCGTATACCCCATCGGTTCCAGCAGAATTCGCCAGCGGGCCGCCCTGCTCCCGTGAGCGACGAAGGTTAAAGCAATCATCACGGCTACCCAACCAAAGTTGGCCTGTGATACATCGGCCCATAGCTGTATGGGATTAATCGTACCGGAATGAATGGCAAACCAGATCAGACCAACAGCCAGACCTATAAATACTAAATATTGAAGTGTTTTCTTCATTGTTATTACTTCCTAACGATAGGTTTCCGGCAAAAATAAACGAGGTGACCCGTTTCCGAATCACCTCTGCTTAAAACTGTTGTGCTCTTTTCATTTTTCGCCGATCTGCTACTTCCTGAAAAGCTACTCTATTTAACCAGACGATTGTTAGCATCCGGGAAGACTACCGTTGGCTTATGTACTTTTGCTTCCTCGGGTGTCATCAGGGCATAGGCCATGATAATGATGATATCACCTACCTGAGCCCGACGAGCGGCGGCTCCGTTAAGGCAAATCGTACCACTACCCCGTTCGCCCACAATTACATACGTTTCAAAACGTTCGCCATTGTTATTGTTAACAATCTGTACTTTTTCATTCTCCAGCAGGTTAGCGGCCTCCATCAGGTCTTCGTCAATGGTGATGCTACCTACGTAATTCAGCTCCGCCTGCGTTACCCGAACGCGGTGAAGCTTTGATTTCATAATAGTCAGGAACATTCGTGTATCTTGTTTCCAAACCCCCGAACGCGTCAGGGGTCGGCAAAGTTCGGGAAAGTTTTTTCAGGAATATGCATTCCACCGAAGAAAAGACTGTGCTCTTGAATTAAACCAAACTATTATCCGTTCTGACCTATTTTAACAGAAAACGCTTTATACCATTTAAAAAGTAATCAATGTTTATATTTAACAAAATATAATTTCGAACTAGTCGCTCTGATAGGTAAATAATTTCACCTCTCAGCCAAGACTATTAATTATAGTAACCCTAAAGCCTGTAAAAGTGAAAGCTGTTAAAAAATTATTATTTTTTGTGCAAACGTTTGCTATGGGAAGTACAACCGTTTGCACATGCCCGGTATCCTTAATTCTTCATTTCTAGGCTCTCAGAGCCTATTGCATTCCTCTTTTTGCTTCGTAATTTCATAGCAGAAACTCCTGATAGCCGCCATTATTTTCCTGATTATTCACCCGAAACTAATTCCAGAAATCACTTCACTCTAAACCTTATTTAATCAATTCCGGAAGTGTTCCCTAAAGCTTAATCGTAGCTGATCATTTCCGCTTTCACTTTGGTGCTGACTGACTGCAGCATTCACGCCGTTGTACTCAAAAATTTCAATACTGAATCCATTCAGGAGTGGATTCAAAGGGAAAATACACCCTGATTTTCTGATTGTTACGTTCACTAACTTATTTACAAACTATGAAACAATTCTCCCTTGTTTTACTTGGGCTGATGATAAGTCTGTGGAGTTACGCCCAGCAATTATCACTCTCCGGAACGGTTCGAGATGATACCGGACAGCCGCTACCAGGTGTAAACATTCTAGTTCGGGGCACCACTCAAGGTACGACTACCAACGCCAATGGTCAATTTACCCTTCAGGTAAGTCCGACAGCTACGTTGGAATTTAGTTCAGTAGGATATCAGAATTTAGCCGTAGCCATTGAAAACCGCAGCTCCCTGGATGTTTCTCTACTTAAATCAGATACCCAGCTGAACGAAGTCGTCGTGATGGGATATAGCTCCACGACGCAGAAAAACATGACGGGTTCGGCTCAGGCGATTACGCCCAAGAACCTGAAAGATGTAACGGCTAACAGTGTTTCGCAAATGTTACAAGGTAAAGCTGCGGGGGTTCAGGTAGGTACTAACTCGGGCGATCCACGAAGTGCTCCTAAAATCATTATCCGTGGCGTGGGTACGCTTACGGCCAGTTCTGATCCGCTCTACGTAGTGGATGGCGTGATTGGAGGCATTCCCAATCCGAGTGATATTGAGTCCATTACCGTATTGAAAGATGCTTCCGCAACGGCGTTGTACGGAGCCAGAGCTTCCAACGGGGTAATCGTAGTGACAACGCGACGGGGAGCAGCGGGAAAAACGAAAGTAACCGCCCGCTTCAATAAAGGCGTGGGGCAGCTGAGTCTGGGAAATTTTCGGTTAATGAATGGCTCGGAATTATATGCTCTGCAAAAACAGGCTTTTGAACGTGACCGCCCCGGTCAGAATGTGAATGACTTTCTGCCTACTCCTGAAGCTAATGCGAATACCAACTGGTTTGATCAGGCTTTTCGGACGGCTTCTAATACGTTAGCCGAACTCAACGCCTCAGGTGGCTCAGAGAAGAGTCGGTTTTTCGTAAGCGGTAACTATTATCAGGAAGAAGGGATTCTGAAGGAAACGGGACTGGATCGTTTTGGAGCCCGGCTGAACTTCAACCATGATGTAACAAATAAATTGCATTTCACCGTTAATGCTGCCGGAACGTATACTCGTGGGTACGACAACAGCGGTGGTTCGCTGTACGGAGCGTATACCTATCTGCCTTACGACGATCCTTATTACGAAGGACAGCCTTACAACCCCGTTACCGGAGCCAAACGCTGGTTCGGACGCGACAATGCCAACTTCATTTATAACCAGCAGTTTGAAAAATTCAATGAAAACACCTTGGCGGGTGATCTGCTTTTTAAGGCTGAATATGAATTATTACCCTGGTTGACGCTTTCAACAACCAACCGGGCTCAGACCAGCATTTATTACAGTGAAAGTAGCCAGGATGCCCGGGGTAATAGTGCGGCTGACGTGCAGGGCCGGCTAAGTCAGTTCAATAGTCGAAATTACACGTTACTAACCTCTAATTTGCTACGCTTCAAACATGAGTTTGCTGGCGGACATAGCATTGACGGACTAGCAGGTTATGAGTATCAGACTTACTATTACCAATCGCTGGGAGCAACGGGTAAGGGTATTTACTCGGGTCTCGACATTCTGGATGCCACCTCCCAACCCGAAAGCATCGAAGGAACCAAGACTGACAACGCCTTTTCTTCCTATCTTTTTCAGGCTAACTACGGATATAACGATAAGTACATTGTAACGACTTCGTTCCGGCGGGACGGTTCTTCCAAGTTTGGACGGAGTAAGAAATTCGGAAATTTCTACGCGGTGGGCTTAACCTGGAACGCCAGTAACGAGGCTTTTCTAAGTAATAATCAAACCATTAGTTTACTGAAATTTAGAGCCAGTTATGGAACTACGGGTAATGCCGACGGTATCAGCGATTACGCCGCTCAGGGTTTGTATAACCTGACTGATCAGTATGCGGGCATTCCCTCGGCCTACCCTACCCGTATCGAAAATCCGAATCTGTCCTGGGAAGTTTCCAATAATGCTAACCTGGGAGTAGATCTGACGCTCTGGAAACGCCTTTCCATCACCGCCGATATTTACAACCGACTGACGAATAACCTTTTATTCAATCGGCCCTTGCAGGGAACCAGTGGGTATGCCTACATCACCGAGAACATCGGAGCCGTTCGTAACCAGGGCTTGGAAATCGTTCTCTCGGGCGACATCATCCAGAAAAAGGACTTCAAATGGCTCATGGAAGTGAATGCCGGCATGAACCGGAACAAGTTAACCGAATTGTACGGAGACCGTACGTTTGTGGCGAATGGCTTACGTCCCTTTGCTCTTGATCAGCCGCTAAACAGCTGGTATACCCGCCGCTGGCTCGGCGTAGAATCACAAACGGGTAGCCCTACCTGGGAAAAATTAAATACGGACGGTAGCACCAGTTCAACTACTAATTATAACGAAGCTACCCTGCAGTTCATCGGCACGAATGCGAACCCTAAACTCTTTGGTGGTATTCGGGAGGTTTTTACCTGGAAAAATCTGGAACTGAATGCCTTCTTTACGTATTCAGCGGGAGCCATGATTTACAACGGCGACCGTCAGTTGTTCGACAGTGACGGGGCTTATGATCGCTATAGTTTAATGGCTCTTCCTAATGGCTGGTCCCGCTGGCAGCAGCCAGGCGATGTGGCCACGCATCCCAAATACGTACTGGGTGGTAATAATAACTCACAGCGGCCTTCTTCTCGGTTTATTGAAAATGGGAATTACCTCCGGCTGCGTAACATTAGCCTAAGCTACGATTTCCCCTCGGAAGTGATGCAGAAGGCCAAACTCGCGGGTCTTCGCCTGACGGCCTCCGCGGATAACCTGTTTACGATCACTAAATTTTCCGGGATTGATCCCGATGTTCCCGGAACGGGCGAGGTCGGAACAAAATATCCCTTTAGCAAGAAGTTTGTCTTTGGTATTCAACTTAGTTTCTAATTGCCTATGAAGACTTTTCATACCCTACGATTTTTACCCGTTTGTCTGATCCTGCTGGGTTCGTGCAGCATTGACAAAAAGCCTTACGATGGTCTTTCAGAATCGGAGTTATTAACGAACACGCAGGGGTTACGGGCTGCAACGGATGGAAATTATTCCATTATCAAACAGGAAGATTACACAAGGAACCTGTACATCATGAATGAGTATCAGGGGGATAATATCACACTCAGCGGAACGACGACCGACCCTCTGTTTCTGACTTACACCTATCGGCATACGTCTGATCAGGGAAATGCTCTGCAAATTTATCGAAAAGCCTACGCTGCTATCATTGGCTGTAATAAAGTAATTACAGCGATTAACGAAGGGCAAGCGAAGGAAACGGATCAGATTCTTGGGGAGAATCTTTTCCTGCGGGCCATGATTCATTTCGACCTGGTCCGGCTTTTCGGAAGACCTTATACCCAAAGCCCGGAAAGTAACCCCGGAGTTATTATCAAAACGGATTTAACGCCGGATGATAACGCCAGTCGGGCAACGGTAAAAGAAGTTTACGACTTTATTGTAACGGACCTGAAGAAGGCGGCGACACTGATGACGATTGATAAAACCAGTAGTTATGCTTCGGCGGCAGTAGCTCATGCCTTATTATCAAGGGTTTATTTGTATCAAAACCAAAATGATCTGGCTATTCAGGAAGCGGATTTAGTCATTAACAGCGGCCAATATACACTGGCGACTCCCACGCAGGTTCCTGATTATTATACCCTTGAAAATCAGCAAAATCCAGAAACTATTTTTGCAATAACGCATACCCTTAAGGATGACCGAACCTGGAGTGCCATCGGTTCGATGTATTATACCTCGCCGGGCGGTGTAGGTTGGGGAGAGGTGTATGCCTCACAGGCGTATCAGGATTTGATTAATCAATTTCCCAATGATAAACGTCGTTCGTTTCTGGTTCGGAAGTTAACCTCAACGGGTGCTCAGGAAAAACGAAACGGGATTGATAAGGTTTACATTACCAAGTTTTCCAATCAGGGCGGTATTCCTACGTTAAGCTCTCCCGTCGTCTTACGTTTATCGGAAATGTATCTAAACCGGGCGGAAGCCTACGCAAAAAAAGGGCAGAATGAACAGGCCCTCACCGACGTTAATAAAATCCGCACGCGGGCGGGTCTGACGGGTAACGAGCTTTTTACCACGGGTAACCTGAAAGGCTTAGCTACCGTTCTGGACGTAGTATTGCAAGAACGTCGGTTGGAACTGGCTTTTGAAGGACACCGGGCTTTTGATCTGTATCGTAATAACCGAAGTCTGGTGCGGAATTATCCGGGGTATCATAACACCCAAACTGGTCAGCAAACGGTTCCTCCCACGGATAAACAGGTCGTGCATTTAATTCCTGAATCGGAAATCGTACTGAACCCGAATCTGAAGCAAAATCCTTTGTAGTTATCAGTTTTCTGTTGTCAGTCTTCAGTTTATGGTTTTTTAGTTACAGGCCGTTACCAGCGGAAAAGCTGGCAACGGCAATAAAAGAGAGGCTCGGTTTTTAAACCGAGCCTCTCTTTTATTCAACTCAAAACATTAAGCTCCATTACCATACTTTAAACACTACCCCTGATAAAGGCGGAATGTTGATACCGATGGAGTAAGCTTTTCCTTGCCAGGCAATTTCTTCGGCCATATACGTTCCATTTTCATACTGACCCGTACCCCAGAAACGAATAGAATCAGAGTTGAAAATTTCGGTATACATTCCCTGCATGGGCACCCCTATCCGATAATTAGTTCTCGGTACGGGTGTCATGTTCAGAGCGATCACCAGCGTTTCTTTAGGACTATTACCTTTCCGTGAGTAAATCACTACGGAATTCTCTTTATCCTGTGTATCAATCCACTCAAACCCGTCGGCAGTGAAGCTTTTCTCGTATAAAGCTGGCTCTTTCTTGTAGAGGGCATTAATTTCCGAAATCAGGTTCTTCATGCCCTGATGCGGAGCATACTGTAATAAATGCCAATCGAGGGATTGAGTAAAATTCCATTCACTGGTTTGTCCGAATTCACCACCCATGAAAATCAGCTTCGTTCCCGAGTGAGTAAACATGTAGGTGTACAACAGACGAAGGTTAGCAAAACGCTGCCACTCATCGCCAGGCATTTTAGAAACCAGAGCCTTTTTGCCATACACCACTTCATCGTGCGAAAGCGGTAACATGAAGTTTTCTGTAAAGCCATACACCGTGCTGAACGTAAACTGATCCTGGTGGTACTTGCGGTAAGCAGGATCTTTTTCGAAATACTTGAGCGTATCGTTCATCCAGCCCATCATCCATTTCATACCAAAACCCAGACCACCCGTATACGTAGGACGGGAAACGCCGGGAAAAGCGGTTGATTCTTCCGCGATGGTTTGGGTATCAGGATATTCCCGGTAAATGATGGTATTAAGTTCCTTGAATAAAGAAATTGATTCCAGGTTTTCACGACCGCCGTGAATATTGGGAACCCATTCTCCGGCATTTCGTGAGTAGTCCAGATAGAGCATCGAAGCCACCGCATCTACCCGAAGACCGTCCACATGGTAACGATCCAGCCAGAAAACAGCGTTGGATAAAAGGAAGCTTCTGATCTCATTCCGACCATAATTGAAGATGTATGATTTCCAGTCAGGATGATATCCCTGACGGGGATCGGCATGCTCGTACAAATGGGAACCATCAAATCGATAGAGTCCCGTGGAATCGCCGGGGAAATGGCTAGGCACCCAGTCCAGAAACACACCAATGTCATTCTGATGAAGTTTTTCAATCAACATCATAATGTCCTGAGGTGAGCCATACTTAGTATTAGCCGCGTAATAGCCGGTAATCTGATACCCCCAGGAAGGTTCGTATGGGTGTTGCATCAAAGGCATAAACTCTACGTGCGTAAAGCCACACTCCTTGACGTGCTCGACGAGACGGTCCGCGAATTCAGGAATTTTCAACCGACGGTCGGGATCATTAGGATCACGCAACCAGGAACCCAAGTGCACTTCATAGACTGAAATAGGAGCATTCAGTTTATTTTTTTCTCCCCGGATTTGTAGCCACTCATGATCATTCCACTCGTACCAGGTATCCCAAACCACGCTGGCCGTGGAGGGTGGCTCTTCCCAACGCAACGCATAAGGATCGCCTTTCTCCAGTTCTTCACCAGAATTGGAAACAATAAAATATTTATATACTTCTCCATTTCCTACGTTCGGAATCCATCCCTCCCAAATGCCTGAACTATCATGACGAACGTATAACCGATGCGTTCCGCGATCCCAATAGTTGAAATTCCCGATGACCGATACGTAACGGGCGTTTGGTGCCCAAACGGCGAAATATGTTCCCGTTACTCCGTCATGTTGCATGACGTGCGAGCCGAGTTTTTCGTATAATTTAAAGTGCTTGCCCGAAGCAAACAGGTGAATATCAAATTCTGTAAACCGGCTAATGGGTTCTACAGGTTTAAAGATGACAGGTATTTCTGCCGAAACTTCGGGAATACTCTCCTGAGGTTGAGGTTTGGTGCTTGACTTCGCCATAAGGATGGGCTGCAAATGAATAAACGAATCGTTTGGGATGAAAAAGATAGCATCACCGACTGGCGTGTGTTCCACTTCTAGTGTAAGTAACTAAAATGAATCACTTTGGTTAACTCTTTCATTTCTTTTAGGGATCCTCCAGTTAATCAAAAATTCTGAACCAGTACTTCAATCGTCGGGACGCAAAATAGCATTTTCCTGCGAATCTCTGGCAGGATGAAACATAAAAGGGGGCGGAGTTATTTCTATTCGGAAATAACCCCACCCCCAGAACTTGTCATCAGAGCTTTATTTCATTTCAACAATGGTCACTCCCGCTCCACCCCGATCCGGGTGTTCGTCGGTCATGCGGGAAACCTGCGAGTAACTACGCAGGTGATTTCGAATAAGTTGACGTAAAATCCCGTCACCTTTTCCGTGGACAATCCGTAATTCAGGATACCCCAGCATGATGGCATCATCCATAAAATTATCGACTTCCACCATAGCTTCTTCGCCGCGTCGTCCGCGAATGTCCAGATTGAACGAGAAATTTACCGCTTTCTCATTCAGATCAACGCCGGTCAATTTAGCCCGCGGTTTATCTTCACCCGTGGCAGCCTTGAATTCTTTGCGACTAACTTTTTCAAGGCGATTTACTTTGATTGTCGTTCGTAAATCACCGATAGCGATAACGGCGTCTTTGCCTTTCAGCTCCAGCACCTCGCCTACGGTGTTCTGGCCTTTTATCCGCACCAGCGAACCCGTAGTAATTACGCCACCTACGACTTCCACCTCATTAACGGGAGCCGCTTTCGGTGGAGCGATAACCTCTGGCTGGAGTTGCTTGCTGGAGAAATCCGTTAACTGCTGACGAATTTCTTTCGTGGCCAGTTTTTCGGCTCCCTGCTCGCGAATCTCCCGAATGGTATTCTCGATCTTCGCATTCGCTTCCCGCAGCAACTCCTTCGCCTGAGCTTTCGCTTCGTTGAGTAAGCGTTTTTTCTCCGTATCGAGGTAGTTCTTCAGCGTCTGGTACTGTTCGGTTAACTTATCCAGTTCGTTTTGCCGCTGTAAATTCTGAGTATTTCGATCCTGAAATACCTTTTTCTCAATTTCCAGTTCTTTCGAAAGCTTCTCGAAATTGACCTGATGCCGATCCAGCTTCTGACGGGCCGCATCAAGTACAGGCTTGGGTAAGCCAATTTTCCGACCAATTTCAAAGGCAAACGAACTGCCGGGCTTGCCCGTCTCCAGTTGATAGAGCGGTTCCAGGTGTTCGGCGTCAAAACGCATGGCCCCGTTTACGAGTCCATCCGTCCGGTCAGCGAAGGTTTTCAGGTTGGAATAGTGGGTGTTAATCACACCATAGGCTCCCGAACGGTTGATTTCGTTCAGAATACTTTCAGCAATGGCTCCGCCCAAACTGGGCTCCGTTCCCGTTCCAAATTCGTCGATCAGGAACAACGTTTTTTTATCCGAATGAAGCAGAAAGTGCTTCATGTTGGTTAAGTGTGACGAGTACGTCGAAAGGTCATTTTCCAGACTTTGCTCATCACCAATATCCATGAACAGATTGCGGAAGAGTCCAATCGTCGAGAAATCATCGACCGGAACCAGTAATCCGCACTGGAACATGTATTGAATCAGACCAATCGTCTTCAGCATGACGGACTTCCCCCCGGCATTGGGGCCGGAAACCAGCAAAATCCGTTCTTCGTGATCGAGCTTTACGTGCAAAGGCACAACACTTCGGCCCTGTTTCTGATAACTCATCAGTAACAGAGGATGCCGGGCACCGTGCCAGTCAACCAGCGGTTTTTGCACAAAATGCGGGGCGTTCGCGTCCATTTCCAAAGCCAGTTTTGCCTTGGCACGGATAAAATCGACGATTCCCAGAAAGGTATACGCCCGCTTGAGTTCTTCAGTATGAGGCCGGACTTTGGAAGTTAATTCCATCAAGATCCGTACAATTTCCCGGCGTTCTCGCGATTCCAGTTCCCGGATTTCGTTGTTCGACTCCAGGGCATCGGCAGGCTCCAGAAAGACCGTTTTTCCCGAATCTGATTCGTCCTGCACGAAGCCGCGAATTTTGCGTTTGTGCTCGGCCACGAGCGGAATAACCATCCGGCCATTCCGTACGGTCATGGTAGCCCCTTCGGGCACCCAGCCATTTTGCTGAGCCGTCCGTAGCATGGAATCCAGCGTTTTCCGCAGGCGACTTTGCTCGGAAATCAGCTCCCGGCGAATGTGCTGCAACTCCGCCGACGCATTATCCCGCAGGCGACCGCGATCATCAATAATCCGGTCTATTTCTTTCAGTAACAGCGACAATTCATCGCTCTTGTTGCGACGGGGTTTGTCCTCATCATCCGTTTTGCGTTCCTGAAAAGCCTGCGTGGTCAGCTCCCGTAAATGCGGAAAACTGGGTTCTTCTTTCGTCTCAAAAAATCGCTGGATACTCTGAATCGTTCGCAGCGATAATTTAAGATCAAAGAATTCTTCTTCGGTTAAAAAAGCCCCTTCAATACGAGCTTTGGCAATTTGCTGGTTAACATCAATGTAATTTGACTGCGGAAAATCGGGCTCGTGAGCCACGACTTCCTTCATTTCTGCCACCTGCCCGACCATCTTCTGAATCTGGTCAAAGCGGTCAGAAAAGCGTATTTTCTCCACAAACGACCGTCCCAGCGAAGACAGACAAGCCTCGCTAAGCATCTGACGAATCCGGTCGAATCCGAGTTTTTCTTCTATGTTTTTAGGATAAAGCAACGTAGTTGAATTGTTTGTTACTGGTTGTTTGTTGTTGGATTAAAAAGGGCATTTAGCCAGGTTACAAAACGAATGGCTAATTCGTGGTTGTGATTCAGATACGATTTAGTAATAGCCAAACTCATCGGCGTTCCGGGATCTTCTTGCCAGGCTAACCAGGTATGTATTAAAGCCTTTGCTTTGTGAATATCTTTATAGATAGCTTTTCGGGGAGCAGTTTCTATTTTAATCAATACCTGCTCTACCTCCATCAATAATTCATCCTGCTCTGGAATTAATACTTTAGCGAAATCTTCCAGCATCCCAGAACTTTGTAAGTTATCAGGCATCAGCCATATGCCTAAACGTGGATAATAACTGGAAGATTCAATAATGGTGCCATTTGCGTCTGGAACATCAGGTAAAGCATAACCTAAATCCTTGACTTGTTTTTTTATCTCATTCCATCTTTTCTGCAAACTTGTATCTGCATCGAGTAATATTCCAATCGCTTTGACCTTATCAGCGTTAAATCTAATTCTTCTTGATAATTGTCTTAATAATTGAGAATCACTTCCGCAATCGATAATATCAAAACTTTCAGTAACTTTATTTTTATCACAGATAGACCAAATTACATGTTGATCATCGTTCCCTTCAACTAATAATTTCTGATTAAATTTCTCTTCTATTTTCATTAACGAGGATCGATATTGCCGTCAACAATTATTTCCAAATCTTCTGCATCGGCAGTTTCCTGTTTGATATCTCCATCTACATTTATTAGCTTAATCAACTGGCTATCTTTATAGCTTTCATTACTATTTACAATAGATTCAAATGATTTAATTGTATCATTACTATGCGTAGTAGCAAAAACCTGAATATTTAATTTATCGGCTAATTGAAAAATAATCTCCCACAGTTTTTCCTGAACGGAATAATGTAAACCATTTTCAAATTCGTCGATTATAAATGTTCCATTCTCACAGACGACCATTGAAAGAATGATTTTCAATACTCTATTAATACCATCTCCCATACTCCGAAGTGGTACTGGCATTGATTCATTTTTTAATCTAACATAGGGTTTTCCAAGATTGTCACCTGCATATGATAGTTGTTCTATTCTTGGTTCTACTATTTTTAATGCATCAATTACATACTTCTCTTTTTCAGTTAAAACAATTGCTCCCCAATGTATTCTGTCTGAAGACTCAGATAACGGATTAAAACTGGATGACACAAACCCGCATGTATTATTTAACTTTTTATTAATTTCTGATCTTTGCCCATAATTAGTATTACCACTGATAGGTAGAGCCATATAATCTATATCTTTCCCTACTCTCAATCCAGCAAATACCTCAGTTGAAAATGATAGTCCTGGAATTTCGTCTTTTTTTGAGGCTATTTTAAATTCATTATTTTCGTTAAAATACGATTTAACTATATTTAATTCAAAAATACCTCTATTTGAACTAATAAATATACTTTTCCCATCTTTCAAATATTTATCTATTTCTCTGTTATAAAACAAAGACAAAAAATGAATTTCATTAAGTTTGTTAAATACTATTTGAGGATTGTTACTAGCTTCATTAATAATTTTCAAATCAGAAGAAAAATCAATTTCTCCTCTAATCATTTGGAAATTAATAAGTCTAATAAAAAAATTATTACTTCCGAAAATAATATATATCGCTACCGCCTCCAACAAACTACTCTTCCCCGTATTATTCTTTCCAATCACCAGATTAACCCGACCTAATTTCGGAATAACCAGATGACGTAGGTTTCGGTAGTTTTTAATTTCTAAGGAATGAAGCATCGCTTAAGTAGTTATTTTATTCAATCATTCTCTCACTCAATTATTCAAAACTGAATCAGCAATCTGCCGTACCAGCACTTCGTTGATTCTCACGTAACTTTCATGTGTCCATCCGGCTACGTGCGGAGTAAAAATGACGTTGGGTAACTGAATCAAAGTATCAAAAACTTCGTCCGGGCCATCGGGTAACTGGTGCAGTTTTTCATTTTCCAGCACATCCAGACACGCTCCCAAGACCGCTCCCGATTGCAGTCCTTTGAGTACCGCCGCCAGTTTCACAATTTCGCCCCGCGAGCAGTTGATCAGGTAAAAAGGCTTTTTGAATTGAGCAATAAATTCTTCTTTCACCAGATAATTCGTCTCTTCCGTCAGCGGGATATGCAGGCTTAAAACATCGGCTTCTTCAAAAATCTGCTCCATCGTAGCCTGCTCGGCGTAGGCATCGGAATAGTTGTCGCGGTATTTGTCATACGCCAGCACCTTCACATTAAAGCTACTCAGGCGTTTGGCAAAGGCCGAACCGTTATGTCCATAGCCAATCAATCCCACCGTTTTACCGCCCAGCTCGGTCCCACGATTGGCTTCGCGTAACCAGATTTTCTGACGTACTTCCCGGTCAGCCGTGTGAATGTGGTTCATCAGAGCCAGTAACATGCCCATGGCATGCTCGCCAACAGCATCCATATTACCCGCATTGGCAGCAAAGAGACGAACCTTATGCCGGTCACAGGCTTCTTTATCAATCAAATCCAGTCCTGCTCCGGCTCTTCCAATAAATTCCAGCTTGGGAGCGGCCTGTAAAAAGGCTTCATCTATCCGCGTTTTATTACGGATCATCAGTCCTTCATAAGAACCGATCTGCTCCAGAATTTCTTCACGTTTGGCTTTGGGTTGATAGCTATAGTCAAGCCCCGCCGTTTCGAGCATTTCGAACAGACTGGGGTGCATCTCATCGCAAATGAAAATTTTCTTCATGGTAAAGGGGCCCAGTCGCTGAGCTGAGCTTTCATAGCATTCAAAAAAGTAATTGTGCCTGCTTAGGATAACCCTAATACTAATCTCCAAAGTTCGCTTGATTTTATAAAAAAACCACACGCAGGACTGGGTTTGAATCGTTGGATATCGTTTGAAGGTTTGAGTGGCGTTTGAAAAGTTAAGAAGGTTTGAAAAATTACGCAGTAACCCTATTATTACCGAATAGCCCTTCTACTGTTAAATAGCATAACTCCGCCAGCCCTGACCTTATCTAAATTATCAAACTTTCAAACACTAATCAAACCTCCTCGAAATCCACCCCCACACCCTTTATTCGACTTAGAATTTCCGAAAAATCCGCGAACTGGTCTAATTCTTGGGTGGATGGTGTAACTTCGCTTCACGAACTGCTTATTTACGTCAGTAAACCGAAATTGCTGACCCGATGAAATGATATGAGCGAGCAAGCACAAAAGCCGATAATTGGCATCAGTATGGGTGATTACAACGGCATTGGCCCGGAGGTAATTCTCAAGGCCTTACACGGAAATCACCTCAATAAACACTTTACACCCGTGATCTACGGATCCATGCGGGTTCTGAATCGTTACAAACATTTGTACGATATGAAAGACTGGCAACTGAACCCGGCTCCCTCAGCCGATCAGTTGAATCATAAGATGGTAAACGTGATTACCTGTTTTGATGACAGCCAGACTAACGTCGAACCTGGTAAAGTGCATCCCGAAGCCGGTCAGGCAGCCTTTCAAAGCTTGGCCAAAGCCGTAGAAGACCTCAAAGCGGGTTTGATTTCGGCACTGGTAACAGCTCCAATCAATAAGTACAACATTCAGTCTGAGGAATTTAAATTTCCCGGACATACCGAGTATCTGGCCGAAGCTTTCCAGTCCTCCGAATATCTGATGTTTATGGTTTCGGAACGTTTGAAAATTGGTGTGGTGACGGGTCACGTTCCGCTGGGCCGGGTGCGTTCCAACATCAGTCAGGAGGCCGTTTCCAAGAAACTGAATCAGATTATCAAGTCTTTACATAAAGATTTTGGTATTAATAAACCTCGCATTGCCGTGCTTGGGTTGAATCCACACGCGGGCGAAGACGGGCTTTTGGGTAACGAAGAGAAAGAAGTGATTATCCCCGTAATTGATCAATACCGCAAGAATAACCATCTGGTATACGGACCCTTCCCGGCCGATGGATTCTTCGGAGCCAATAACTGGAAGAAATTCGACGCCATTCTGGCCATGTATCATGATCAGGGTCTGATGCCCTTTAAAATGTTGGCCTTTGAAGATGGAGTAAACTTCACTTCGGGATTGTCCATTGTTCGCACCAGCCCCGATCACGGGACGGCGTATGACATTGCCGGAAAAAATCTGGCCGATCATAGCTCAATGTTACACGCCATTTACACGGCTCTGGACATTGTGCGTAACCGGGAGCAATGGGATGAAATTGAAGCGGACAAAGCCGAACGGGCGAACGCCACGCCTCCCGTAATCGAGATTCCGACCCAACAGGAACGTGATCCGAAACTGGGTAATGAGCAGCCTCGCGAACGTCCACAAAACCGGGAAGATCGCCGTCGGGATAATCGTCCGAATAGAGAGGAGAAACCCAGTCGAGAGGATCGTCCGAAAAGAGAAGAGCAGCCACAGGAAGAGGAATCAATCGTTGCTTCAGAAGAAGTGGTCATTGAGGTAACTCAGCCAACCATTTCTGAAGTTATTGAAACCTTACCTGAGCTAACCGAAAGCCCGGTTGACGAACAGCCTTCACCGGAGCAACAGCCCCGTCGAGAAGACCGCCAGAATGATCGGCCTCGCCGGGAAGATCGTCAAAACCGGAACAATCGCTTCCAGCGTAATAATAATAATCAGGAACGACGCGAAGATCGCCCCAATCGCCAGGAGCAGCCTTCGCAACCAGCAGCTAGCAATTCAGACGACTCGCAACAACCCCGTGAACGTCCACGTCGGGAAGATCGTCAGAATCAGAATCGCAACAATCGCTTCCAGCGTAACGCAAACAATCAGGAACGACGCGAAGAACCGCAAAACCGTCAGGAACGACGGGAAGCTCCTCGTCAGCAGCAACCTAAACAGGGTCAGCAACGAAATCAGGAAACGCCCGAAGAAACCCAGCGGAAATTGCTGGAGATTTCTCAGTCGCTGTTGTTTGCCAAAACGCCACCTAAACCTAAAACAGACGAGAACCCCGAAGCATAAGTTGTTCCCGTTACTACCCGTTTTGTTATGTTAAAATCCATGACCGGTTTTGGCCGGGGCGTGCTTGAAGCGGATGGCTTACAGGTTACTGCCGAAATTAAAACTCTCAATTCAAAGGGATTAGATATTTTTTGCCGATTACCTCGTAGCTTTTCCAGTCGGGAAATTGAACTACGAAACCTCTTGTCTACGGAACTCGAGCGTGGTAAGCTGGAACTTTCAGTACAGGTCGTTAAAACGGCTCAGGCCGAAGCTTCCGTTTCAGTAAATCGTCCTTTAGTAAAAACCTACTTCCAGGATTTACGGGAAAGTTTTTACCACATTACGGAATCGTTCGATGATTTGGAAATGTTTAAAATAGCCATGTCCTGGCCTAATGCTTTAAATACCGAAACGGTAAGCGAATCATCGGAGGCGGAGTGGCAATTGGTTATCCAGGCGGTTCGCACGGCTTTAGCGGAATGTCAGGAATTCAGAAACCGCGAAGGTCAGGTCTTGACCACCATCTTTGGTGACTGTATCAACGGTATAGAAAATGGTCTGAAGCAGGTAGCTCAACAGGATGGCCTTCGGATTCCAGCCGTTCGCGAGCGATTAATGAAAAGTATCACCGATTTACTGGGAGAAGATGGCTTCGACAAAAACCGCTTTGAGCAGGAATTGGTGTATTATGTAGAAAAATACGACATCGCCGAAGAGAAAGTCCGCCTTCAGACGCACCTGGACTATTTCCGGGAAGTCCTAAAAGAAGGAAATGGCAAAAAGCTTGGCTTCATGGCTCAGGAAATTGGGCGGGAAATTAATACCATTGGTTCCAAAGCCAACGATGCAACCATTCAGCGACTGGTCGTAGGGATGAAAGACGATCTCGAAAAAATAAAAGAGCAGACGGCTAACGTATTATAAGCCCAACATCTACTGACGCGGGGTACGGAATTTTATTCCTTACTCCGCGTTTTCTTTTAGCCCTATTTCTAAGTATCTGTTATGCCGCTGTCAACCGAATTTTACGAACAACCTTCATTGGAGTTAGCCCGGAATCTACTGGGTTGCGTCCTGATTCATGAAAGTCCGGAAGGTCGTACCGCAGGTATTATTGTTGAAACAGAAGCGTACCTTACTGGCGATCCGGCTTGCCATGCCTATCGTAATAAAACTACGCGAAATGCTCCCATGTTTGGTCCCGTAGGGATGATTTATGTGTATCAGATTTACGGTCAGTATTACTGCGTAAATATTTCCAGCGGCGGCGAAAATATCGGAGAAGCCGTTTTAATCCGGGCTCTGCAACCTACGGAGGGACTGGATTTAATGGCAGCCCGCCGCATTGCCGCTCAGCAACGCATTCAGCAGTTTTTCGGAAAAACGTACGCAGAGCGAACACTAAAGCCTACGGAGTTATGCAAAGGCCCGGCGAGCCTGGTGCACGCCATGGGGATTCATAAAGAAATGAATTATTGGATGATTCAGGATAGCCCGCTCAGTATTGAGCCCTCCGTCCTTACTGATTTTGAAGTCGTACAGACCACCCGTATTGGTATTAAGGTGGGGGTAGAATTGCCTTACCGCTTTTACATCAGGAATAATGCTTTCGTTAGTAAAAAAGGCTAAGCTTCTGCTTATCTTGCTTCTATGAATGACCATTACACCGTTCAACTACTTCAACTTCCTCAAACCATTCCTTCGCCACTGTTCGAGCGATTTCTTTTCAATGAAACGCATCACATTAAGGGACAGGCACAACCCGGTGATGAGATACTGACGTTTCTGTTGCGAAAAGATGACTACACCCATGCCAGACTAACCGTTTTCATCGCTACTGATCAGGGAATGAGTCCCAGACGAGCTACCTTCGGAGGCGTTGAAAGTTACCCGGATATTCCGGCGAAAGCTCTCCAGTTTTTTCTTCAGGAAGCGGTGAATAAGTTACGAAGCAAAGGACTTGCCCGCCTGGTAATCAGATCATTTCCAGAAGGATTAAACCCAGCTTTAGCCCGTGTACTGCACCAGGCTTACCTTCAGGCAGGCTTCACCGTTACCAGCACTGAGCTGAATCAACACCTTGACGTAGGCCAGCAGAACATCAATCTCCACGACTCTACTCGTCGTCGCTTACAGAAAAGCCTTCGGGAAGGTTTAGTTTTTGAAGAATGGCAAAGCCCAGACTGGACAGAAGTTCACGCCTTCATTGCCGCTGCCCGCAAACGCAAGCAACGCCCCATGACCATGTCGCTGGAAACCCTGCAAGCTTCCGTAACTCAGCTACCTGGTATTTTTCAGGTATTTACGGCTCGCATATCGGGAAAACTGGCCGCTTTGACGGTAACGGTTCGCATTAATGACCGCATTCTGTACACGCTATATCCTGCTGATAATCCCGAATTTTTATCCTTAAGCCCACTCATTCTCGTCAATGCCGGAATCTATACCTATTGTCAAAATCATCGATTCCAGCTTTTGGATCTGGGGATTTCGACTGAAAACGGCATTCGTAATGAGGGGTTAATTCGCTTCAAGAAAAATCTCGGAGCCATGGAGTCCGTCAAACACAGCTATGAGCTTTTATTCGGCTAAACACAAGCCGATTTCTACGTTTTGCAGTTATTCATCCCTTTTTGTTACGTCTCTATCTATTCCCTTAAACCCTATATACTACTTTTTACCTTCCTACGCGTTCTTACTATAGTTTGCACATTAGTATTTTTTCTGGTGCAAATCCACGTATTCGTTTTGCGTGAAGTATAGAAAAAGGTTGAAGGTTCGTCAGAATGCCACTTGTTCCTGATAAGTGGCATTTTTCATTACTCAAAAAATTCAACCTTACACACGAAAAACCCTATTTCCCTGACAGTACGGGATGGTGAAAATCCGGGAACTTCCCTAGCTTTGGGAATTAAGTATACCTCTACATTTGACTTTATGCAGGCTCTCTTAGGTGTTATATTTCACTTCATTGGCGGTTTCGCTTCCGGTAGTTTTTACATTCCTTTCAAACGAGTTAAAGCCTGGGCCTGGGAAAGTTACTGGATCATCGGTGGCTTATTTTCCTGGTTAATAGCTCCTTACGTAGCTGCCTGGCTTACCATCCCCGACTTTATGTCGATCATTGAACGTACCGATTCAGATACGCTTTTATGGACCTACGTGATGGGTTTACTCTGGGGCATCGGCGGACTTACCTTTGGCTTATCCGTTCGTTACCTGGGTTTATCACTCGGACAATCCGTAGTATTAGGTTTCTGTTCGGTTTTCGGTGCCCTGATTCCTCCCATTTATCGAGACTTTTTTACTTCCAGTACTGAGGGTACCATTACACAAATGATTAACTCGACGGGCGGTCAGGTCGTGTTATTAGGTGTGCTGGTTTGTGTGATCGGTATTATCATTTGCGGGAAGGCTGGAATAATGAAGGAAGGCGAGCTTTCCGAAGAAGAAAAGAAAGCCAGTGTTCAGGAATTTAACCTCTGGACGGGACTGATCGTTGCTACCTTCTCGGGTATTCTGAGTGCCTGTTTCAACTTTGGTATCGAAGCCGGAAAACCCATGGCTCTGCAAGCCGTTGCGGCAGGTTGTAACCCCCTGTTTCAAAATAACGTCATTTTCGTAGTTGTACTTTGGGGCGGTTTAACCACTAACCTGCTCTGGTCCGTCCTGCTGAATATTCGTAATAAAACCTACGGTAATTATACGGATGCTAAAACGCCTCTACTGAATAATTACATTTTCTCGGCTCTGGCAGGTATTACCTGGTTTTTACAGTTTTTCTTCTACGGCATGGGCGAAAGCAAACTGGGTAATGGAGCCAGTTCCTGGATTTTACATACGGCCAGTATCATTATCATTTCCAACCTTTGGGGCTTATACCTGCAAGAATGGAAAGGGGTTCGTCCGGCTACCTTCCGGACGATTTTAACGGGCATTGGGGTCATTATCCTTTCTGTTATGATCGTAGGCTATGGTAATTATCTAAGCGAATAGGTACATAAAGATTCAAAAAGGCCTCAGTTACTTGAAGTAGCTGAGGCTTTTTTTTATAGTACAGTAGATTTCTATTGCTCACCTACGGCGGGTAAATCGCTGGTATCCGACAATTCGGGCGGGGCAATAACTTTACCCGTTTGCCGACCATACAGGATAAGTCCACCCGACATGATGATGTTCGTGGCTATGATTGTAAATAGTAACACGCCACTGAAGTCGGGTAAAATCATCGTTGCCGGAATACCGAAGAATATTAATACGGTAATCAGCCCCCGGGGAGCGATAAATACTTCGGGTAACAAAGGGATATTTAGTATCCACTTCAGGTACATAGCCCGCATGGTGTACAAACAGACGACCATAATACCGCCAATCAACCAGACTTTGGGGTTAGTGAGTGAAGCCAGATCAATAGAAAAACCAAAGAGAACGAAAAAATAAGTCCGAATCAGGAAGGCACTTTCCGCCGTAATGGATTTAAAAATGGGTAACTCTTCCTCTAGTTTTTCCTGAACCAGGTATTTCTGCAGGAACGGTGGAATCACCAGATTAATATTGTTCATCATCAGTCCAAAAGCCAAAATCAGTAATAATGGCGAAAGGTGAAAGAGCTTGGCCAGCGAATAGACCAGAATCAAAAGAGCGATAATCAAAAAGAATTTAACGTGCTGGGTAATGCGACTCATCAGGTACACCAGAACGATACATCCCAGCGTACACATCACCAGAATTAACACGACTTCGCCCAGAAAGTGCCCCAAAGACCCCCAGGTAAAATCGTCGTTAACCAATACGAAATTGAACAGCATAATACCCAGTATATCCGAGAAAGAGCTTTCGTAAGTAATAAACTCCTTCTTATGAGGGTCCGTTAGGTGAGCCACACTGGGAATGGCAATGGCACTACTGATAACTGCCAGAGGTACGGCATTGAGTAACCCGCGATGAAAATCGCCGTAAGCAATGGCCAACGGTGTCGCCATTGTAAAAGCCGTAGCCAGCAAAATGCCCAGAGCCGCGGCCAGCGATTGCCAGATCAGTTTACTTTTCTTACGGTCGAGCTCCAGCTCCATCGCTCCTTCCAGCACAATCAGAATCAGCCCAACCGTTCCCAGAATGGGCAGAATATCGTTGATTCTACCTAGCTTAAATCCTCTGCCATCCGCAAACAGACGCATCCCTATGCCCAGGCCAATCAGTAATAATACCGATGGAATGTTAGTTTTCTTGGTAATAAAATTGAACAGATACGATATCAGAATCAAGCTGCTGCTGATAATCAAAACCCAATTGGAATTCATTCGCTGAAACTTTTATGATAGCAATGTGATTGTAGCTATATCCCTGGTTGCATACGTAAAAAATCATACAGAGCGGTCGGTTTCTTCCGCCTGCTTTACTGCTATTAATTGTTAATTTAGCAAAGTACTTTTGCCGGTATCACCAGTATTAATAGGAGTAAAAATAATCTTTTCTCAACGTGACGGAAGAAAAAGTTAGTGGTAAGATCGTTGACTGGGACATCATCAAACGATTGTTTCAGTTTATCAAGCCTTATCAAACGAAATTTATCAGCTTGGTGGTTCTGATATTATTGGGAGCAATTCTGGCTCCTTTAACTCCACTTTTGATTCGCTATACCATTGATCATCACATTACTACGAACGATCACGCGGGCTTAACTACTATGATGGCCCTCATGATTGTCGTATTGGTGGTTCAGGGTATTGCTCAATTTGCCAACAGTTACCTTTCGGGCTGGTTAGGTCAGACTATTATTCGAGACATTCGGGTTCAACTCTATGAAAAAATCCTTTACCTACGTTTAAAGTTTTTTGACGATACGCCCATTGGCCGACTTGTCACTCGTACTATTTCTGATATTGAAACCCTGGCTGACGTATTTTCGGAAGGCCTTGCCAATATCGCTGGTGATATTCTTCAGTTAGTTCTGATTATCAGCGTCATGTTTTATACAGACTGGCGGCTTTCCTTAATCAGTTTGAGCACCGTTCCTCTCATGCTGGTTTCGACCTACATCTTTAAAGAGAAGGTCAAAAAGTCTTTCAATATCGTTCGAACTGCCGTTTCTAACCTGAACTCGTTTGTTCAGGAGCACATCACGGGCATGAGTATCGTGCAGATTTTCAGTGCCGAACCCATTGAGCACCAGAAGTTTGAGGCTTTGAATAAAGAACATAAAGATGCGAATGTCAAGTCTATTCTTTACTATTCGGTATACTATCCGGTGGCAGAAGTAATCTCGGCTATGGCAACGGGTCTGATTGTCTGGTACGGAGCGAAAGAAGTGATTGGCCTAACGACGAGTTACGGTACGATTACGGCCTTCATCATGTTCATTAACCTGTTCTTCCGCCCCATTCGTATGCTGGCGGATCGCTTTAATACCCTGCAAATGGGCGTAGTAAGTACGGATCGGATTTTGAAACTGCTGGATTCAGATGAATATACGCAGAATGAAGGTACCTACACGCCCGAAGAACTGCATGGAAAAGTAGAATTCAAGAACGTGTGGTTTGCTTATAATGAACCGGAATTCGTTCTGAAAGACATCAATTTCACCGTCGCTGCAGGAAAAACCATCGCATTAGTGGGAGCTACGGGAGCAGGAAAATCATCGACGATTAACCTGTTGAGCCGTTTCTACGAAATTCAGAAAGGCCAAATTCTGATTGATGATGTCGATCTGAAAAATTATGAGTTAGGCTGGTTGAGGAGCCGTATTGGTGTAGTGCTACAGGATGTTTTTCTGTTTTCAGATACCATCGAACGTAATATAACTCTTGGTGATCCGAACATTACCCGTGAACAGGTAATCGAAGCAGCCAAGCTGGTGGGGGCTGATGAATTTATTCAGAAGTTACCAGGCACTTACAGTTATAACGTTATGGAACGCGGAGCTACCCTTTCAGTGGGTCAGCGGCAGCTGATTTCATTCGTTCGGGCACTCGTACGTAATCCCCGCATTCTGATTTTGGATGAAGCCACGGCTTCTGTCGATACCGAAACCGAAGAACTGATTCAGAATGCCATTACTAAACTTATGAAGGGCCGGACCGCTATTGTCATTGCCCACCGCCTTAGCACAATTCAAAACGCCGATCAGATTCTGGTACTGGAGAAAGGCAAGATCGTCGAAGCGGGAAACCATGAAGAGTTACTAATGAAAGAAGGCCATTACGCCAATCTACACCGGATGCAGTATAAAGAGTTAGTGTAGAGTTTAGGGTTATGAGTTTAGGGTTATGAGTTTAGGGTTATGAGTTTAGGGTTATGAGTTTAGGGTTATGAGTTTAGGGTTATGAGTTTAGGGTTATGAGTTTAGGGTTATGAGTTTAGGGTTATGGCTGGTGTTTGCACCAGCCATTTCTTTTTAGAATGCTTTAATTTCTGCTGTCCCGGGGCAGATGAGGAAACAGTAGTAATCAACGCTAAGAAGTAGAAAACTCTACCCTCAAAACCCTTAACTCCAAACTCTATCGTATTTTTGCCCTCGTGAGTAAGAAAACCAAATATTACGTAGTCTGGAAGGGACGGCATACCGGAATTTTTGAGCACTGGGATGACGCCAAAGCCCAGATTGAGGGCTTCAATGGAGCTCAGTATAAATCTTTTGAAGACAAACAACAGGCCGTCATGGCCCTTAGGGATGGGCCTGGCAAGTACATCGGTACGGCAAAGAAAGCCGTAACCACTCCTAAGCATTCGGCTCTCGTAGGTAAACCCATTACCCCTTCCCTAGCCGTTGATGCAGCCTGGAATACCTCCACTGGCGTGATGGAATATCAGGGTGTTGAATATCCGTCCGGTACCCTGATTTTCAGAATGGGCCCTTTTGCGGATGGCACCAATAACGTCGGCGAGTTTCTGGCCATCGTTCACGGCTTGGCTCATCTCAAAAAAGTAAATAGTCAGCTGCCCCTCTACTCTGATTCCAAAACGGCTATTAGCTGGGTTCGTAATAAGCTTGCGAACACCAAACTTCCCGAAACAGAAGCGAACAAGGTCCTTTTCGAGTTAATTGACCGGGCTGAAACCTGGTTAAAAAATAATACGTACACAACCCGGGTGTTAAAATGGGAAACCGAATATTGGGGTGAAAATCCCGCTGATTTTGGTCGTAAGTAACTTCCGTCTGATTCATTACAGCATGCCGCGTAACTCTTTTTTCCAATTCAAGCAATTTACCATTCATCAGGAGCAGACTTCCATGAAAGTATGCACGGATGCTTGCGTGCTGGGAGCCTGGACCAAGGTTACGGATACGCGTAAAATCCTGGATATTGGTACCGGCACGGGTTTGTTACCTCTCATGCTCGCCCAACGAATTCAGGAATCAGAGTATCAGATTGACGCTGTAGAAATTGACGCCCATTCCGCCGAACAGGCTCGTCAGAACATTGCTCAGAGTCCATTTTCAGCTCAGATCCGCGTGATTGAAGCAGCCATTCAGGAGGTAGAGGCTGACAAAAAATATGAGTTAATTATTTCCAACCCTCCCTTTTTTCAGAATTCCTTACGTTCGCCAAAAGAAGGAAGAAATCGAGCCGCTCACGACGAACGTTTGAGTTTTCCGGAATTAGCTCAGGCTGTTGAAAGACATCTATTACCAGCGGGAAGATTTACGGTCTTATTACCCGTTTTTGAAACCGAATTATTAAGTAAGGAATTAGCTTCGTTCGATCTTCATTTGCAGGAACAGCTAATCCTGAAAAACGCACCCGCTAAAGCTCCGTTTCGGATGGTTTCTACCTTCAGCAAATCTCAAAGCCCGAAAGAAATTACCCCGGAAATGCTTTGTATCCGCAACGAAGCGGACGAGTACACGCCGGAATTCGTAAATTTGCTAAAAGATTATTACCTGATTTTCTAAATAAACCCTCAGCGTAGATCAAATTTGTATCTATTCACGTTACTCTATATCTGCATTTTCGCTGAGTTTATATAGAAAACTTTCATTCACAGGATATTACGAGAATGCCACCATACCTTTATCAGTTATCCATTGTCATCCCCCTGTACAATGAAGAGGAATCACTTCCTGAACTTTGTGCCTGGATTGAACGGGTAATGAATGAACATCTGTTTACGTATGAAATCATTCTGGTGGATGACGGTAGTAACGATCACTCCTGGCGGGTGATTCGCCAGCTTTCCCTCCAGAATCCGCACATTCGGGGTATGCGTTTCAGTCGAAATTACGGTAAGTCAGCCGCGTTATATACCGGTTTTCAGGCAGCGTCAGGCCAGGTAATTATTACGATGGACGCTGACTTACAGGACAGTCCCGACGAAATTCCTGAATTATATCGTCTCATCACTGAAGAAGAATACGACCTTATTTCGGGCTGGAAACAGAAGCGGTACGATCCCCTGACCAAAACTCTTCCAACGAAATTATTTAATGCCGTTTCTCGCTGGGTTTCGGGCGTTCAGTTGCATGACTTCAATTGCGGACTGAAAGCTTACGACGCTCCTGTGGCAAAATCCGTACGTTTATACGGCGAGATGCACCGGAATATCCCCATTCTGGCCAAATGGAACGGCTTTTCAAAAATTGGAGAAAAAGTCGTTCAGCACCGGGCCCGGAAATATGGCAAAACCAAATTCGGTTTAGAGCGTTTTATATACGGACTGCTGGATATGCTCACCATTGTGTTCGTCAACCGTTTTGGAAAGCGGCCGATGCACTTATTTGGTACTTTTGGAGTAATTTCGTTTTTACTTGGCTTTGTTGCGACAGCCTGGCTGGGCATTGACAAGGTTTACAGCATTGCTGCGGGTCATAAATTCCGTAACTTAACCGACGATCCGAAATTTTTCCTGGCCCTTACGGCTATCATTGTTGGTTCGCAATTATTTCTGGCCGGTTTTCTCGGTGAATTAATGGCCTCCAATGCCGAACGAACGACGGAATACAAGCTTCGGGAAAAAGTAGGAATGGAAGAAAAAGTGTAACCGTTCTAATACTGAGTCATTTATAACATATAATTAATTAATTTTAGCGACTATTGTCTGTCAAGCCGCATTAAATCGGTTATTATCCTATGAGTTTTTCGACCCAAATTGCACACCCCTGGCACGGGGTCCCCATCGGGGAAAATGCCCCCGAAGTTGTTACCGCCTTCATTGAGATTGTACCCACGGATACGGTTAAATATGAAATTGACAAAGAAACGGGCTTTTTGAAAATTGACCGTCCTCAGCTTTTCTCTAACTATATGCCTTGTCTGTACGGCTTTTTGCCCCAAACCTACTGCGGCGACGCCATCGCTCAGTACGCTACGGAGCAGTCAGGTCGTGACATTCCTGAAGGTGATGGAGATCCGCTGGACATTTGTGTATGGGCAGAAAAAACCATCCCTCACGGTAACATTATCCTTCAGGCCATCCCCATCGGTGGTATTCGCCTGATCGACAAAGGCGAAGCGGATGATAAAATCATCGCCGTTCTGAAAAACGATGCCGTTTACGGTAGCTGGACTGATCTGAACGATTGCCCTAAAAGCGTATTAAATCGTCTGGTTCACTACTTCCTGACGTACAAAAATATTCCGGGTGAAGCCAAAGCGATTATCGAAATCGATAGCGTATATGGTCGTGACGTAGCTCATGAAGTCATTCGCAAGAGCCGTCAGGATTACCAAACTCTAACGTCTAAAACGGCCCTTATCTAAGGAGAACCTTTCTGACGTCCTTTCATCCGCGGGAAATCCCGCTCAGACTTATTTCAAGCCCGTTGCAAGACGGGCTTGTTATTTTTATAGAATACAACAGCATTAGCTTATACTACTTTTCCAAAACACACCATATCATACCTTATGCTACAGTTTCTGAAATATGTACTTGCTACCCTTGTAGGACTGGTACTCTTTTCGGTCGTTGCGTTTTTCATAATCTTTGGCATTGCCTCAGCCGTTGGCTCGGCTAGTGAAAACGTAACCCTTGATGACAATTCCGTATTAAAACTGGATTTAAACAAAAGTTTTACTGAACACGATAATGTGTCCAATCCTTTGTCTGATTTGAGTGGACCTTTCATGAGTAGCAAAAGTCAGGTGGGAGTCGTTCAGTTAAAGCAAGCCCTGGCCTACGCTAAAACGGATGCGAAAGTCAAAGGTATCTATCTGAAAGCGAATTCTCCCAGCACGGGATGGGCCGTTCTCGAAGAAGTTCGTAATGCTCTGATCGACTTCAAAAAATCAGGCAAATTCGTTTATTCTTACGGTGAAACTTACAGCGAACAAGGGTATTACCTTTCTTCCGTAGCCGATAAGATTTACCTCAATCCATCCGGTGGTATTGATTTTAATGGATTAAATGCCGAATACGAATTTTATAAAGGCACTTTCGATAAGCTTGATATTAAGCCCGTAGTTTTCCGTGTGGGTAATTATAAAAGTGCCGTGGAACCTTTCCTTCGCGAAAATATGAGCGAAGAAAACCGCGAGCAGACCAAATCTTTCTTGAATTCCATTTATAATCAGGTATTGGATGAAGTTTCTAAAAGTCGTGGAATTTCAGTTATGGAATTGAAAAGCATCGCTGATTCGCTCAAAGCTTATGAGCCTACCGATGCTCTGAAGAATAAGATGGTTACCAACGTCGGATATTACGATGAGTTTGATACTGCAATCCATAAGGTTCTGAAAATCGAGGATGATAAAAAAGTTAATTACGTAAGCCTGGATAAGTACCTGAAAACGATTTCCGATACGGATTCTCCCAATACCGATAACAAAATTGCCGTGATCGTAGCTGAAGGTAGCATTGTCGATGGCAGTGACAATAGCGACGGACAGATTGCTTCTGAAAAAACAGCCGCTGAAATTCGTAAGGCTCGTAAAGACAAGAATGTAAAGGCCATTGTCTTACGTATTAACTCCCCCGGTGGTTCTGGCCTGGCTTCGGAAGTAATGTGGCGGGAAATTCAACTGGCTCGTGAGAAAAAACCAGTGATTGCCTCCATGTCCAATTATGCCGCTTCGGGTGGGTATTATCTGGCAATGGGTTGTAACAAAATTGTGGCTCAGCCTACCACCATTACGGGTTCCATTGGCGTTTTCTCTCTGTTTTTCCGCATCGATGAATTCACGAAAAATAAGTTAGGGATCACCTTTGACCGTGTGAATACCAACGCTCATTCGGATTATCCAACGCTGACTCGTGAGATGGATGATTTTGAAAAAGCTCACTTCCAGCGTTCAACGGATCGCTTCTATGAGGTATTTACTAACAAAGCCGCTCAGGGTCGTAAAATGCCCGTTGAACAGCTCAGAGCCATTGCTGGCGGTCGCGTATGGTCGGGCTTAGAAGGCAAACAAAACGGTCTGGTTGACGAACTGGGTGGCTTGGATAAAGCTATTTCAATAGCTGCTTCCGAGGCAAAACTGAAAACGGGTGAATACCGGGTTCGTTATCCCGCTAAAAAAGAATTCTTCGAAACCTTATTTGATACCGTAGATGCCGAGCAGGAAGCTCGCCTTATGAATTCAACCTTCGGAGATCTGGTTCCTTACGTTCAGAAACTGAAGAAACTACAGACGATGAACGGTTTACAGGCTCGTTTACCTTACGAAATCAACATTCGTTAATACTACGGTTCATTTAATAAAAGGTCGTGCATTAGGTAATGCACGACCTTTTTCATTAAGTAACAGTACTCAATTATTAAAATGAGATTAAAAGATTGGGGTTAGTAGGTTAACTTATATTTAGAAAGAATGAACACATATACCTTTGTTTTTAATTAATCTAAATTAATTAAATTCTATGTATAAGAAGTTCTATCTCCCATTTGTTTACTTGAGCTTATTACTTTGGTCAAATGCAGCCTTTTCGCAGAAAAAGAATGCTGACCTAACTCCTGGAACTATCCAAGGCATCATCAAAACTGCTGCTGGTGAAAGCCTTGAAGGCGTACACGTGATGGTTTCTCCTTCGAAATCAGGAACAACTACTGATGAAAAAGGTCATTTTCAACTAGCCCTTGAACCAGGGAAATCCTATACACTAAATCTTTCCATTGTTGGTTACGAACCTGGTTCCCATCAGATCAAAACATCCACTTCAGGAGGACTAGAATACACTTTTACCTTAAGTTCCAGTAGTACTTCTTTACAGCAGGTAGAAATTATTGGCAGAAAAGAAACGACTTATAAAACGTCGACCACCTTTATTGGGAGTAAGTCAGCCACAGACATTAAGGATATTCCTCAGTCGGTTTCCTACGCTAGTAAAGAACTTATCGCTGACCAGGGCTTGATGCGAGTTGGTGAAGTAGTGAAAAACTTCAGCGGTGTTACTCAATTTACTTTTTACGATGATCTGACTATACGTGGATTCCGCATTAATGGTCAATCTAATACCCAATTAATCAATGGTCTACGTACCAGTACAGGATTTTGGAAACAACCCCTGGCGAATTACCTGGAACGCGTGGAAGTACTAAAAGGGCCCTCTTCAGCTCTGTTCGGTAACGCCAGCCCTGGAGGTACGGTAAACCGGGTAACGAAAAAACCACTGGATGAAAATCGTAAATCATTAAGTTTTTCGCTGGGGAGTTTTAATAATTTCCGTGCTCTTGCCGACTTTACTGGCCCCGCCAACAAGGACAGTACACTATTATATCGTCTGAATCTGGGATATGAAAATACGCAGTCGTTTCGCGATCTACAATTTGATAAAAATCTAATTATTGCTCCATCGTTTTCCTTCGTGCCGAATGACAAAACCCGTATCAATTTTGACCTGGTGTATAATGATTCCAGAAGTCGATTGGATCGTGGGCAGTCGGTTATGGGTACGAACGATTTGTATTCTACGCCTACTTCTCTGTCTTTGAGTACAGGTAATGATTACCTGAATGAGCAGACGTACAATGTATCGTTGTCGCTCAATCGGAAACTAACCAACTGGCTTAGTTTCAATGCGGCCTATATGAGAACCGGGTATTCGGAAGATCTGTACGAACACCGCTCCGCCAATGCTTACGGCGTGGATGCGGCAGGAGCCGCTCTACCCGACAAAGTGGCCATGCAGGTATTCCTGCGAAAAAGAAACCGATATATTGATAATTTCTCAGGTTACTTCAATGTGGAAGGTTCTACGGGCCCCCTCGAACATCGTTTAGTGGTGGGCTATGACTATGGCAGTGAAAAACTACCCGTGGGTGGTTCGCAATTGCAGGCCAGTGGCTACCGAAATGCGGCTAATAACGGATTCATTGCTACATATAACCCGGCTAATAAATCCCGATACTTACTTGATGCCAGTGGAAATCCAGTGCCCAATGTCCCTCATTTTGATCTGAGTGCTATTCTGAATTCACAACGCATTCAGGATGATAGCAAGTTATTCTATGCCCAGCGTTCATTTGATCCTACGTATTACTATCTCAATGCTGGATACATTCAGGAGCAACTTAAGATTGGTCGATTCCAGGCATTGCTAGGGGTTCGGTATGAAAACTATACAGACTTTGCCGCATATAAAATGGCTACGGAGAAGAAAACGAATCAGTCTGTGTGGTTACCTCGTTTTGGCTTAGTATTTACGGCTAACTCAAATATTAACCTCTATGGTACCTATGTACAGGGGTATAATCCACAAACGGCTTCTACGATTGCCAACCCTAATGCTGGCGGTCCCTTTGATCCCATGGAAAGCAACATGGCTGAATTCGGAGCAAAAACAAGCTGGCTCGAAGATCGTCTGACGGGTTCTTTTGCGATCTATCAAATCAAACAAAGGAACACACTCTATAACGCCAATGATGCTCAGAATCCTGATTTATTACGTCAGGTAGGTGCAGAGGTTTCCCGCGGGGTCGAATTTGACATCATCGGACGGATTCTGCCTAACTGGAGTGTGATTGCCTCTTATGCGTATAATAAAGCTCAAATTACCGAAACGCTGATTGAGTCCGAGCGTAACATTCAGAAACCCAACGCTCCCCGCAACCTAGCAAATTTCTGGACCCGCTACTCTATCGCAAATGGGACCTTCAAAGGGCTGGGGATTGGTCTGGGTACCAATTTTGTGGATAAGCGTAATCTTTCCATTAACCTCGCTCAGACGATTCCTTCGTACCTGCTGTTTAACGCGGCGGTGTATTACAATGTGGGTAAGGTTCAGCTTCAGTATAACCTGAATAATATTACCAATAAAACGTATTGGGTAGGTGGTTACGATTACATCCGCCTCTTCCCCGGTGCTCCATCCAATTCGCTGTTAACGATAAATTATACGTTCTAATGGCAAAAGGTAGATTCAAAGCAGCCACCAGAGTCGTTCACTTATGGCTCGGCCTCTTCACGGGACTGGTGGTTTTCATCGTCTCCATTACTGGTACGGTTTACGTATTCGAAGAAGAGCTTTTCAGAGTCTTTCACTCGGAATTATATCGGGTGAAACCCTTGGGGAAGCCTTTGAATCTATCGCAGTTAAGAACGCTAGCGGCTCAGGCCATCCCCGGAAAGAAACTCACATCGGTGGAAATTTCCGGGGATGCGGCTGAACCTTATATCTTCTCCGCTCAGAAAGTGACGCCTAAGGAGAAAGTAAGCCTTACCTATTTTTCTCAGGTAGATTACTGGAATGACGTATTCGTGGACCCGTATCAGGGAAAAGTTCTAGGTGTAGTCAATCGGAAATACGAGTTTTTCAATGTAGATCGGCAAATTCATCAGCACTTGTTACTTTCCAAACCCATCGGCAGTTTCATCGTTGGTGGCTCCACGCTGATTTTTATTCTTATGCTACTAACGGGTTTTATTCTCTGGTTACCCCGACAGATCAGAAATCTGAGGAGTCGGTTAACCATCAAATGGAATGGACACTGGAAACGGACGAATTACGACCTGCACAACACCTTGGGTTTTTATGCCTTACCCCTCCTGTTATTCATCGCCATTACCGGCCTGGTGTGGTCTTTCAAGTGGTGGGAAGGGGGTATTTACCGGATATTAGGGGCGAAAGAGAAACCTAACTTTGCCCGCGAATACAAAACGCCTTCGCTCCATCAACCGCTGGCTCCAGCAGAAGATCTTGCTTTCGCTCAAATTCAGCAGTACGTGCCGAATAGTTATAAACTTATTGGTATTTACTTCAGCGATAAAGCCGACAAACCCATGCAGTGTTACGCCATTCTCAACCATAATCAAGACGGCTGGCGGGGTTTCAGTTACTTCTTTTTTGACAGTAAAACGGGTGAATTTTTCGACCGCATTGACCACCACAAGAAACCGCTGGCGATGAAGTGGCGAAATTCCAATCTGGATTTACACACGGGTCGGATTTACGGCTGGCCCACACAAATCCTGTTTACGATTTTTAGTTTGATTTCAGCCTCTTTACCCCTCACGGGTTTTCTGATTTGGTGAGGTAAACGCAAAAAGAAATCCGGATCATCTGCCTCGCGAAAAGCCAAATCATCCGGATCATCTATTCCGTATTCTGTGAAAATATCCTAATTACTTG